>DATGGM010000259.1:0-17939 GCA_035308525.1 Bryobacteraceae bacterium
GCGTGGGCGCCTGAATACCTTCGCATAACTGCCCACGCGCCGTTTTGCGGGCGGTCACTCAAAAGCCCGCAAAGGAGCGTGGGCGCCTGAATACCTTCGCATAACTGCCCACGCGCCGTTTTGCGGGCGGTCAATGAGTAGCGCGGCTGGCGAGGCTATGCCACCCGATCCATCTCCAGGAACTCCTGCACGTGCGGATGTGCGCACTTCGCCAGATCCGCCGGCGGCCCGAAAAAGATCACTCGCCCCTCGAACAGAAACACCACCTGGTCGGCCACCTTGTACATCAGGTCCAGGTCGTGCGTCACCACGATGGAGGTCAGCCCGAGTTGTCTCTTCAGACGCAGCATCAGGTCGCTGAGGTGGTCCGACATGATGGGGTCCACCATGGTGGTGGGCTCGTCGTAGAGTACGCATTGGGGTTGCGCCGCCAGCGCGCGCGCGATCGCCACGGCCCGTTTGTAACCCATGGACAGGTCGGATGGATAAGCATCCTTGGCCTCCAGGATGTCCACCACGCTGAGCAGTCCGTTGACCACGTCTTCCTTATTCCGCTCGT
Organism: Bryobacteraceae bacterium; assembly: GCA_035308525.1. GTDB lineage: Bacteria > Acidobacteriota > Terriglobia > Bryobacterales > Bryobacteraceae > Bog-159. The sequence continues at coordinate 560 of DATGGM010000259.1, forward strand.
TGTAGTCCTCGCGCAGTTCGAGCGAAAACAGCACGTTTTCGCCCACAGTGAGGGAATCGAACAGCGCGCCCGACTGGAATACCATGGTCACTTTCTTGCGAATGCGCCGTAATTCCGCCTCGGCAAAATCGGTGATGTCTTCGTGCGCCACGATCACGCGGCCGCTGTCCGGCTTCAGGAAACCCATGATATGCGATAGGGTTACGGACTTGCCTACGCCGCTGCGGCCGATGATGGCCACGGTCTGGCCGGCGTCCACGTGAAAATTGGAATCGACTAAAACGGGCTTATCGAACGTCTTATAGACGTGCCTGAATTCGATGTAATGCGGATATTGTTCAACGGCCGTCATGGCGGTAGCCGGCCCACTCCCCGGGGGTATTGAGATTCTCAAACCAGGCGCCATCGTCAACGGTTTGGATGCGCACGTCGAGGCCAGCGAGCGCATCCATCACCTTGCGCACCCCCGCATCCAGCGCCCGGCGGAGGTGTCCGGCGCATCGTCGGTGGTACACGGCGGTCAGCGGTTCCGGGCGCCCCGAAGGCCCTGCCGGCACCAGGACGGCGGCATCCAGGCGTTCCGCGGCGTCCAGCAGGTCTCGCAGGAATTCCGCCGGGACCGCGGGCATGTCGCACGCCAGCACCAGGTTCCAGTCGGCGAACGTCCGGCTGAGCGCTGTTTCAATCCCGCCCAGGGGCCCCGCGCCGGGCGTGCCATCCGGCAGCACCGTGTAGCCCAGATGCCCATACTTCACGGGATCTCCGATCAGGGTGACCGATCCCGCGGCGGTGGCTACCGCCGCGGCCACGTGGGCGGCCAGTGCGCCTCCGCGGAATGGCAGCAGTGCTTTATCCCGGCCCATGCGGGTGCTGTTGCCCCCCGCCAGCACGAACCCCGCCCTGCTCACAAAAGAAATGATAACATTGACAGTAATAGGCATCCGGCGCCGGACGGTCGAGCCGTTGACAAGGATTAAAACAATACCGTGCGGAAATGTTTTATAATCGGCTGCATGTACGGCATGGCAGCGGCGGCCTTCGCGGAAGGTGGTGCGGTTTCCGTGGTCCGCCCCGATCCGCGCACCGGACGCCTGGTGCGCCGGGTAGTCTCCACCGAACCACGCGCGGCGTCCACCGGCGGTCCCGTCGCCGATCCACCCGCGCCTCTGGTTGAAGCCGTCGACCGCATCGCGCGCCAAAACCAGCTCTCGCCGCAACTGGTTCACTCCGTGATCCGCACGGAAAGCAATTACGATCCCAACGCCGTGTCACCCAAAGGCGCGCTAGGGCTGATGCAGTTGATTCCCGCCACCGCCCGGCGATTCGGCGTGACCGACGTCTTCGATCCGGCCGACAACATTCAGGGCGGCGCCCGTTATCTGAAGTATCTGCTGGACCTGTATAAGGGAGATGAAGCCCTGGCCTTGGCCGCCTATAATGCCGGAGAAGGCGCGGTCTCGCGCTTTGGCGGCGTGCCGCCATTCGCCGAGACCAGGGATTACGTCGCCAAAGTACGCCGCAGGCTGGAAACCGGAAGGCAGGCTCCCGCCGTCCAAGCGGTCGAGGAGAAACCCACGGAGGCATCCCCGGCGGAGGTTCGCCACCCCATTCGCGAGGTGATGGATTCCCGCGGCAAGATTTACTATATTTCGCATTGAACGCTCGATGAAACGCATGCTCATCCCGCTTCTGGTGCTGCTGGCCACTGGCCTCGCAGGACCGGCGCGCGGCGAGGAAGTGCGGCGTGTCACGGCAGTGCGCTGCTGGCCCTTCAGCGATACTACCCGCGTGGTGATCGAGGTTACCGGAGAATTCACCTTCCATGCGGAGCGCGCGCACGATCCCGAGCGCATATTCTTTGATGTCTTACACTCGCGGCCGCAAATCGACAACCGGCGCTTCTATGCCAAGACCGTGGACGACACGCTGGTCAAGAAGATCCGGGTGGCCGAGCCCACGGAGGGCGTGACCCGCGTCGTATTGGATTTGCAGTCGAACGCCGAATACACGGTGGATCAGCTTTCTAACCCCGATCGTCTGGTGATCGAATTACGGCCCAAAGGGACGTCCGTTGTAACGCAGGCATTGCCTACGCAGGTATTGCCTACGCCGGCGCTGCCCACGCCGGCGCTGCCCACGCCGGCGTTGCCCACGCCTCCTGCGCTGTCCCCTGCGCAGGTCGTTCTGAAAGCGCCGCGCGGTTTAGCTGCTGAGGCGCGCCCGTCGGCCGGCGCCCCAGCCGAATCGCGCGCGCCGGCCAGCTTGGCGGACGCGCGTGCCCCTGCCGCCGGCCCCCTCGAAGCCAGCCATGCCGCCAAGCTCACCAGCGACGGCGCCGGCTCCCTCACCCGCGCGCTCGGCCTGAAGATCCGGCGTATCGTGCTGGACCCCGGCCATGGCGGTCATGACGACGGCACTGCGGGTCCCTCCGGGCTCCTGGAAAAAGATCTGGTGCTGGACGTAGCGCTCCGGCTCGGAAAGCTCATCGAATCCCGCATGGGCGGCGAAGTGATTTACACGCGCACCGATGACACCTTCATCCCCCTGGAGCGCCGCACCGCCATTGCCAACGAGAAGAAGGCAGACCTATTTCTCTCCATCCACGCCAATTCCTCGCCGTATCCGCGTATTGGCGGAGTGGAAAGCTATTATCTGAACTTCACCACTGCCAAGGATGCGTTGGCTGTGGCCAGCCGCGAGAACGCCTCATCGGACAAATCGGTCTTCGAGCTGCACGATCTGATCCAGAAGATCACGTTGCAGGACAAAGCCGAGGAATCCAAGGAATTCGCCGGCCGCATCCAGGCTGCGTTGTTTCCTTTTGCCGCGCGCTACGATTCGGGCATCAAGAACCGCGGCATCAAAAAGGCTCCGTTCATCGTGCTGATCGGCGCATCCATGCCGTCCGTGTTGGCCGAAATCGGCTTTCTCAGCAACGCCAAAGAGGAGGCCCTGCTGTCCAAGCCGGAGCACCGCCAGAAGTTGGCCGAAGCGCTCTATCGGGGAGTCTCGCGCTATTCGCAAAGCCTGAGCCACTTTGAAATCGCCAAGGCCGGCGATCCCGTCAAGAACTGATCTCCGCGCATGCACGTTCTGGCCTTCCGGCACGCTCGATTGGAAGGGATAGGCTCGATCGCCGGCGCGCTGGACCGCCATGGTATCCTTTGCCGCCCGGTCGATCTGTACCGGAATACCGTTCCCTCCGGCGTTCCACGCGTGCCGGACGCCGCGGACGCCGCCGGCCTGATCTTCATGGGAGGACCCATGTCGGTCAACGACGATCTGCCCTGGCTGCCCATTGAGATCGCGGCCATCCAGCAGGCCGTTCAGCGCGGCATCCCGGTGCTGGGCATTTGCCTGGGCGCGCAACTGATCGCCCGCGCCCTGGGAGCTCGCGTGTATCCCAACCTTGTGAAGGAGATCGGGTGGTCGAATCTCGAGTGGACCGAAGCCGCGCGCGACGATCCCCTGTTCGCAGGCTTTCGCGAACCGGAAACGGTTTTTCAATGGCACGGAGAAACATTCGATCTGCCCTCCGGCGCGGAACTCCTGGCCTGCGGCGACGCCTGCCGCAATCAGGCCTTTCGCGTGGCCCCCAACGTATACGCTTTGCAGTTCCACCTGGAAGTCACGCCCGCAATCATTTCCGGCTGGCTATGCCAGGACGCGGCTTGCGGCGACCTCCGCGAGGCCACTGGGCCCATCGATCCGCATGCGCATGCCGGGCGCGTCGCCACAATTGCTGCCACCGTGTTCGATCGCTGGTGTACCCTGCTACGCTGAAGATGCCCATGGAAGGCACTGCCAGCGAAATGGATAAGGGTCCGCGTTGTCCGGCATGCGGGTGGATGGATGTGCGCCGCTCCATGCCACACGGCCTTGTCGATGGCCTGGTGCGCATGATCGGCCTGGTACCGTTCCGCTGCCGGAGTTGCGGCCATCGATTCTACCGCACGCAGCAGGACACGCCGGAAACGTCCGAGTAAGATGACAGCCGTCGCGATGGTTTATCGATGCAAGGCGCCCGCGTACCCATTGGCAACGCCGCTTAACGTTCCGTGCGGCGCCAAATCGTGTAGCGGCCAAACTCGGCCTCCTGGACATACTCCTGCCGGATGGCATCGTCCAGGATGGTCACGCCGCTGTCGGCCGAGCTGAGGTTGGGCTCGTGGGACACGGGCGGGCGAAACAAAACGACGTATGGCGGATGTTTCTCATGCAAGTCCCGAGCGATCTCCGACTGCGCGGCAAACGTATCGGTGACACCGGGAACGAACATATCGAAACGCGTGGCGCGCGGGCGGCCGGCGAGGAAGTAGAACAGCGCATCATTGTACAGTTGCAGCCTGTGAGATGTGGTTCCTACAAATAATGGACTGTCGGGCGGGACGTGTTCCTGAATATACAAGACCGCCTGCCGCTGGTCCGTGGCGACCGGCACCAGGCCGGCGCGCGCCGTTTGGCCCGATGGCTCCGGTGCGCTTCGATGCCGCACTGCCTCGCGCAACCCCGTCATCTGCCACGTCCAGACATACAGGGGACTCAATCCGTAACACAAGACAGTGCCCGAGAGCAGAAGCCTCGCCAGCCGGCGGTTCTCGGCCCGCCAAGTAGCGAGGCAGGCACACAACAGAACCAGAGAAAAGACAATTGACGGGTATGCGTGAGGCGCCTCCAGCCTCTGCGTCGCCAGCACCAGCGTCGCCACGCTAGTCAGCAGCAACAGCAGGATCACCGCTTTCCGCGGGGTACTGCTGCGCCGCAAAGCGCTTATAGACGCCGCTATGATCGCCAGCGGCAGATAGAAATCGCGCCACGCCCGCAGCGATATGGGACCCGGCAGCGGGAGGCGCCGGGCGGCGAGATTTATCCTGGGAAAATCGATGAACGATTCCTTGAGAACCTCATGCGGCGCCCATGACCAGAAGTACGCAACCGGGATCGCCACCGCCAACACGAAGCCGGCCAGGAACACAGCCACCGGGCGCAGCCAACTGCTCTTACCTTCCGAGATGGCCTGATAGACGGCCGTCACCGCCACCCCGCCACACACGCAAGCGGCCAGATCGTGCCGATACAGAGCCGCTGCGCCACAGGCCAACCCTGAAAAGAACAGCCAACACGCTCGACCGTCCTTCAAATACCGGAGCGCGAACCACACCGCCGCCAAACAGGGCAGCATACCTGTGATCATCGGATATAAGGGAAATCCGCAGGCCCCGGTGATCAGGGCTGCACAGATCAACAGCAGAGGATGCGCCCGCTGCGGAGATGCGGCAGTTCTGGCAAGGACCACGGCCATTCCGGCGATTGCCATGCGCCACAGTGCGTCCCATATTCGCTCGACGGTGAGTGTCTCCCCGAATATCGAGAAGATGCTGGCAATCGTGTAAAACTGAGCCGGGGGATAGCCTGTGTTAAAGTCCCGATACGGCACTTGACCGCGCAGAATCCGGTCGGCGCCGTCCACGATCGAGCCCTCATCATAAATGCGCGGCGTTTGCCTGACAGGAACAGCGAAGTATGCCAGCGCGAGAAGCAGGCCCAGAGACGCCCGAATCGAAGGCCTGCCGATGAGGGACATCCCGCCCATGGTAACGCGGCAATCCGGAGTCTGGCCCGTTAGGCCAGTGCTACGCTAACCTCATGCCCCCGGCCCAGTTCCCCGATATTGTCCTCCGCGCCGATAACCTCTCGAAGGTCTTCCGCTCCGGCGAAGCCGACCTGGTAGTGCTCGACAAAGTGGCCCTCGAAGTGCGACGCGGAGAAATGCTGGCGCTGGTGGGTGAATCCGGCGCGGGCAAATCAACGTTATTACATCTTTTAGGCGGTCTGGACAGGCCTACGAGCGGTACGATATACTACGGATCGATAGACATTTCACGGCTCGCCGATGCCGAACTGGCTAATTTTCGGAATCGCGAGATTGGGTTCGTGTGGCAGATTCACTACCTGCTGCCGGAGTTTACGGCGCTGGAAAATGTGATGATGCCACTGCTGATCCGGGGCATTCCGCACTCGAAAGCGGCTTCGGATTCGCTAGCGAGGTTGGATGAAGTCGGGCTTCAGGCGCGGGCTACACATCGCGCGGGGGAATTATCCGGGGGTGAGCAGCAGCGGGTCGTGCTCGCCAGGGCTTTGGTTGGAGAGCCTTCTTTGCTGCTCGCCGACGAGCCTACCGGGAATCTCGACTTCAGGACCGGTGAAATGATCTTCGAGCTTTTGGAACGCCTGCATCGTTCGCATACCCTCACGTCGGTCCTGGTTACGCACAATCTCTCGTTCGCCAAAAGATGCGATCGCGTCCTGGCAATGGAAGGGGGAACCCTGGTCCCCGGTCCAGATAGTACTGCGCATCCTTCTGGGGTCGGGTAAGATCTTTAATAGTAGGGGGCGTCACTGTCATGTTTGAACGTTATACGGAGAAGGCCCGTCGGGTGATCTTCTTCGCCCGTTATGAGGCCAGCCAGTTCGGCAGTCCTTATATTGAAACCGAGCATTTGCTGCTGGGCCTGCTGCGCGAGGACAAAGCGCTGGCCAACCGCTTTCTGCGATCGCACGCCGCCGTCGAGTCTATCCGGAAACAGATCGAAGGCCACACCACCATCCGGGAGAAAGTTTCCACCTCCGTGGATCTGCCGCTCAGCCACGAGTGCAAACGCGTCCTGGCGTATGGCGCCGAGGAAGCCGAACGGCTGAACCACAAGCACATCGGCACCGAGCACCTGCTATTGGGCCTGTTGCGCGAGGAGAAATGCTTCGCCGCCGAGATCCTGCACGAACGCGGCCTGCGCCTCTCAACCATTCGCGAGGAGCTGGCCCGTTCCCAATCCGAGAAAGTCGCCTCCAATCGTCCCAAGGAAAGCTCCCTGCTGGCCGAGTTCAGCCGCGACCTTACCCAGGCCGCCATGGATAACTCTCTCGATCCGCTGATCGGCCGCGATTACGAACTCGAGCGCGTGGTGCAGATCCTGTGCCGCCGCACTAAGAACAATCCCGTGCTGATCGGAGAGCCGGGCGTCGGAAAGACCGCCATCGTGGAAGGTCTCGCCCAGCGCATCGCCGAAGGCGACGTGCCCTCGTTCCTGGCCGACAAGCGCATCCTGGCCCTGGATCTTTCGCTCATCGTGGCCGGCACCAAGTACCGCGGCCAGTTCGAAGAGCGCCTCAAGACCATCATGAAAGAGTTGATGGAGAACCAGAACGCCATCATCTTCATCGACGAGCTGCACACCCTGGTCGGCGCGGGCTCCGCGGAAGGCTCCCTGGATGCCGCGAATATCCTGAAACCCGCCCTCTCGCGCGGCGAAATCCAGTGCATCGGAGCCACCACGCCCGGCGAGTTCCGCAAATCCATTGAAAAGGATCGCTCGCTCGAACGCCGCTTCCAGGCCGTGAAGGTGGCTCCGCCCAACGAGGCCGACGCCGTCAAGATCCTGTTCGGCATCAAGGACCGCTACGAGAAATTCCACGCGGTGGGCTACACCGACGACGCCATCGAGACCGCCGTCTTCACCTCCAGCCGCTACATTCCGGACCGCTTCCTGCCCGACAAGGCCATCGACCTGATCGACGAGGCCGGCGCCCGCGTCAAGCTTCGCCAGACCACCCTGCCCAGCGACCTGGCCGATATCCAGAAGCGCATTAAGTTCATCGTGCACCGCATGGAAAACGCCATCGCCAACCACGAGTTCGAGAAGGCCCGCTTCTACTCCGACGAGGAGCGCAAGGAGCGCGAGAACATGCGGCAGTTGCGCGAGAAATACAATCTGGACGACTCCTCCACCGGCATCGTCACCAAGGACGATATCGAGGACGTGGTGGCCCGCTGGACCGGCGTGCCCATGACCGCAATCAAGGAAGAAGAGATCACCAAGCTGCTGCGCATCGAAGAGGAGCTGCACAAGCGCGTGATCAGCCAGGAGAAAGCCATTTCCGTGCTGGCCCGCGCCATCCGCCGTTCGCGCGCGGGATTGAAAGCCAGCGCCCGTCCCGCCGGATCGTTCCTGTTCCTCGGCCCTACCGGCGTCGGCAAGACCGAAGTCGCGCGCGCCCTGGCAGCCTTCTTGTTCGGCAGCGAAAAATCCCTGATCCGCTTCGATATGTCGGAGTTCATGGAGAAGCACTCCGTCTCGAAGCTCATCGGTTCGCCTCCCGGATACGTGGGATACGAAGAGGGCGGCCAGTTGACCGAGCGCGTGAAGCGTTCGCCCTATTCCATCATCCTGCTCGACGAAATCGAAAAGGCCCATCCGGACATTTACAACATCCTGCTGCAGGTCTTTGAAGACGGCCAGTTGACCGACGGCTTGGGCAACCAGGTGGACTTCAAGAACACTATCATCATCATGACTTCCAACCTGGGCGCGCGGTTCCTCGAGAAGCGCGGCCACCTGGGCTTTTCCGCGCCAATGGGCGAAGGCATTCCGTCCAAGATCGAGGACATGGTGCGCGCCGAAGTGAAACGCGCCTTCAACCCCGAGTTCCTCAACCGCCTGGACGACATCATCCTGTTCACCTCGCTCACGGATGACGACCTGCTGCAGATCATCGGCCTGATGGTGAACCAGATCAATGGGAACCTGGAGGCCAAGCAGCTCAAGATCCATCTGACGCAGGAAGCCGCCAAATACCTGCTGGAGAAAACCTGCGCGGACCGCAGCTACGGTGCGCGGCCGCTGCGCAGGGCCTTGCAGAAGTTCATCGAGGACCCGCTGTCGGAAGCCCTGATCCAGGGCGCCCTGCCGCGGCCCGGCGAACTGGAGGTTTACCTCGGCGACACCGGCATCTACTACCGGGCGCTCAACGCGGAGGCGCAACCCGTCGCCGCCGGTGACGCCCCCGCCGAGCCGGCCGCCGGCGTGCCGCTCTACACGTTTTGACGATCTATGCCGGACACCATAGAATCCATTCCAATCGCCCCAGGCAGGGAGGAGGACGGCCGCTGGTGGGCCGATATCGAATCCATGCCGGGGGTGATGGCCTATGGGCCTACCCGCGGGACGGCCATAGCTGCGGTCCGGGCGCTGGCCCCCGCTCCTTTGACAAAGATCTTTGCCGTGGCATGAGTCCCTGGCGCTCGGTGAAGGCAAGCCAGCTGCTGGCGGCGTTGCTGCGAATCGGATGAAGTGTCGCCTGGCAGAGCGCTTCCCATCGCCGGCTCAAGCGGGAAGGTTGGCCTAACTATACAGGATTGCGCCCTGACGACCTCTAATCCAGTTTTGACGCCGCGCGCGGTGCTCTGGGATCTCGACGGAACCCTCGTCGATTCCGAGCAATACCACTGGCAGGCCTGGCGTGAAACCATGGCCGGCGAAGGTGTCACCCTGACCTTCGATCAATTCCGCGCCACCTTCGGCTGGCGCAACGACGCCATTCTCCGCCAGTGGCTCGGCGATCAGATCGACACGCCCCGCATCGACCGCATTGGCGCGTCCAAGGAAGAGCTGTATCGCAGCCTGGTGCGGGCCGGCGGCCTGGCCCCGCTGGATGGCGCCGCCGACTGGGTGCGCCGCCTGCACCAGGATGGCTGGCTGCAGGCCGTGGCGTCTTCCGCTCCTCGCTTGAACATCGACGTCGTCATGGATGTGATTGGCTTGGCCGACCAGTTCCAGGCATCCGCCTCGGCCGAGGACGTCGCCCGCGGCAAGCCCGATCCGCAGGTCTTTCTGGTGGCCGCATCGCGGCTCGGTGTGCCGCCCAGCCGCGCCATCGTGGTGGAGGATGCCGCCGCCGGCATCGAAGCCGCGCATCGCGCCAACATGCGCAGCGTCGCCGTCCGGCGCGACGGCGCGCAACTACCCGCGGACATCGTGGTGCGCTCCCTGGCGGACTTGCCTCTCGACGCCTTCTCCGGCCTGCTACGCTAACCTGAGGTTGGCATGAAACTAAGTGAAATCGCGGCTCGGCTCGGCTGCGGCCTGTCGGGCGGCGGTGAGGTCGAAATCGCAGGCGTAGCCGGCATGGAACACGCCGGTCCAGGCCAGCTCACCTTCCTGGCGAACCCTAAGTACGCGCACAAAGTGAAGCATACGCGCGCCAGCGCCATCCTGGTTTCCGAGCCCCTGGCCGATAGCCCGGCCGTCTGCCTGATCTCGACCAATCCCTATCTCGATTTCGCCCGCGCTCTGGAGCTGTTTTATCAGCCGCCGCGCCCGGCGCCCGGCATTCACCCGCTCGCCTACATCGCGGAAACCGCGGTGATCGGCGAGGGAGCCTCCATCGCGCCGTTCGCCGTGGTCGCCGAGCGCGTGCGCATCGGGCGCGGCGCCGTCCTGCATCCGCACGTGGTGATCTACGAAGGCGCTGAAATCGGCGACGATTTCCTGGCCCATTCGCATGCCGTGGTGCGCGAGTTTTGCCGCATCGGCAGCCGTGTGATCCTGCAAAACGGGGTGGTCGTCGGCGGAGATGGCTTCGGATTCGCCAGGCGCGCCGACGGCACGCATCACAAGATCGTGCAATCGGGCGTCACCGTCATCGAGGACGATGCGGAGGTGCAGAGCCTCACCTCGGTCGATCGCGCCACGGTCGGTGAAACCCGCGTCAAGCGCGGCGCCAAGATCGACAGCCTGGTCCAGATCGGGCACGCCTGCGTGGTGGGCGAGGACAATATCATCTGCGCTCAAACCGGACTGGCCGGCAGTTCCATCCTGGAGCGCAATGTGCTCCTGGCCGGCCAGGTGGGTGTCTCCGGCCATTTGACGATTCACGACGACGTCATCGTCTACGCCCAGAGCGGCATCGGCGGCGACGTCCCGGCCGGCGCGCGCATCTCAGGCTCGCCGGCGTTCGCCGCCAATGAATGGCTGCGCGCCATCACCGCGTTCCCCAAGCTGCCGGACCTGTTGAAGACCGTACGCGACCTCAAAAAACGAATCGAGCAACTGGAACATGGAAAACGAAAAGACGTCTAGCGGCCGCCGGCCGTTAGCCTACCTGAATCAGGATTTCCTGAACAGCCCGGATGCCCGGGCGCTGCGCCTGCTGGCGGAGTATATGGAGCCGCTGGCCATCTTCCGCCGCCAGAAGATCCGCGACACCGTGGTGTTCTTCGGCTCCGCCCGCCTGCGCGATGAAGGGCCGCTGGCGCAGTACTACAACGATGCCCGCGTGCTGGCCCGCAAGGTCACGGAGTGGGCCGAGCAGTTCACCAATAACGGTACGCACCGCTTCGTGGTCTGTTCGGGCGGCGGCCCGGGCATCATGGAGGCCGCCAATCGCGGCGCCGCCGACGCCGGCGGTAAAACCATCGGCCTGAACATCGGCCTGCCTTTCGAGCAGTTACCCAACCCCTATATCACGCCGGAGTTGAGCTTTGAGTTCCACTACTTCTTCATGCGCAAGCTGTGGTTCGCCTATTTGGCGAAAGCCCTGATCGTGTTTCCCGGCGGCTTCGGCACGCTCGACGAGATGATGGAAGTGCTCACGCTCACGCAGACGCAGAAGCTGGCCAAGAAGATTGCCATAGTGATTTACGGGTCGAGTTACTGGAAAGAGATCATCAACTTTGACGCGCTGGTCCGCCACGGCACTGTCAGCGAGGCCGATCTCAGCCTGTTCCGCTACGCCGACGACCCGGAAACCGCGTTCGGCATTCTCAAGGAGCACCTGCTGACCTATCTGCAGCCGGAGACGCCCGAGACGCCCGCCATTTCGAAGTCCCGCCACCCGGCAGCCTAAAAACTATAAGACTTCCGCACGAACACAGAGTCGGTCACCCACGGAAACGGTATGGTATCCGCCGGGCGCTCCGGTGCGCCTGATCCCGCCAGCCCATACGATTGATCCACCACCACCAGCGGCCCGCCCGGGCCCTTCACCTTCAGCCGCAGCTCGATGCCCTCCACCGGCGGCGCGAAATATTCGAAGCTCCACTGATCGAACCGGATCGCATCCAACTTGATCAAGCCCGGCTTGTTGTCGGGCGCCCGCAGATCCGGCCCCACCGACTTGCCGTTGACCTGGGCCGACAACACCTGCCCGCGCGGATCGCCGTACACATAGACGACATCCGCCCGGCGCGGCGACGTGATGCGCAGCCGCAGCGTGCGCGTATCGCCTGCGGTGCTGTCGTCCAGCCGCTCGATCACCGGAGCCGCCAGCGTTGCCGCGGCGCCTTCGTTGGCGAACATCGGCCACTTCAAAAACGGCATGAACATGGTCGTCGACACCTTACGCGGGCTGCGGCCCAGTACCGGCGCGGTCCACTCATCCGGCCGCGCATCGCCGCTGAACCAGGTGCCCCTTCCGGCATCGGCATCCAATCCGTAGAACAGGCTGGTGGGCCGGGGATGAGCGATATCGAAGCCCGCCACGGTGCTCCCCGCAATTAAAAAGGCGATGCAGACCAGCACCGACGCGATCGGCAGCCACCACCGGCGCGGCGCGGTGATGATTTCGACAAGCGGTATCAGGAGCCCCAGCAGCAGCCCGGTGAAGTGCGCGGGCGCGGCGGCCACCATCATCGTCATGGCTGCGAACAATTGATCGATCAGCGTCCCGATCATCACCATGGCCGGCACGGAGCAAACCCACAGAACAGCCATCCCGCCGCGGACCGCGGCCACGAAGGCAAACCCCATGAGCGCGAAGAGCAAGGGCCACGTGAATATATAACTGGCGCCCGGCACGGAGATCGCGGTGACTGCGGTGAACGCCAGCCAGATGAGCAGCGCGCCGGCCCACAGACTCGCCATCGAGATGCGCCGCCGGACCAAGTGATAGACCGTGGCGAACACCGCAATGGCCAGCGCGGTAAACGCGGCCCGGTAAATCCAGGCATGATAGGGATCTCCCTGCAACATCTGGCGGAAGTCCGGATGCCATAACCGCACTAGCTTCCAGAGGACGATCGCCGCCCCGGCTTCGGCAAACACGGTCAAAATCAACGCCGCCGCACCCAGCAGCATTCCTTCGAGTGAAATGACGCGGCGCTTCAGGCCGAGCCAGGCGACGGCAATGAACAGCACGGCGGCGATCACCGCCAGCGGCACGCACCAGGCCATCGGATAAATCACCACGCCCAGCCCCGGAAAATTGAAATAAGTCACGTCCGGAGCCGCTACCTCCCGCAGATCCAGATTGCCGAAGCGGCGCGCCAGCGATAGCGCATACGATCCCTGGTGCTGCAGGCTGCGTGGATCGATGTGCGTCACGTCGTCGATGCGCGTGTGGTAATTGGTGACATCTCCGATGAAGGCGAAGTCCATGCCGGCCACGCCCGCCTGTTTGAACACGGTGAGATCGGTGTCGTTCGGCAGCAGGCGGTAAATCTCGTAGCTCAGTGAATTAGCCACCGGATACGGCGCGGCCTCCGCGAGCTGCCGTACCAGCCATCCATTGCCCTTGCTGGTGGCGAACATCATGGCCGGACCGCTGGAGCCGCGCGCCTCGAAGTTCAACGCCATCCCCACCGTCGCCGCATGCGCGTCCACGAAAGCCTTTGCGCCGAGCAATCCAGGCTCCTCGCCATCGGTGAACAGAAAGACCACATCGTTCCGCGGGGGCGCGCCGGTCCGCAGCGCTCGCAAAGTTTCCAGCAGCACGGCCACGCCCTCGCCATCGTCGCCCGCGCCCGGGCCTCCCGGCACCGAGTCGTAATGCGCCAGCAGCACCAGCGGGCGCGTACCACCGGTGCCGGGCACCCGCGCCATCACGTTTTGCGCTATGCCCGCGGCCAGGGGATAGCCGCCCCGCGCATCCCGCGTAACGGGCAGCGGCTCGACCTCCGCGCGCACGCCGCACGAATTCACCGTGTCGACAATGTACCGGCGCACGGCAGCTTGCGCCGGCGATCCGAACGGGTGCGGTTGTGTTGCAAATGCCCGCAAATGGCCCAGCGCCCGCAGTCCGGAAAACTCCGCCGCCGGCGCGGTGGCCGGCAAAGCCTCGGGCGGCTCCAGTTGGCGCATGGCCACCAGCACCACGCCTGTGATCCATGCGGCCGTGAGCACCGCCCGCGTCCAACTCTGGGTTGCGCTCATTGCCGGCTGGCCTTGACCCACACCCTTTGCGCCGCCGAGCGTCCCAACTGCACGCTGCGGCCGTCGATGCGCAGCGTCAGCGTATCGTCCGCGTTGCGCGCTTCCACGCGCACCTGCGAACCGGGCCGCACTCCCAGCCGTTCCAGATACTCGAGCAGCTTCCGGTCGCGCTCGTACACGCTGGTCACCGCCACCGTTTCGCTCGCGGTATGCTCATCCAGCGTCTTCAGCCCGCGCCGCCGCCTGTCCGCCGGCGTATCCAGGCCCACCCGGTTGCCGTGCGGGCAGGCTTCCCCGGCGCCCAGTGTGTCGGCCAGTTTGCGCTCGAAATCTTCGGAAACGGCGTGCTCCAGCTGTTCGGCCTCGTCGTGCACCTTGTACCACTCCATGCCGAAAATCTCCGTCAGCATGCGCTCGATCAGATGATGCCGGTTCAGAATGCGATTGGCGATCTCGCGCCCGGCGGGCGTCAGCGTGATATGGCCTTCCTCGTCCACCTTGATCAGCGTGTCGCGCTTCAGGCGTTTGATCGCCATGGTCACCGCGGGCGCGGTGACGTTGAGCCATCGCGAAAGTGTGGCCGCCTTGACCGTCTCGCCTTCCGATTCCGCTTCCGCGATCGCCTTCAGGTAGTTTTCTTTCGAGATGGTGATCTTCACGCTTGCTCCGATTGTAACGCGCCGTACGCGGGCGCTCCTCGACGAGTGTAATATCAGTAAGGGCACTCGAGCGCACTCATGGAACAACTGCTGGCGGCCATCCAATCGGCGCGCGTCTACGACCTCGCGCAGCCTTATTACCCGGGCATGCCGCACCATCCCAACCATCCGCCGTTCTTGTTCGGGTTGAACAAGAAGCACGGCGATTACGTGGCGCGCAATGGCGCCAGCTCGGCCTCTGAAGGCCTGACGCTGGGCGGACACGTGGGCACGCACATCGATGCGCTGTGCCACTTCTCATGCGGCGGGAAGCTGCACGGCGGCGACGATGCAGCCGGCCTGCAAAGTTATGCCGGCGGTCTGCGGCAGCACACGGTGGATACCATCGCCCCCATTCTGCGGCGCGGCGTGCTGCTGGATATAGCCGGCCATGCGGGCGTGGACGCGCTGCCGGCGGAGTTCGAGATCGCGCCCCACCATCTGGATGCCGCCGCGGCCGCCCAACGCTGCGACGTGCGTGCGGGCGATGTGGTGCTGCTGCGCACTGGCTGGGCGCGCTTCTGGGACGATCCCGCCCGGTTCATCGCGCAGGTGCACGGGCCGGGGCCCGGAGAGCCGGGCGCGCGCTGGCTCAGCAGCCGCGGCGTCTTCGCCGCCGGCTCGGACACCGTGGCTTTCGAAAAGGTCCCGGACAGCAACATGCCCGTGCACGTCCATCTGCTGGTGGAGAGCGGTATCCATATCGTCGAGTGTCTGAACCTGGAACAACTGGCCGCCGAACATCGCTATACTTTTCTGTTTGTGGCCGCGCCGCTGGCCATCCGCGGCGGCACCGGATCGCCCATTCGGCCGCTGGCTATTGCCTGAAATCCCATGTCGCCAGACGCTGCCCCCGTCCGCGAAGGAGAACAGATCGACGCGCCGGCCCTGGCTGCCTGGCTGCGCGGGAAACTGGAAGGCGTCGAATCCGGGCTGACCGTGCGCCAGTTTCCCGGCGGCCACTCCAACCTGACCTATCTGCTCGAAACCGGCGGCCGGCAATACGTGTTGCGCCGTCCGCCGCTCGGCCCCGTGGCTCCCAAGGCGCATGACATGGCGCGCGAGTACACCGTGCTGGGCGCCGTCCATCCTTATTTTCCGCAAGCGCCGCGCGTGTTCGTGTTGTGCGATGACCCGGCTGTTATCGGCGCGGTCTTCTTCGTCATGGAGCGCCGCCACGGCCTGGTGCTGCGGCGCGAAATCCCTGGCGAATTCGCGCACGATGCCGGTTTCGGCGGCCGCGTCAGCGAAGCGTTCGTGGACTGCCTCGCCGCTCTGCATGCCGTGGACGTCAGCCATGTGAAGCTGGGTAAGCCCGCCGGCTTCCTCGAGCGCCAGGTCACCGGGTGGGCGGAGCGCTGGCAGCGCGCGCAAACCGAAACGCTCCCCCAAATGGACCAGCTCATCCGCTGGCTGACCGCGCGCCTGCCCGAGTCTCCCGCGCCCACACTGGTGCACAACGATTACAAGCTCGACAATCTCATGCTGGACGCCGCCAATCCCCGGCGCGTGGAAGCCGTGCTCGATTGGGAAATGGCCACCGTGGGCGATCCGCTCGTCGACCTGGGCTGCGTGATGTGTTACTGGCCGGAAGCCGCCGATCCGGCCGTGCGCCGCGACGCGCTCAGCAGCATCACCACCTTGCCCGGCTGGTTCACGCGCGCCGGGATCGTCGAGCGCTACGCGCGCCTCACCGGACGCGATGTTTCCGGTCTCGGCTATTATGAAGTGTTCGGCATTTTCAAGATCGCCGTGGTCCTCCAGCAAATCTATTTCCGTTACCGCCGCGGGCAGACCCGCGACGAGCGCTTTCGCCACTTCGACGAGCGCGTGCGCGGCTTAGTGGAGATTGCCGCCGGCATCGCGGAGAAAGCTGGTTGAGGAGATCCACCGGTTGAGTTCGCTTTACCTCATCCGCCACGGCCAGGCCGGCACGCGCGGGCATTACGATGCGCTCTCCGACCTGGGCCGCCGCCAGGCTTACCTGCTGGGGCAGCATCTGGCTGGGCAAAACGTGCAGTTCAAGGCGCTGGTCGCCGGGTGCCTGAACCGCCAGCAGCAGACCGCGCTGGAGTTCCGCCGTGCGTACTGCGACGCTGGCGCGGCCGTGCCGGAAATCGTCCCCGACCCGCAATGGAACGAGTTCGATATGAGCGCCGTCTTCGCGGAATTCGCGCCCCGGCTCTGCGAAACCGATCCGCGGTTCGCACAGGATTACCGGGAATTGCTGCACAAGCTGGAAGACGCCCATTCGCCGGTGCACCACGCCTGGACCGATTGCGATACCCAGGCCATGCGCGCCTGGATCGAAGGCGGCTTCCCGTGCCGCACCGAATCATGGGTAGCCTTCCGGCAGCGCGTGCTCGGCGGCCGCACGGCGTTGGACGCTTATCAGCCCGGTGATGCGGTGGCGATCTTTACATCCGCCACGCCTGTTTCGATCTGGGTCAGCGCGGCGTTGGGCTTGTCCGATGGCCACGTCATGCGCCTGGCCGGAGTCATCCTGAACTCCGCGGTCACGACGCTGCGCCTGCGCGATGGCGAGACCATGCTGTTCAGCTTCAACGGCGTGCCGCACTTGAATGATCCGCGGCTGCGTACCTTCCGGTAAATCTTATGCGCATTATTGAAAACATCGCAGAGCTGCGTGCCCTGACCGGCCAGGAAGTGGCCGTGGGCGAATGGTTCGCGGTCGAG
>DATGGM010000260.1:0-2184 GCA_035308525.1 Bryobacteraceae bacterium
CGCCCCGAGACCCGGACAGCAGCGTCTTATTCCCCCAGATGAATGGGAAAAAGCAGATATGGAGGACCAGGATCAGGATCAAAGTTGCGGTGACAGTCTGGTGCTTCGACAGCCAGGCTATCGCCACCATGCCGGCTCCGCCAGGTCCTGCAATTCCAGCCCGGCATCCTCGATCGTGCGCCGCAGGTGAGGACTGTAGAACGGATCGCCGCGCTCCAGCCAGGCGGCCCAGCGCTGCTCGAACAGATAGCGTTCTTCCAGCCGCACACCCGCCTGCCGCGACTGGCACTCCTGGTGTCGCAACTGTGCAACCGGTTCCACGATCACCTCGTAGCCGGATTCGCGCGCGCGTAGGCACAGATCCACATCGTTATAGTTCACCGGGAAGGATTCATCAAACCCGCCTAATTCTTCGAGAACACTCCGGCGAATCGCCAGGCAGGCGCCCGTTACCGCACACACGTTGCGGGTGAACGGCATCCAGTTCCAGTATGGGGAGCCGAAAGTATTGCGGTGTAGATGGCCGGCGCCTTCCATGATTCCGATGACCAAACCCGCATGCTGGATCGCGCCCGACGGATACAACAGCTTGGCGCCCACCACCCCTACATCCCACCGGTTTGCATGCGCCAGCATAGCGCCCAACCAATCGGCGTCGAGCGGTTCGACATCATCGTTTAAAAACACGCACACATCGCCCGTGGCATGCTGGGCGCCCAGATTGTTCATGGCCGCAAAATTAAATGGTCCGGTGTAGGGCACCCGTACGCACTTACAGTCCGCCAGAAAACGGTCCATGGCCGCGATATCTCCCGTGCGGTGTTGCACCACGACGATTTCCCGGTTTTCGTGAGCCGTACGCAGGCCGATCCCCGCCAGGCAACGCTCCAGTAGTTTGGCGTTCTTCGAGCAAATGATCAGGCTGGCCTTGAGATCCGCCGGCACGAACCACCGGACGCGATAAGTGTTCGGATAAGCGCCGCCGGTCACGATAGCCTGCGGGTCACGGCTGGCAACGGCTTCGGAAAGTGCCTTCAGGCCGGCGGCTTGGGTATAGGGTTTGGCCCCAGCATCCAGCGCCGTGGAGTCCGAGTGCCTGCGCCAGTGGTAGAGCACCCGCGGGATGTGCCGGATTCTCGACTCGCCATTGGGTGCCCCCGCTAAGCGCAGCGCCAGATCATAATCCTGGCTGCCGTCACAGCCGGACCGAAATCCACCCAACTCCCGCAAACGAGCGATGCGCACTACCAGCAGATGGCCGAGATACATTCCGCAGCGCAACAGATCCGGAGAAAAGGCCGGCTTAAAAATCGGCTGCACCCGGTTTCCCTGGCCGTCTATATAATCCTCGTCGCTATACACCAGATCGGGCTGCGCATCGGCCACGGCTTCGGCCACGCAAGCCAATGCATGCGGGGCCAGCACATCGTCCTGATCCAGAAATCCGGCATATTCCCCGCGAGCCATTTCTCCGGCCCGGTTCAACGTCCCCGAGATACCCAGTCGTTCCGGGGATGCCAAAAAACGGATACGCGGCTCGCTCGAACTCAGCGCCGTAAAGTACCCGGCGATCCAATCCTGCGACGAGGCGTCATCGCAAATGCAAAGTTGCCAGCAACCGTAAGTCTGGTTAAGCACCGAAGCTACCGTCGCTTCGAGCCAGTCGCGCCGCGGATTGTGCACCGGCAGGATCAGGCTGATCAGAGGCGTTCGGCTGGGTGCCCGTTCTCCCGGTACCCGCTCACTCTCCACCCACAACCGGTAGCGATCTTCCGTAAAATGCGGGTTCACTAACTTCAGGTAGATTGGATGAAAAGGGGAGTGCAGGAGCAAGTGTCCCAGGCGCCCTTTCCAGTCCCCCAGGAAACGTCCCGGCCACTGCAGCGCGCGCAGGAACCGGCTGTTTTCAATGTCGAGCAGACGCCGCTCGAGCTCGGTATAGTGGCGAACAGCCTGCTTTTGGTCTGCGTCGATTCGCGAAAGCGTCTCTTTCAGAAGTTGCGCAACCGCCAGCAGGTCTTGCCGGGACAGAGGAGAATCCGTCCGGCGAAACAATTCCTCCAGTTCCGCGATTGCCCGACGTAGCTGTATGCTGTGATCGGTCAGGCGGTCCTCACATTACGCGGGCGCGGTTGGCCGCCCGGCATAAGCCCCTAATACTTCGGCTATCGGACCACTCAGGAT
>DATGGM010000261.1:0-7727 GCA_035308525.1 Bryobacteraceae bacterium
ATGCCGTAGGCATTGAAGCCGACGCGTGTGCCCACATGGCCGGCCCGTGTCCGGCCGTAGCCCAAGTGGATCGTGACCGATCCATCGGCATGTCCCGGCTGGATGAAGACAGGCGCCCGCATTTTGTAGCCGCGGTAAGCGATCTCCACCAGGTCCGTGGTGACCACGCCATGTTCGTGCGCCGTCCTCGGGCTGAAAATCGCCGCGTTGTCCCAGGTCAACTGGGTAATCGGACGGGGAAACTCCTGAAGCCATCCGTTGTTGGCGAAGCGGCCGTCATAAACCGCTGGATCGGGCCGGAAGACGACCTCCAACCCTTGCCCGGCGGGCGGCTGCGGCAGTGAGGCGGCCCACCCGGCGCGCATGCCGATGTTTCTCACCGGCAGAGCGGTATCGGGTACTACGCCGTCGTGCACCGCCTTGCGCCACCAGGCATCGAAGTCTGCGCCCGTATGCCGCGCGGCCCAATAAGCCTTCACGATGTCGTACGAAGTGCGCTCCGGCTGGCCTGTCAGCATGGTTAGCACTTCATGCGCCGACTTGCCTGCGTACAGTGGCGCGATCAGCGGCTGCATGATTGTCACGGTGCCATCGTGCGCCCGGCAATCGCTCCATGTCTCCAAATAGTGCGTCATGGGCAGGTGCCAATGGCATAGCTCGCTGGTTTCGTCCTCCTGCAGGCTTAGATGGACGCGCAGAGCGGCCTTCTTCAGCCGATCGCGAAACCCCAACTCGACAGGCGCATTGAACGCCGGATTGCCGCCCAGGATCAGCAGCAGATCCACCGCGCCGGCATCCAGATCCTTCACCAGGTCGTTGAGCGAGGCCACCTGATCGACCGGATTAGCTTCCACCGTGTCCGTATAAGATACGGTCTTCCCGACGTTCCCGAGTGCCGCGTTCATGGCGTGCGCCAATGCGTGCACCGCGGGGCTTTGCTGCTCACCGGCGATGATCAGGCTGGCCCCCCGATGCTGCTGCAAGTCGCGAACCAGGGGTCCAATCCATTTGTCGGCCGCCGTGGGAGCGCCTTTGCGGCCACCCGTTTCGGCGCCCAACGCCGCCGCCAGGCTCCACGCGAATTGCTCCACGTCCGCCGCCCGCAGCGGCATCCGGTGATCGGCCTTGGTACCCGTGGGGGTCGGCATAGGCTCGACCACGTAGAGGCGATTCATTTCCGTCTGGCCGCCGCGCACCCGCCGCCGTGCGGAGAATTGCCGCGCATATCGCAAGCTGCCCGGTCCGGCATTCAGAAAATCGGCATCCAGAGAAACGATCACTTCCGCGCCGCGCAGATCGTACACGATGTTGACTGGTACTCCGAACGCTATGTGTGCGCCTGCTGCGGATGAATGCGCGCCGGCCGGCTCCCATTGATGCCATTTGGCACCTGGAAATGCCGCCAGCATTCCTTTGATCTGGTCCGCCAGAGTGGGCGACGTCACAGTCTCCGTGAGAATCCGCAGTCCCGCGGCGCGTTTGGCTTTTTGCGCCGCGATGGCTTGCTGGATTCCGCCCAGAAAAGCTCCCCACGATCGGATCTCGCCCTCCAGCGTCAGCGCCTGCGAGCGGTCCGGATCGTACAAGCCGAGCACGGAAGCCTGGGCGTACACATCGCACGCGCCCAGAGTCGGATGGTCCGGATTGCCTTCCGCTTTGGTGGGCCGCCCTTCGTGGCTTTCCACCAGCAATCCCGTGGAAGCGGCGCCCAGGGGCATGGCCGTGGCGAAGAACAAAGGCCGCCCGGGCACCAGTTCTTCCGGTTGCCGGACGTAGGGTGTGATCAGCTCGGTTGGCTGCCTTGTGCAGGCCGTCAAGCCGGCCAGGGCCAGCGACGCGCCCATCAGCTTGATGAAATTGCGCCGGCTGTCGCCATCCTCCCATTCCGACGCATAGCGCGGAAACTCGCGATGCATCAGATCCTGGAAGGCATCCGTTTGCGCCAGGTCTTCCAGGCTGCGCCAGTACTCGCGTCCGTGGGATTCCTGCAGCAGCGCCCGCACGCCGGCGAGGTCCAGTTTCTTCCGTTCAACCGGTTGGGCGGCTTCGTTCGGTCTGGTGTTTTCACTCATCGGTGGCACGTCGAACAACTGGTCAAAGTGCGTGCATCCTGGATTTTGTATTCGGCCACCAGGCGGCGCCCCAGGGCCTCCTGATCGTCCGGCGGTTGATATCCCATGGTGAAGACTTCGGAACGGGGGCGAACGTTGCGCTCCGGGTGCCGGTGGCAGTCCAGGCACCATTCCATCTGCAGGGAACGCGCCTGATGCATCAGCGGCATGCGGTCCACCCGGCCATGACAGGTTTCGCAGCCCACACCTTTATTCACATGAATGCTGTGATTGAAATACACGTAGTCGGGCAGATCGTGGACGCGAGTCCATTCAATGGACTTGCCGCTGCGATAGCTCTCGCGCACCGGCTCCAGCATGGGGCTGGTGTTCCAGATCTGCGAGTGACAATTCATACACGTCTTGGTAGGCGGAATATTGGCGGTGTTCGAAGTTTCGACGGTGGTATGACAATAGCGGCAATCGATTCCGTCGTCGGCCACGTGATGCACGTGGCTGAACGGAATCGGCTGATCGCGCACCAGCCCTTCGCGTGTGGAATATCCCGAACCGTTCAACGTGGTGAAGCACCAGGTAAGAAACCCGACAATAAACACGGCCCCGTATATGGTGATTCGCGAGAACGTATTGGTGCTGTGATGGAAGATCTGGGCCATCGTCAGGGCAGCACTTAGTTGGTCTTGCGTTCGAACAGAAACGCTGTATTTTCCAGGCGGCTCTCGCCCGAGCCGTCATTAACCGCGAAGCGCGCCGGATGCAGTTTGCCCGCGCGCACGTCTCCGCTCCACAGCGATGCGCCGGCGAACTCGCCATCCTTGCGCAACGCATAAAAATTGAGATCGATTTTTTCCAGGCGCGTCATGTCGTTATCGAAGTTCCGCGCAACCCGCTTGAGGGCATCCAGAGCGGCTTCGCGCGGCGTCATTCCGTGGCGCATATTTTCGATGATAGTGTGTGCGCCGGCGATGCGGATATTCTCTTCCCCGCGTCCCGTGGATCCGGCTCCGCCGACATCCTGGTCGACGTACAATCCGGCGCCGATGATGGGAGAATCTCCGACGCGGCCGGCGATCTTCCAGGCCAGGCCGCTGGTCGTGGTGACGCCGGACATCTCCCCTTTTGCGTTCCGCGACAGGCAATTGATGGTACCGAAAGTGGGATGCACGGCCATCTCCCAGGCCCACTGCAGGGTCTCCTCGTCGGCCCGCGGAAACATATCCCTGAGCCGCGACACGGTCTTGGGCTTGGGCGCGTCTACGCCGGGTCCCCAATTGCTGTGGCCGGCAGGATCGCGCACGGCAGTTTTCCAGGTGAGCCAGGCGATCCGCGATTTCTCGGTGAGCAGGTTCTCTTCGGGGTAGCCCATCTCTACGGCAAACTTCGAAGCCCCCGCGCCCACCAGCATGATGTGGTCGGTCTGTTCCATTACCAGCTTGGCAATTTTGGAAGGGGTCTTACAGCCGCGGATGGAAGCCACCGACCCGGCCCGCCTGCTAGGCCCATGCATAACACTGGCATCCAGCTCCACGACCCCCTCTTCGTTGGGCAGCCCGCCATAGCCGACGGAGTTGTCCTCGGGGTCCTCTTCGTTGATGTTGACTCCCGCCACGACCGCGTCCAGTGTGTCGCCGCCGGTCTTCAGGATCTCCATGGCGCGGGCGCAGGCGCGCGTGCCGTTGGCGCTGGAGATCACGATATTCTCCGCTTTCTGGGCGCGGGCGGTCCCCAGCGCGGGCAACAATGAAGTACCCAGCATGACCGCCCGGCGGCTGATCCCTGTGTCTTTTTGCATGATCCGCCTCCACCTGCAACCTGTTGTGAATGAGCCATTATGTCACAGTTTGCCGGGACAGAGATGGTGCGTTTTCGCACGCCATCGGCTGCGCCGAATCCGCGCAAACCGGCGGTTTACACCTTTTACAAAACTTTTACAAGACCCGAACCACCACCAATCCATCTGGTCCGTAGCATCAATATAGGCCGATCACTCATAACTAAGGAGATTTGGATGGGACCGCTACACATTACCGACAGGCACGAGTTGAGCTACCGCGACCAGCACCTGGACGTGGATTTCGAGCATAAAACGGCTCTCCTGGATGCCAAACCGCTGGGATTGACGCGCAAGGAGTATGACTTGCTGGCCCTGCTGGTTCAGAATGCGGGCGAAGTGGTGACCCGCGAAACCTTGCTGGAGCGCGTGTGGGGGTACAGCAACCAGATCCGCACGCGGACCCTGGACGTGCACATTCGCCGGTTGCGCAAGAAACTGGGCCAGCACAACTCCGCATACATCGAGACGATCTTCAGTGTGGGGTACCGCTTTCAGCCCTTTCGCGCGCCGCGTGTAGTGCAGAGGCTGGCGCCGGCGATGGCGCTGGGCGCCTAAGGTTAATTCCGGCCGCTGGCCGGCTCTCAGCCGGCCGAAACCGTCGCGCTAGAATGGGGGATTCCGCATGCCCCAGAGAATCTCCCCCGCGGGTTCAGTTCACGGCTCCATCACCCTGCCGGGCGACAAGTCCATTTCGCATCGCTATGCCATGATCGCCTCCATCGCCGAGGGCCACAGCAAAATTCAGAATTATTCCACCGGAGCCGACTGCCATTCCACATTGAACGCCATGCGGGCCCTGGGAGTCGCGGTCGAGGAGCAAGGCACCCACGTATTGATTCGTGGCCGCGGCTTGCACGGGTTGCGCGCGCCTGGAGCGGACTTGGATGCGGGCAACTCCGGTTCCACCATCCGCATGCTGTCCGGCATTCTTGCTGCGCAGCGGTTCACGGCGCGCATCGGCGGCGATGAGTCGCTCTCGCACCGGCCCATGGCCCGCATTATCGAACCGCTTTCCCGCATGGGCGCTGCCATCAACGCGCGGGACGGTCGATTCCCGCCCCTCGAAATCCGGGGCGCGCCCCTGCAGCCCATCGATTACACGCTGCCGGTGCCCAGCGCTCAGGTAAAGACCTGCGTGCTGCTGGCGGGCTTGTACGCCGACGGGGAGACCATAGTGCGCGAGCCGGTGCGGTCCCGAGATCATACCGAGATCGCCCTACGCGAATTCGGCGCGGATCTGCGCGTGCGAAGTAAGACCATCGCGCTGGCCGGCCGCCCCACACTTACCGGACGCGAATTGACGGTGCCGTCGGACCTTTCTTCGGCCGCGTTTTTCATTGTGGCAGCCCTGCTGCTGCCCGGCTCGCGCCTGGCGATTCGCGGAGTGGGCCTGAATCCCACCCGCTCCACCCTGCTCGATTTCCTGGCCGGCATGGGCGCCGATATTCGGATCACCGAAGTGGGATGCCACAACGGAGAATTGTCCGGCGAACTGGCCGTGGGCGCCTCGCGCGTGCGCGGCGGCGTGATCGAAAAGGAGACTACCGCCGCTCTGATCGACGAGATCCCCGTGCTGGCGGTGCTCGGGGCGTCCAGCGAGGAAGGCCTGACCATTCGCGACGCCTCCGAATTGCGCATTAAGGAAACCGATCGCATCGCCACCATCGCCGAAAATTTGCGCCGCATGGGTGTGGCGGCTGAAGAACTGCCCGACGGCTTGACGATTCCGGGCCGGCAGCGATTCCACGGCGCCAACCTGGACTCCTTCGGCGATCACCGCATCGCCATGGCGTTTGCCATCGCGGCGCTGTGCGCGGACGGTGAATCGGTGATCGAGGGCGCCGAGGCGGCTTCGGTCTCGTTCCCGGAGTTTTATCAGACCCTAGCCCGGATCACCGCCGCGCCGCAGCCGTGAGGGAGCGGCCGCCACGCAACTCGACAATCAACGCATCCAGGGCAATCGACTTCTGAATGTTCCGGCGGATCAGCTCCGCGAGCTCATCCACCAGTACAACCGCCCGCCGGATCCAGCCGAACGACACCTGGCCCGCCACGGCATCCAACTCCGCCCGCATGTCCTCGTTGCGAATCGCGTTTACCGCCGCGCGGCCCGGTTCGCGCAGCACCAGCACGTCGCGCAGCAGGTCGTAGAGCACCTTCAAATACAGTTCCAGCTTCTCGCTCTTGCTGCGGCCGATGCCCTCTGAGTAGGGCACCCATTCACCGAACGGAGCCAATCCGGCGGCCACCCGCAGCAGGACGAACATCGCCGCGCGGCGTTTGTCGTACACCTCCAGGTCAAGCGAGACCGCCACGCCCGGACTTCCCCCGCTCAGCGCCGCACGGCGTTCCGGCTGATCCATGCCGCGCGCCTGCGCGAATTCGCGCGTCTCCTCGGTGCTGAGCGGCGTGAACTGGAACGGCACCGCGCGCGAGCGAATGGTCGGCAGCAGATCGTAGGAATTCTCCGCCGTCATGATCAAAATCAAGTACGGGGACGGCTCTTCCAGCGTCTTCAGCAGCGCGTTGGCGGCGTGCTCGCCGGCGCGGTCCACGTGGTCGATCAGGAACACGCGCCGGCTGCCCTGGTTGGGCGCGAGTTTGGCCCATTCGCGCAGCAGCCGCGTCTGGTCGATCGAGATCTGCCGCAGGGGGCCATCTGGTGGAAAGGTCACGAAATCCGGATACGAGGCAAACAGCAGCGGGTCCTGATTGCGCTTGTCCGCCGGCCAGCGCTCGCGCGCGGCCACCATTTCGGTGTTCTCCGGCAGGCTCAGATCGTCGCGCTCGATCTGATCCGCGTGGCCCATCAGGCGCGCGCCCAGCCTGCGCGCCAGGGTGGCTTTGCCCACGCCCTCTGGCCCAGAGAAGAGCAGGGTTTGCGCCAGCCGGTCACGGTCTAGCATGTGCTCCAGCGCGTCGGTGACCCGCGGGTTGCCCCAGAAGCGCTCAAACATGCGGCTCGACGGCCTCCCAGATCTCTTCGGCAATTGCCTGGACATCCGCGCGTCCATCGATGAGGCGCACGCGGCCGGGTTCGCGGGCCGCCAGCGCGTGATATGCCTCGTAGACCTTGCGGTGAAATTCGAGCGACTGTTCGTCCATGCGGGTTTCGCTGTGCGCCGCCGTCAAGTTGCGCGCGTGCGCCCGCGCCAGGCTGGTTTCGGCGTCGATGTCGATCAGCAGCGTCAGGTCGGGAACCAGGCCGCGGCAGGCGATGCGATCGAGCGCCACAACCGCATCGGCGCCCAAGCCGCGCCCGCATCCTTGATACACCAGCGTGGAATCGGTGAACCGGTCCGACAGCACGATCTTGCCCGCGGCGAGCGCCGGCGTAATCCACTCATCCACGTTCTGCGCGCGGCAGGCGAAATACAACAGCATTTCGGCGGTCGGTTTCAGCTCCTGGTTGGCGGCATCCAGCAGAATGCGGCGGATCGCCATGCCGATGCGCGTGCCCCCCGGCTCGGCCGTCTCGAGCACCTCGCGGCCGCGCCCGCGCAGCCGTTCGGCCAGCAGGCGGATCTGGGTGGTTTTACCGGACCCATCCATGCCCTCGAATGTCAGGAACAGGCTGCCTTTTTGCATGCGGAAGTTCTATTGTAGCGATGGCGGCACGCCCGCGTGCCTACGCCACGGGGTTTCGCAGCACGCCGATGCCTTCGATCTCCACTTCCACCACGTCGCCGGCCTTCATCGCGCGCGTGCTGCCGGGTGTTCCGGTGTAGATCACGTCTCCCGGCGCCAGGGTCACCCAGCGGCTGACCCACTTCACGATCGCCGGGCAATCGAAAGTGAGATCGGCCGTCGACTGCTTCTGC
>DATGGM010000262.1:0-3610 GCA_035308525.1 Bryobacteraceae bacterium
AACCCGTTTTCATAAGGCCGCTTCCAAGAAGAGTTTCCGCGGCGGCCGACCCGTCCTGCGACCGCACTCGATAATGCTCCCCCGGCTCCAGCCCCTTCAGCCGCACAACCTGCTCCGCCTGGTCGTTGTCGGGGCGAAAAATATACAACGTCCCGTGTTTAAGGCTCGGACTCCAATAGAACATTCCATCCCAGTGCTTGCCATCCGGGCGTGCCAGGATGTGATGGACTTTGGCATCCCGCAAAATCGGCCGGATCCACGATTTGTAGATCGCGGTCGACTTCCGCACTTCTTCAAGTTCCTCCGGCGTCCAATCCGCGGATTTCGTCGGGTCGATTTGCCACGCGCCCATCATCGCCGAGCGCCAAAGATACGCGCGCGGCCTGTCCGCATCATGGTTGTACTGATTCTCATAAGTGTACGCCTGCAAGACCGCGGGCGGCAGGGCAAAGGTCGAGTCGTAGATGCTCTGGCGATCCGGCAGCGCCGAGAGCGTGTCGGTGGTCACGATGTAGTGTACGTGCCGGATGTAACCGAAGTCTTTGATGTGTCCGCCGCCGGAGCAGCCTTCCAGAAACAAATCTGGAAACTTTCGCATCAGCTTCTCCTGTACCTGGTAATAGCCCATCGCCGACCAGTAACTTACATCGACTCCGTAGCGGTGGCGATGGCCATTCTGTCCGCACTGAGTCACGATTGGGCTATAGTCGTGCTTCAGGTAATCCAGCTTGAATTCGGTGACCAGCCGCTGCGTCTCGCCCTCGGCCCAGGCGCGTGCCTCATCCGAGCCAAGGTCCATGAGCGCGTCCCAATGCAGGTAGTCCATTTTTTCGGTCGGATTGAAAGCGCGCACGAACCAATCCGCGTGGCGGCGAATATCCATGGCGCCCGCGCTGTCCGAAAACGCGCCTTGAGTCCACGCGACCCACAAGCCCAGCTTCATACCGTTCTGGTGAACATATCGTTCTATGGGTAGCATTGAGTTGGGGAAACGCACCGGGTCCCATTTCCAGTCGCCTGCCTGCGGGAACCACATGGCGTCCGGCACGAATGTCTCGAAGCCCAGATCGCGGCAGGCGGCGGCGCTGCGCAGTACGTCCGCCTCGCGAGCCTTGTCGCCACCGCTATCCAGATAGAGGTTATAGGCCAGCGTGGGATACGGTTGTCCGCGCGGCAGTAGTGGCAACAACTTCTCCAGTACGAAGCGGTGCAACGAGTAACTGCCATCATCGATATCTCCGCGGTAGCAACCGACAAAAGCCGCCGGGACCACCAGGGTCTCGCCCGCCGGCACATCCGTTTTGAATTCGGGAAGGTTCCCCACCCGCAGCTCACCGTTCCGGATATGGATGCGGCCAGTCCCGGAGAACTCCCATCCCACGTACAGGCCCTCGGTCTTGCCCACCTGGATGGCGAGCCACGGAACCGGACTCGCGCCGTCGGTTGGATCGGACTTGAGAACCTGGTCGAAGTCCCGATCGAGCTTGTGGGTAAAGGTGCCGCCCTCCTTGCTGGCATTGCCGCCGCCGCGATTAATCCACCACACGTCGGCTTGTCCGCCGGGAACCGCCAAGCCCGTGAGCGCCAGACTTTCCTGCTGGGTAAGTGTGATCGGACTGCTGGAATGGTTGGCGATGGTCAGCCAGTGTTCCAGCGGACCGCGTCCGGGCGACGCACGCCAGATCGATCGTAGTTCCATAGGCGGATCGGCATTGGTGAATCTCAGCGCAAGCTGCGCGCGGGAGGCGTCCAGTGAGCCGCCTTGAAATCTCCAGTTAGTTGACGCGGAATGTCCTTCCCAACCGACCGCCGGCGGAAGCGTCTCCGGCGCACCCGCGGGAAGCCAGTTCGAGCTTACCCCACGAACACTGAGCCGCTTCAGCACTGGTTGGCCATGTTCCACCGCCACGGCCGCGGCGGTGTCGTCCGTGCTCAAGGGCCAGGAATCCCCCGCCCACATGGCCGATGTAAGCCACGCCAAACCAACCAGTGCTATGTTCTTTGTCACCGCTGAGAGCTACTCCTCCTCTACCGGCGCAGCCCTTGCCTCGCCCTGGATGCCCGCGCGCCGGCGCGCCGGGGGACGGGAATGTCGTCGTAAATCGCCTCTATGCCACCGCGCTTCAGATATGTTTCGTGCCGGAAACCGCTCCCACCAGAGTCGCGCACGAACTCCGCCAGGTTCTCGTGCAGCAGCAGGCCGTCCGGTTTGGCCTCCACAGAGGCGCGAATGCGCGGTCCGAACTTGAACAGCGTAGCCCGCCCCCGCGGCGGGTTTACGCGCATCCCCAGGTAGATCGCTACCAGGTCCGGATACGATTCCAGATCCACCGTTACCCGACTCATTTTCGCCGGCATACGCCATGTATTAAGGCTTGCCCTCGATCACCATCAAGCTGAATGATCCGGGCAGCACGGGTCCGCGCCTCGCTCCCGCCGGCACCGGCCCGAACTGAGCCGAGACAACGAACACGCGGTGATTGGCGGGGTCCAGCCCCATATTGCGGGACCCCAGCGGCGTCTTTACAGTCTCAAGGACATGATATGCATCCGGGCCATCCTGATGAATCACCGTGAGCGTGCCGTCCGCGTTCGAGGCGAACGCATTGCCGGATGCCGGGTCGTACCCGGCGCCGTCCACGCCGGAGCCGATTGGGACGGTTGCCACAACTTTGCCCGCCTGGTAGTCGGAGATCGCCATCACGCCGCTGCGGCATCCGCTGAACAGCCGGTGATGCGCGGTGTCGATGGCCATGGCGACCGGGTTTTTACAGGGGGCGGTAGACCATCGCCGCGACACGGTGGCGGTCTTGGCGTCGATCTCCACCACCTCGGCCTTATCCGTGAGATTCGCGTAGACTTTGCCGTCGCCGGCGGATGTGCCGTATTCGGGCTTGCCGCCCAGCGGGATATTCGTAAGCAGCTTTCCCGCGCCCGCATCGATCACGGTCGATGAATTAGCGTCGCCGTTCAACGAGAAGACCCGGTTGGAGCGGCTGTCGTAAACAATCGCGTCCGCGTCTTCGGCGGCCGGGATGCGGCCCAGGGTCTTATACGTCTTCAGGTCGAACATGACTACGGATTTATCGTCACTGGAGGTAGCGAATCCATGCCCGGTCGACTCCGCCACCGCGGTTCCGTGCGCGCCCTTGATGCCGGTGACTTCACCAAGCAACTTGCCGGTGTCTTCATCGACTACCATCAAACGATTCTGGCGGGCGATAAACAAACGGTGATTCGGCGGATCGGGGACCACGTAGTCCCAGCCGCCGTCGCCGCCCAGCGTGTACGTGTGGGTGACCCTGTAGGACGATGACTGTGCCAGCAGCGGCGCCATCGCAGCCAGGATCAAGACAATTCGCATTTGTTACCTCCCGATTGAGTATACCCGGAACGGGAATTTGTGGGAGATTGGTGGATAGCTCGCGGGAGGGAACGGTTGATGCGCGTCGCGGTGGTATCCGACATCCACGGCAACCGGACCGCGTTTGAGGCGGTGCTGGCGGATCTGCGCCTGGCCGCTCCCGACGTGGTCCTGCACGGCGGCGATCTGGCGGACGCGGGTTCGAGCCCGGTTGAGATTGTGGATCGCATACGCCATCTGGGCTGG
>DATGGM010000263.1:0-17380 GCA_035308525.1 Bryobacteraceae bacterium
TGGTGGCGGCGGCGCGGGTTGGGGTGTTTCGGCTACCGCAACTGGCTCCGGAGCGGCGGGTGCGGCCACCGGTTCGGGTGCGACCGGAGTTTTGAACAGACGCGTGAACTCGCCTGGCTCCGGCTCGGCGGGCGGCACAGGTACTGCGGCGGCTTCAACCGCGGGGGCCGGGGTGGGCACGGCCGGCGGCTTCTTGAACAAAAGCGTGAACTCACCCGGCTGGGGAGCAGGTGGCTCCGCGGCTTGGGGCTGCGCAGCGGGAACCGCCTGCCGTTCGGGCGCGGGCGCCTCCGGAGTCTTGAACAAACGGGTAAACTCGCCCGCCTCATGAGGCGCGGCCGGAGCGGGCGGGCGGGGCTCTTCTGCGGCGGGCGGAACAGCCGGGACCGACGCGGCCGGTGGTTCGCCAAGAGGAATCTTGAAAAGGCGGGTAAACTCACCCAAATCTTCATGGGGTGCAGGCGCGGCGGCGAGTGGGGCGGCTTCCACGGGCGGGAGTGCTTCCGCCACTGCCGGCCGTTCCAGAATAAGGGTATCGATCTGATCCTGCGAAGGTGGGGGCTTGGGCGTGTCGATGCCTGCCAGCCACTCCCGCAGCGAAAGCTTGCCGGGCAGAACGTCAGTCACTACAAAGGGTACGCCGTCGTGATCGCCGGTGTTAAGCACGTGCTGCCGGTCCTGCGGCGGGATTTCCCCCAACTTGCGCAGCAGGTCCTGGTTCTCGGGAGTTTTCCCGCCGGTCAGCAGGTGCACCAGAACCGGATGGCCCGAGAAGATATCCCGCGCCGGCAGGGCGATCTCGCGATCGCCGCCGCGAAGCGCTAGAAGTTCGTATTTCTCATGAAAAACCATACAAGCCGACCCGAAGCGTCAGGACCATCATGGCACCCGGCCGGATAAGATTCAATGGCCTCAGGGCCGGGTCCGCGCTTATGATAAGGTATCAAGGCGGCGATGAAGTTTCTCTCCAAAGTGGTCTGGTCGGAAGGCATGTACCTGGGACCGCATCATTTCCAGTCCCAAAGCCGCTACTTCGAAGACACCCTAGGTTTCGCGGTTTCTTCTCTGTGGTACCAACCTTACGGCCTGCTGGGCTACGCCCTCGACGAGGAGGCGCTGCGGAACGGAACGCTGTCGCTGGTGCATGCGCGCGGCATCTTCCCCGACGGCATGCCATTCGTGATGCCGGACACCGACGCATTGCCGCCGGCGCGGCCCATCTCAGGTCTGTTCCCTCCCACGCGGGACCGTCTGGATGTGGCGCTGGCTGTTCCGCAGCGGAGGCCCAACGGATTGAATTACGCGCTTAATGGGGAAGCCTCAGAAGCCAGGTATCTGGCGGAGATGCGCTCCATGCGGGACGAGACCACAGGGAGCGATGAGCGTCCGGTACAACTGGGACGCAAGAACATACGGCTGCTGCTGGACACGGAAGCGGCCGACGGCCTGGTGCCGCTGCCGCTGGCCCGCGTGATCCGGGACGGTTCCGGGCGGCTGGTTTTCGCCCCAGACTTCATTCCGCCGTGCCTGCAAATTGGCGCGAGCGAACGGCTGCTGCTCCTGCTGGGCCGGCTGATCGAGATTCTGGAAGAGAAGAGCGCGACGCTGGGCGTAGCGCCTGGCGATGAGTCCTCGGAACCTTTCTCGCCGCGCGATATCGCGAATTTCTGGCTGCTGCACGCGGTCAACTCGGCACTGGCTCCCCTGCGGCACCTGTGGATTTCGAAGCGCAGCCACCCGGAGGAGTTGTTCGTGGAACTGTCCCGGCTGGGCGGCGCGCTGTGCACGTTTGCCCTGGATTCGCACCCGCGCACGCTGCCGTCTTACGATCACGAGAATCTCACCGATTGTTTTCAGGCGCTCGACCGTCACATCCGGACGCACCTGGAAACTATCGTGCCGACCAATTGCGTGGCCATCCCACTCGAAAAGACCGCGGATTATTTTTACGAAGGCGACATCTCGGATACGCGCTGCCTGGGACGCGCGCGGTGGGTGCTGGGCATCCGCTCCAACCTGGGAGAAATCGAGTTGATCACCCGCACGCCACAACTGGTGAAGATCTGCTCGGCAAAGTTTGTCGGCGAACTGGTGAAGCGGGCCATGGCGGGGCTGACGCTGGCGCACGTGCCCGTGCCACCCGCGGCGATCCGGACCAAGATCGAAATGCAGTATTTCAGCCTGAACAGGACCGGTCCATTTTGGGATCACATCGTGCAGACGCGGCGGGTGGGCATTTATGTCCCCGGCGATCTGCCCGATCCGGAGATAGAGCTGCTCGTGGTTTTGGAATCCTGAGGACTGTTATGCCCCAAGCAAACGCCGCCAATGCGCCGGCCCGGCCGGAGAACATGGCGCTGATTTTCCAGGAGCTGTTCACCGCCATCGAGAGGCTGCGATCGAACCGGCAGGCGGTCTCGGATGCCGAGTCATTCCGCCATCACATTCGGGAGGCGGTAAAGACCGCGGCGCAGGAGGCCCGCAATCGCGCCGGCTATTCTACGGAAGACATTCGCATGGGAACCCTGGCGGTGGTCGGCTTCCTGGACGAAACCATCCTCAACCTGCAAGACCCGATGTTCGCCAACTGGCCGCGCCAGCCGCTGCAGGAGGAATTATTCGGCACTCATATGGCCGGTGAAGTCTTCTTTCAGAACCTGCAGGAACTGCTGGCGCGCGGCGATGCCGAGGATCTGGCGGACGTTCTGGAGGTTCATTATCTGTGCCTGTTGCTGGGATACAGAGGCCGGTATAGCCTGGGCAACCGGGGCGAGCTGCAATCCATAATGACCACCACGGCTCAAAAAATACGGCAGATTCGCGGCGAGTTCGCGGGGCTGGCGCCGGGGTGGAGGGCGCCGCAGGAACATTTTCAGGCAGCCCAGGACCCGTGGACCCGGCGCCTTGTGAAGGCGGCGGTGGCGTGTTTTGTGCTGGCGATTGTGCTGTTTCTGGTTTACAGGCTGATGCTCGGCGCGGGCGCGTCCGGAATATCAGGCGTAGTGTCGTGAGGAACTGATGCGCAAGGTCCTAACCCTGGTCGGATCCACGCTGCTGGCATATTTACTCCTCACTTTCTTCACTCCCAACCTGCTCGGGCTCTCGGGAGGCAAGCTGTGGATTCTGCGCGGCTGCTTGTGGCTGATCGGCATTGCGGCCGCGGCGGTGGTGATATGGTTCCTCAGCAATAAGCATAAGGAGGAGCAGGGGGCCGCGGGAGCGGAGGACGCTCCCTCGGGCGGCGAGGAGATCGCGGTGTTGATCCGCGAAGCCGAGAAGAAGTTGGGGGCTGCGCATCTGGAGAAAGGCGCCCGGATCGGCAATCTGCCGGTCATCTTAGTGATCGGCGAGCCGTCCAGCACGAAGACCAGCGTGGTGCTCTATTCCGGGCTGGAGCCGGAGTTGCTGGCAGGCCAGGTTTACCAGGACGGGAACGTCACGTCCACGCGCAGCGCCAACCTGTGGTTCTCGCGGCGCACGATTTTTGTGGAAGCCGGCGGCAAATTGCTGGAGGACCAGGCGGGCCGGTCGTACCTGGTGCGGCGCCTGCAGCCGCGTAAAATGGCAGCGGTGTTCGGGCAGAGCGGACAGGCTCCGCGCGCGGTGTTGGTGTGCATGGAAGCCGAGCGCCTGACGGCCGGACCGCAAGCCATCGCCACCCTGGCTCGCAACCTGCGCGCCAAGCTGGGCGAGATGGCCGGCTTGTTCGGCATCCAGTTGCCGGTGTATGTACTGTTCACCAAGACGGACCGTCTGCCGTTCTTCGCCGACTTCGTGCGCAACCTGAATAAGGAGGAAGTCACGGAGGCGGTGGGCGCGACGCTGCCGATACCGGGACAGTCCACCGGTGTATGGGCCGAGGAGCAGGGCGCCCGTCTGGGCGGCGCTTTCGACCAGATTTTTCGCGGCCTGTGCAACGCGCGCCCGGAATTCCTGGCGCGTGAAAACGACGCCGCCAGGCTGCCGGGCGCCTACGAGTTCCCCCGCGAGTTCCGAAAGCTGCGGGGCGCGCTGGTGCAATTTCTGGTGGACCTGTGCCGTCCCAGCCAGTTGGCGGTGGGACCATTTTTGCGCGGATTCTATTTTTGTGGCGTGCGTCCCGTGATCCTGCAGGAAGCGGCTCCCGCGCCGGAGGCTCGCCTGCCGGAGAAGCGGAGTTCGGCGGCCGCCCAGGAAGCCACCGGAATGTTTCGTATGCAATCCGCCGGCCAGGCTACCGCAGCTCCGCAGCCCCAGCGGGTGGCGGTTTCGCGCCGGGCGCCGCAATGGCTGTTTCTCACGCGACTTTTCAATGACGTGCTGCTGGCCGACCGCGTGGCCATGGGGGCCAGCGGCAGCAGCGCCAAGACCGATGTGCTGCGGCGCATCCTGCTGGTCTCGGCAGCCCTGTTCGCCCTGGTTTTCTGCGTGGGATTCTCCGTGTCGTTCGTCCTGAATCGCGGCCTCGAATCGCAGGCCGACGCAGCTATGCGAGCGACGATCGGGGCGCCTGGCGGAAGCGATCTGGCTTCGGTCGAGGCACTACGCCGCCTGGAGGCCTTGCGGCAATCGCTACAGACTCTGACCACTTATTATCGTCAAGGCGCGCCGATGAGATATCGCTGGGGTCTGTACGTGGGCGACGACCTTTATCCCCAAGTCCGGCTGATTTACTTCAGGCGTTTCAAAGCGCTGCTGTTCGGCCAGACGCAGAACAGCCTGGTGACATTTCTGGACGGGCTGCCTCCCACCCCGGGGCCGCCTTACGACCAAACATACAATTCGCTCAAAGGCTACCTCATCACCACTTCGAATCACGACAAGAGCACGCGCGAGTTCCTGGCGCCCCTGCTGCAGACCACCTGGACCGGCACCCAGACTGTCGATCCGGAGCGTCTGCTGCTGGCGCGCAAACAGTTCGATTTCTACAGTGACGAGCTGCGCATCGAGAACCCATTCAGCAAGCAGAACGATACGGCCGCGATCGAGAAAGCGCGGGCATACCTGAAGAGTTTCGGCGACTTCGACCGCGTGTACCGGAACATGAAGGCCGACGCTCCCAAGGCCAGCATTAATTTCAACCGGCAATATCCCGGCTCAGCCAGTTACGTTCTGGACGGCTATGAAGTGGCGGGCGCGTTTACCAAACAAGGCTGGAACTTCATGAGCGCCGCCATTCGCAGCCCGGACCGCTATGCCAAAGGCGAACCCTGGGTGCTCGGCGATCAGAGCGCGGCTGAAATCAACGATCACCGGACGCTCATCGTACAGCTGCTGGCGCGGTATGAAGCGGATTTTATCGAACAATGGTGCGCCTACCTGAAGAGCGCGCGGGTGGCGCCATACAAGAGCCTGCGAGATGCGTCGGAGAAGCTGAGCCGGCTGTCGAGCAATGAATCGCCGCTGCTGGCGCTGTTCGCGCTGGCTTCCCAGAATACGGCGGTGGACGACGACGTGGTAAAGAAGACTTTCCAGCCGGTCGCGGCGGTGGTGCCCGCGGGAGGCGACCGTTTCATCGTTCCGCAGAACCAGGAGTACATGAGCGCCCTGACCAAGCTGCAGGTTTCCGTGGACGGAGTGGCCCAGACGCCCCAGGCCACCGACCTGGGGGCCAATCAGACACTCGCGGATGCGGATGCCGCGCGCCTGACCACCAAGCAACTGGCGCAGAATTTCAATCCCGACTTGCAGAACCACGTGGACACGATGGTGCAGCAGATACTGCTGGAGCCCATCATCAATACGGAAGCCCTGCTGCGCGGGCTGGGTCCGGCGGAATTGAACGCCAAGGGCAAGGATCTCTGCGTGCAGTTCCGCACGGCGTTCAGCAAGTATCCATTCAACCCGGCTAGCAAGCTGGACGCCACGGTGTCCGATCTGAACAATATTCTCCGCAAACCCGACGGCGCGCTGTGGCAGTTCTATGAATCGAATCTGAAGAAGATTTTGCCGAAGAGGGATACCGGCTACGTGGCCGCTGCGGGTTCCAAGATGAATCCGGCTTTCGTGGTATTTTTCAATCAGGCCGCGGCTTTCTCCGACGCTATCTATGCGGCCGGCTCACAGGAGCCGCGGTTTACCTATTCGCTGAGAGCTGTGCCCACCGACGGCGTGCAACGGCTGGGCCTGGAGATAGACGCGCAGAAATTGGATTACTCCGGCGGCTCCGCGGCGCCAAAACTGTTCACCTGGCAAGGCAGCGGACCGCACGGCGCACGGGGGACCTTGGGCGCCGACGGCATCAGCTTTACCGATGAGGATGGGCTGTGGGGCGTATTCCGCTTCTTTAACGCGGCGGACCATCGGGATCGCAGCCCCTCGGGTGGCGAGCTCCTGGACTGGATTCCACGATCCGGGACCGGCGCCCAGCCGATGAAGCTGCCGGGCGGCAAGCCGCTCACTATCCGCTTCGAGCTGAACATGGGCGCCACGCCGCACGTTTTCGAGAAAGGCTTCTTTGCGCGCTTTGCTTGCGTGGCGGAGGTAGCCAAACCATAAGGGCATGCCGCGACCTACATACGCTTCCGTGGATATTGATGTGGACACCGGCGCGCAGCCGCTGCCGGTTGAGGCGCGCCCGGACACCCCGTTCCGCATTTTGGTGCTGGGCGACTTCAGCGGCCGTGGGAATCGCGGCGAGCCTTCTCCGGCCCGCCTGAGACCTTACCTGATCGATCGCGACAACTTTGACGAGATCCTGAACCGCGTGCGGCCGGAACTGGAATTGGGCGGGCACGGCCGGGGGATCGTGCTGCGGTTCCGCGAGCTGGAGGATTTCCACCCGGACCGGATTTTCGAGCAGCATCCATCGTTTGAGAGGCTGCGGGCCGAGCGCAAGTCACCCGGGCCGGCCGCGCGCGCCGTGGCGCCAGAGTCTGCGACCCGGCAGCCGCCGCCGGATGTGCCCATGCGTTTGCACGGAAGTTTCCTGGACGATGTGCTGGAAGCGACGGAAGCGCAGCCCGCGCGCCCGGCGCGCCAACCCGACGCATTGCGCGATTTCATCGACCGTGCCGTGGCGCCTCACTTAGCGCCGGCCCCTGATCCGCGGCTGGCGGACGCGGTTGCGGAAGTTGATGCGGCCGCGGGCAAGCTCATGCGGGCCATCCTGCACCACCGGGATTTCCAGGCTCTGGAAGCGGCATGGCGCGCCGTCCACTGGATGGTACGCGGCCTCGAAACGGGGTCGCACCTGAAAGTATATGTGCTGGATATCGGCAAGGCGGATCTACCCGGCTGCCTGCCCGAGGTGCGGCGCGTGTTGGTGGAGCAGACCGCCATTCCGGGCGCGGAGCCCTGGGCGCTGCTGGCGGGCAACTTCACATTCCGGCGGAACGAGGGCGACATCCACTTGCTTAACGAGCTAGCCAGGATCGCGCAGGCCGCGGGAGCGCCGCTGCTGGCGGAAGCCGATCCGGGCGACGCGGATTCCGACGACGCCCTGCGGCTCTGGCAGGCGCTGCGGCGTTCCACAGAGGCCCGTTCGGTCGGCCTGGCGCTGCCGCGGTTCCTGCTGCGCCTGCCTTACGGAAAGCAAACAGACACGCTGGAGAGTTTCGCATTCGAAGAGATGCCCGGAGCCTCCGCGCACCACGATTACCTGTGGGGCAATCCCGCGTTCGCCTGCGCTTACTTACTGGCGGAGGCGTTCGAGATCGAGGGATGGGATCTGCGGCCCGGAGCGCGTCGCGAGATCAAGGGCCTGCCCATGCATGTCTATGATGAAGACGGAGAGAGGCGGTTGAAGCCCTGCGCCGAGGTGTTGATGACCGAGCGCGATGCCGAGGCGATGCTGGATGCGGGCTTCATGCCGCTGGCCTCGGTCAAAGACCAGGATGCCGCGCTGCTGGTCCGCTTCCAATCGATTGCCGAACCGCCGGCCCCTCTAGCCGGCCGCTGGATAGGGGGGACTTAATGAAACTCGTGACATTGCTGAGTTTATAGGCGGACCGCGGCATAGCCCACCCGTGCTACAGTACCATTTTGATGCTCGCCACTGCCCCGCTGAAAGCCACCTCGCTCAACACCGTGCATCGCGCGTGCAGCGCCAAAATGGTGGATTTCGGCGGATGGGACATGCCCGTCCAGTATACGTCGCTGGTGGAAGAGCATCTGGCCGTGCGCCGCAGCGTAGGCGTGTTCGATGTCAGCCACATGGGCGAAATCGATATCACCGGCCCCGAAGCGCTGCGTCTTACGGAGCATGTCACCACCAACGCCGCGGGCCGCCTGAAGACGGGTCAGATTCAGTACACCGGCCTGCTTTACGAACACGGGGGCTTCGTGGACGACGTACTGGTGCACAAGGTGGCCGACGATCACTACTTCCTGTGCGTCAACGCGTCGAACCAGGAGAAAGACTACGAGCATATCCGCGAGCAGAACAAATTCGACGCGGAAGTTCGTTTTTCGAGCGGGGACTACGCGCAAATCGCCGTGCAAGGCCCTAACGCGCGCGCCACACTGCAAAAGCTGACGCCCGTGGACCTCTCCGCCATCCGCTATTATTGGTTCGCCGACGGCATTGTATCCGGCACGCCGGCCCG
The DNA here is from genome assembly GCA_035308525.1 of Bryobacteraceae bacterium. GTDB lineage: Bacteria > Acidobacteriota > Terriglobia > Bryobacterales > Bryobacteraceae > Bog-159. The sequence continues at coordinate 8,526 of DATGGM010000263.1, forward strand.
CATCGCCTGCACCGGCTACACCGGCGAGGTTGGCTACGAAGTCTACATGGCTCCCGCCGAAGCGCCCCGCCTGTGGCGAGAAATCCTGGAAGCCGGCCATGAGTTTGGCATCAAACAGTGCGGTCTGGGCGCGCGCAACACCCTGCGCCTGGAGGCCAAAATGGCGCTCTACGGGCATGAGATTCATGCTTCCATCACGCCCTGGGAAGCCGACCTGGGCTGGACCGTGAAGCTCGATAAAGGAGACTTCGTGGGGCGCGCCGCGCTGGTGAAACAGAAAGAGCAGGGCATCCGGCGCAAGTTGATCGGATTCGAAATGCGGGGCCGCGGCATAGGGCGCGACGGCTACGAAGTTCTGGTGGATGGGGCGCCGGCGGGTTGGGTCACCAGCGGATCGCCCGCGCCCGCCTTGAGCAAGAACATTGGTCTTTGCTATTTGCCCGCGGCGCAGTCGACAGTGGGGCGCGAAATCGAGATCGTGATTCGCAGCCAGCCGGTGGCCGCGGTCACCGTGGAAACGCCATTCTATAAGCGAGCCAAATAATGTATCCCGAAGACTACCGCTACACCAAAGAGCATGAGTGGGTGCACGTGGAAGGCGATACGGGCACCATCGGCATTACGGATCACGCGCAGCACGAACTCGGCGACATCGTATATGTGGATTTCAAGTTCGGCCGGGAAACCTTGAAGCCGGGCGTGCACGTGGACCAGGGAAGGACCATCGGCTCGGTCGAGTCCGTGAAAGCCGTGTCCGACATTTACTCCCCGGTGTCAGGCGAGGTGGTGAATATCAATCAGGCGCTGGCGGAGGCGCCCGAGAAGCTGAACGCGGACCCGCATGGCGAGGCATGGCTGGTCAAAATCCGGCTGAGCAATCCCGGCGAGATTGCGAATCTCCTCACCGCCGCCGACTATCAAACCTATATAGGAGCCGAAAAATAAGGCATTGCGCTATCTTCCGAAGTCCGATTCCGAGCGCCGCGAAATGCTGGACGCCTGCGGCGTGGAAAGCGCCGAAGACCTGTTCGCCCATCTTCCGGCGGCTGTGCGGCTGAAGCGGCCGCTGGATCTGCCGCCCGGCATATCCGAATACGAGATCGTCGATTATTTCCGCCGGCGAGGTAATGAGAACGCCAACGGCTACGCCAGTTTCCTGGGCGCCGGCGTATATGCGCATTACCGGCCGGTGCTGGTAGATACGGTGGTAGCGCGCGGCGAGTTTCTCACGTCCTACACGCCCTACCAGGCGGAGATCTCGCAAGGCACTCTCACGACGATTTTTGAATTCCAGACGATGATCTGCCAGCTCACGGGCATGGATCTGGCAAACGCGTCCATGTACGATGGCTCGACGGCGGTGGCGGAGTCCGCGTTGATGGCCGCGCGCCTGACCGCCAAAGGCGGCTTGCTGGTGGCGCGCAGCGTGCATCCGGAGTATCAAGAGGTGCTGCAGACCTACGCGAAGAACCAGGGCATGCCAATTACGGAGTTCGATTACGATCCCGAAACCGGCATGGCCGATCTCGACGACCTGGAACGTAAGCTCAACGATCTGACCGCGGCGGTGGTCGTGCAATCACCCAATTTCTTCGGCGTGGTGGAGGATGTGAATCGCGCGGCGGAGATGGCGCACCGGCGCGGGGCGCTACTGGTGATGGGCTTCACGGAGGCTGTGTCGCTGGGCATCCTGGAGCCGACGCAGGCGGACATCGTGGCCGGTGAGCTGCAATCGTTCGCCATCTCGCCGAGCTACGGCGGCCCTTACGCGGGAATCATCGCCACGCGCGAGAAGTTCGCCCGCCAGATGCCCGGCCGGCTGGTCGGCGAGACTACGGACACTCACGGCAATCGCGCATTCTGCCTGACGCTGGCAACGCGGGAGCAGCACATCCGGCGGGAGAAGGCCACGTCGAACATCTGCACCAACCAGGCGCTCATCGCCCTGATGGCGACGGTGTTTATGAGTGTGTATGGCAAGCAAGGCTTGCGCGAACTGGCGGAGCAGAATCTGGCGAAGGCGCACTACCTGGCAAGCAGGCTGAAGCCGCGATTCTCCGGGCCGTTTTTCAACGAGTTCGTGGCCGAGGTCCCGGAAGAAATCAATCGCCGCCTGCTCGACAAGAAAATTATCGGAGGCTTACCGCTGGGCCGTTTTTATCCGGAGCTCTCCGGCACAATGCTCCTCTGTGCCACCGAAATGTCGCGCCGTGAAGACATGGACAATCTGCTGGAGGCCTGCCAGAACTGATGCCGATCGAGAAAGTCCGCTCCCACATCTCGCCGAATGAGCGACTGCTGTTCGAGCGCAGCTCGCCGGGCAAGAAAGCGTACCAACTTCCTCCGCTGGACGTGCCCGCTGTCGACGCGAGCACGGCGCTGGGCGCGGCCAACGTGCGCGCGGAAATCCCAGGCTTCCCCGAGGTGAGCGAGGTGGAAGCTATCCGGCACTTCACGCGCCTCTCCACCTGGAACTACGCCATCGACCACGGCATGTACCCGCTGGGTTCCTGCACCATGAAGTACAACCCGCGCGTCAACGAACTGGTGGCGCGCACGGAAGGGCTCGCCTGGGCGCATCCCTATCAGCCAGAGTCGCTCTCGCAGGGCGCCCTGGAGATCATGGCGCACCTGGAGTCAGCGCTGCTCGAAATCACCGGCATGGATGCCGTCACGCTGCAGCCCGCGGCCGGCGCGCATGGCGAACTGACGGGCATTCTGCTAATCCGCGCACTGCTCGAAAGGCAGGGTAACCCGCGCAAGAAGATCCTGATTCCGGATTCCGCGCACGGGACAAATCCGGCCACCGCGGCCATCGCCGGATACGTGGTCCAAAACATCCCCTCGGACGAGCACGGCCTGCTGGATCTGGCGACGCTCGAAAAATCGGTGAATGAGGATGTCGCGGGCCTGATGGTGACTAATCCCAATACACTGGGCGTTTTCGAGTCGTGCATTATGGCGGCGTCCGATCTACTGCATCGCAAAGGCGCGCTGTTGTACATGGACGGCGCCAATATGAATGCGCTGGTGGGGATCGCGCGTCCGGGCGATTTCGGCGTGGATGTCATGCATCTGAATTTACACAAGACGTTCTCGACTCCGCATGGCGGCGGCGGTCCGGGGGGCGGTCCGGTGGCGGTGAAGAAGCATCTGGAGCCGTTTCTGCCCGTACCCCGCATGAAGCGCGTGGACGGCCGGTGGTGCTTCGATTACGACCGGCCCGGCTCCATCGGCAAGGTGAAAGCATTTTACGGAAATTTTGGCGTGCTGGTGCGGGCGCTGGCTTATATTCTGGCGCATGGGGGGAACGGTCTGCGGGCCGCCACGGTGGACGCGGTGCTCAACGCCAACTATATCCGGAAGCAGCTGGAGCCATTCTTCGATCTGCCTTATACCCTGCCGAACATGCACGAAGTGGTTTTCAGCGACGAGCGGCAGTCGCGGCAAGGCGTGCGCACCGGCGACATCGCCAAGCGCCTGATCGATTACGGCTTCCACCCCTACACGGTCAGCTTCCCGTTGATCGTGCGGGGCGCCATGATGATCGAGCCTACGGAGACAGAGGGCAAGCACGAGCTGGATCTGTTTATCGACGCCATGATCTCGATCGCCAAGGAGATCGAGACCCAGCCGGAGCTTGTCAAAACGGCGCCGCACGCGACCCGTACCAGCCGTGTCGATGAAGTCAAGGCCGCGCGCAAGCCGGTATTGAAATGGGCACCCGCCTAGCGCTGGTCGTTGCCGTCGTCCTGCTCATCAGGTTGCCGTTCCTCCATCAGGCCATCCAGGGCGACGACGTTTATTACCTGGCGCAGGCCGAGCACGCCCAGATCGATCCTCTACATCCGAACCACGTGCAATACGTTTTTCTTGGCGATCGCGTGGATCTGCGCGGATTCCCGCACCCGCCCTTCAACGCGTGGTTCCTGGGACTGTTGCTGGCCCTGATTGGCGACATCCGTGAAGCACCGTTGCATGCCGCATATATCCTGTTTTCGTTGGTTGCCGCGCTGGCTATGTGGTCGCTGGCAAGAAGGTTTTCGCCGCATCCGCTGTGGGCCACTCTGTTGTTTCTGGCCGTTCCCGCATTCGTGATCAACGGCAATTCGTTCGAATCGGACCTGCCGTTCCTGGCGTTCTGGATGGCGGCTATCGCCTGCTTTGTCGCGGGCAGATGGACCCTCACTGCGATAGCCATGGCGCTGGCCGCGCTCAGCGCGTTCCAGGCGGTCCTGCTCACCCCCATCCTGGCGGTGTACGTCTGGATCCACCATCGCAAGAATCGCACGGCCTGGCTGCTGACCTTGACGGCGCCCGCGACCATCTTAGTTTGGGAATTGCTGGAGCGCTGGTCCGGGGGGTCGCTGCCGGCAGCCGTAGCGGCCGGATATATGAGCAGTTACGGGCTACAGACGCTCGCCAATAAACTGCGCAGCACGGCGGGACTGTCGGTGCATTTCTGCTTTATGGTATTTCCCGCGCTGCTGCCGGGAGCAGTTCTAATGGCCTGGAGGCGGCGCGACTCCGAGACTGCGTTTCTGGCTGCGTGGATCGCGCTGTTCTTCGGCGGCTCCGCCGTTCTCTTCTTCGCCGGATCCGCGCGCTACCTGCTGCCGGTGGCCGCACCTGTTGCCTTGCTCGTCTCGAGGTTGCGTCCACGGTGGCTGGCCGCCGGATTCGCGGCTCAGCTGGCGCTCAGCCTGGCGCTGGCTTTCGTAAACTATCAGCACTGGGATGGCTACCGCCGATTTGCCCGCCAGATCCGCGCGGCTACTGCCGGGCATCGAGTTTATATCAATGGCGAATGGGGCCTGCGTTATTATCTCGAGGCCGATGGCGGGCTGCCGCTGGAACGCGGCCAGGTGCTGCGCACCGGCGATATCGTGGTTTCGAGCCGCCTGGCGTACCCGGTGGAGATCAACGCACCTATAGCTGCCATAGCGGAGACGGCCATCCGTGCGTCCCTGCCGCTGCAACTCATCGGCCTGGAGGCGCGCTCCGGATACTCGACCGTAACCAAGGGACTGCGCCCGTTCGATATCACCAGCGCGCCGATCGATATCGTGAGCGCAGCGATTGTGCTCGACCGGCGCCCTTCTCTCTGGTATCTGCCAATGAATGCTCCAGAAGCGCCCAGCCATATCGTCAGCGGCCTCTACGATGCGGAGAACGGCGCTTGGCGATGGATGTCCGGCGCCGCCGTAGTGTTATTGAAGAGCCCCGGGCAACCAATGCCGCTCGAAGCCGTGTTCACCATTCCCGACCAGGCCCCCGCCAGGCACCTGGAGCTGTCGCTGGATGGAAGAGTGGTAGCATCCCAAACGTACGGCGGGCCCGGCACGTACACTTTGAGGTCCACGCCGCAAAAGCCCCCCGGCCCGGTGGCCACCGTGACGCTCAACTTAGACCGCACCTTCTCGGTGCCGGGCGATCATCGCGAGCTGGGCGTGGTGGTGTCCGCTATCGGTTTCAGGCAGTAAGATGAGTGGATATTACCAAACTTCGAATCACAAAGATGACGTTGATGGCCGCCGCGGTTCCCGGCATCAAGAACGTATGGCCCAAGATGCTAAAGGTGCAGCCCGGCGAGCTCAACATCGTCATCGTGATGGAATTCCAGGACGAAGCCGCGCTTGACTAGCCTGTTCTGGTACTCCAAAGCGCACAGGTCACACGCGGGCGACCAGGTACGCTTGCGAGCCGCGCACTTCGATGCGATGGGTATCGTGCAGAGATACCAGGGACCGAAGATGGGTCAATTCCTCGGGCAGGACGACGTGATGGACCTTCTGTCCGGCGCGCGCACGCATCCGAATCTGCGTGGGCCCGTCCCCCGCGGCCTCAACCGGCCGCAGGGTTCCCACGATTCTCCCGCTTTCATCCGCCAGCACTGCAATCTTCATCCACTTGTCCTTCGGAAGCTGTCCTCTAAAGATAGTGACTTGACGGGTGCAATCATTTCACCGAGCGGCCGGCCTGCCTGAACCATATTTTCCGCCCCTGCGCAGGCCAGGCCGGCGGGGATCCGTTTGCGCTGGGCTATAATCGGCGCATGTCCAGACCGCCCGGTATCGCGTCGATAGCTTCGTTGATTCTGATATTTCTTCCGTCCGCCCGCGCGCAGAACACCATGCCGGCGCGCGCGCTGACGGCCGCGGATTACGCGCATGCGGAAAAATTCATGCGGTATAACACGGATCCGCTGGTGTATCATGCGGTGCATCCAGCGTGGACCAGCGACGAGCGCCTGTGGTACCGGGACACTACCGCCGATGGTAGCCGGTTCGTGCTGTACGATCCCGGGAAGCTTACCAAAGAACCGGCTTTCGATCATGCCAAGGTGGCCGCGACGCTCTCCACGGCCGCCGGGAAAAGCTATGTACCGGGCAAGCTGCCCTTCAACGAGATCGAACTGGCGGCGGATGGGAAGTCCGTGGCATTCCGTATCGGCGGGCGGCGGTTCCGCTGCGACCGCCAAGGCAGCCAGTGCGCGGTGGAGAAAGACGGCGCGCCATCGGGCGTCTTCGGCCGCAACGACGCTCTGTCGCCGGACAAGAAGAAGACCGCTTTCATCCGCGACTATAACCTATGGGTACGGGACGTCGGCAGCGGCAAAGAGACGCAGCTTACGACGGACGGCATCAAGGACTACTCCTACGCGCTGGATAACGCCGGGTGGGTGAAGAGCGACCGCGCCATCGTTCTGTGGTCGCCCGATTCCAAGAAGATCGCCACGTTTCAACAGGACCAGCGCAATGTGGGTGAGATGTACCTGGTGGAGACTAAGGTCGGGCATCCGGTGCTGCAGTCCTGGAAGTATCCGCTGCCGGGCGACGAGACCGTGGCGATGATACAGCGGGTGATCATCGATGTAGAGACGCCCAAGGTGGTCCGCCTGCAGATACCGCCGGATCAGCACCGGTCCACGCTGTGCGATCACATCGTATGCCGGGGAAGCGATTGGGCCGATGTGGAGTGGAGTGCAGACGCCGGCAAACTGGCATTCGTTTCCACCTCGCGGGACCACAAGCAGGAAACGCTGCGCATCGCCGACGCCGCGACAGGCGCGGTGCGCGATGTGATGGAGGAGCATGTCGAGACGCAATACGAATCCGGCCAGGGCAAGGTGAACTGGCGGTATCTGCCGGAATCCAACGAGTTCATCTGGTATTCGGAGCGCAGCGATTGGGGTCACCTGTATCTTTACGATTTGGCCACCGGCAAGCTCAAGAACCAGATCACATCAGGAGAATTCGTAGTGACGGAACTGTTGCGCGTGGACCAGAAGGCGCGCGTACTCTATTTCCTGGCCACCGGCAGAGAGAAAGGGTGCGACCCGTACTTCACGCATTTGTACCGGGTCGGATTCGACGGGACGGGTATGGCTCTGCTGACGCCCGAGGAGGCCAACCATGAGGTGACGTTCTCATCCTCAGGCCGCTATTTCGTGGATACTTATTCGAAGCCGGATGTGCCGCCCGTGACCGTACTGCGCGCCTCAGATGGCAAGCTGCTGGACACCATCGAGAAGGCCGACATCTCGAAGCTGCTGGCCGCCGGATGGCAGCCTCCGCAGCCGTTTACAGTCAAGGCCCGCGACGGGAAGACCGATCTTTACGGCCTGCTCTTTAAGCCCAGCAATCTCGACCCGCTGAAGAAGTATCCCATCGTCAATAACATTTATCCCGGACCACAAGGGGGCAGCGTGGGCGGCCGTTCGTTTGCGGCGGCGCACGGCGATGCGCAGGCGCTGGCCGAGCTGGGGTTCGTGGTGGTGATGATCGACGGCATGGGAAATCCGCTGCGCTCGAAGAGTTTTCACGATGCCTATTACGGCAACCTGGGCGACAACACGCTGCCGGACCAGGTAGGCGGTATGCAGCAGCTGGCGAAGCGTTTTCCGTGGATCGACATTGACCGCGTGGGCATCTGGGGACATTCCGGCGGCGGTTTTGCCGCGGCGGACGCGATGTTCCGCTACCCTGATTTCTTCAAAGTGGGGATCTCGGAGGCCGGCAACCACGACAACCGCGAGTACGAGGACGATTGGGGCGAGCGGTACCAGGGATTACTGCGCAAGTCGGGCACTGGCACGAATTATGACGATCAGGCCAACCAGAACATCGTCAAGAACCTGAAGGGTCATCTGCTGCTGGCGCATGGGACCCTGGATAACAACGTGCCGCCGTACAACACGCTGTTGGTAGTCAATGAGCTAATCAAGGCCAATAAAGATTTCGATCTGCTGATGCTGCCCAACCGGCATCACGGTTTCGCGGGCGAACCATACATGGTGCGGCGGCGCTGGGACTACTTCGTCCGATATTTGATGGGCGCGGATCCTCCCAAGGAGTACGCCATGAAGCCGCCGGCGAATCCGGCGGAGTGAGCGCGGCTTACTCGTGCCGCAGGGCGACCAGCGGATCCACGCGCGTGGCGCGCCGCGCCGGGATGTAACACGCTACCAGAGCCACCAGTAACAGCAACACTGTGACACCGATCAGAGTGAGCGGATCACCCGGCTGCACGTTGTAGAGCATGCTGCCCAGGAATCGTGTCACCGCCAGGGATGCCCCGATGCCGATGAGCACTCCAATAACGGCCAGCGTGATGCCGTGCCGCACCACCCGCCGCAGGAGCTGTCCGGAAGGCGCGCCGAGCGCAACGCGGATGCCAATCTCGCGCGTGCCGCGGGTGACTTCGTAGGCGAGCAAGCCATATAAGCCGATGCAGGCGAGCAGCAGCGCGACCAGGCCGAAGAGACTCGAAAGGCGCGCTATTAAGCGCTCCTGGAACAGCATTCCGTCGATCTGTTCTGTCTGGGTCCGGACGTCGACAAGTGGAAGATCGTT
>DATGGM010000264.1:0-3395 GCA_035308525.1 Bryobacteraceae bacterium
CTATCGCCGTCCTTTTCGTTTTCGCGCTAGCGGCCGTTCCTGGCCGGGCGCAATGCCACAAGCTGGCCGAGGTGAACACCGGCAGCCCGGAAGGCCAACTGCTGCAGCAGGCCGGCCAGGAGACCGATGCCGCCAAGAAAACGGCCCTGCTTGAGCAGTTTGCCAGCCAGTATCCGCAGCACGAGGCGGCCGGATGGGTCAACGAACAACTGCTGAACGCCTACGTCCAGTCGAACCAGCCGGACAAGGCGCTGGCCATCGGCGATAAGCTGGCGGCTGCGCCTCCCGAATGCGTGGAAGACGCCCAACAGACGTTAAAGGCGGCAGAAGCGAAAAAGGATCCGGACCTGGTTTTGAAATGGTCGGCCAAAACCGCGGAACTGGCACAGAAGGTGGTGTCCAGCCCGCAGCCACAAGATGCCGACGAAGTGGAGAACTGGAAGGCGCGGGTGGATTACGCCAGGCAAGTGAACACCTACACGGAATACTCGCTCTACGCCATGGCTTTGCAGACGGCCGACGCCAAGAAGCAGGTGGCGCTGATCGAAGCGCTGCAACAGCGGAATCCCAAGAGCGAGTACCTGGCAAAGGCGGTCGACGCCCAATTCCTGGCTTACCAGAAAGCTGGGGCTACCGAAAAAGCCGTCGTATTCGCGCAGCAGGTCGCGGCCACCGGCCAGCCCAGCGAGGACATGCTGCTGGTTCTCACCGACGACGCCGCCAAGAAGAAAGACTCCGAAAGGGTGCACACTTACAGCGCAAAACTGGTGGAAGTCATGACCGCGAGGGCCAAACCGGAGGGCGTCGCCGACGCCGACTGGGCCAAGCGCAAGGCCACCATCGTGGGGCTGGCCTATTACATGAACGGAAAGCAATACTTCAACGACGGCAAGCTGGCGGCCGCCGACCAGGAGCTGCGCAAGGCGCAGCCACTCGTTGAAGATAACGTCGCCATCAAGACCGAAGTGTTGTTTTACCTGGGACTGGCGAATTACAAGATGGAGAAAATCCAGGAAGCCGTCAACTTCTTTAAAGCTTGTGTGGCGGTGAAGGGCGGCGGCGCAGCCTTGCAGGCGCAAGCCAACAAGAATCTGACCGCCATCCGCACGCAGTATCACGGCATCAAATGAACCTGCTGATTCCGAATCTGGGCTCCACTTCGTTGAAGTACCAGATTCTGGAGATGCCCTCGGAAAAGGTGCTCGGGCGGGGCCGCTTCGAACGCGTGCAGAATTACGGCGAGGCCATCGAGCAGATCCGCACGGCCAAAGTTCCGGTGGGTGCGGTAGTGTTCAAAGCCGTCCACGGCGGGCCGCGATACTGCGGCACGTTCGTCATCGACGAGGGCGTACTGGCGGCTCTTGCCGAGTTTCTGCCCGCCGCGCCGGCGCACAACGCCATCTATCTGGCGGCCATTCGCGCTTTCCAGGAGAGCATGCCGGGCGTCCCGTTGATCGCTGCATTTGAGCCCGAGTTCCATTGCACGATGCCCGCGCATGCCCGCCTCTACGGAGTGCCGGCCGTGTGGCGGGACGATGGCGTCCGCCGGTACGGATTCCACGGTGCCTCGCACCAGTACGTAGCGGAAAGATGCGCGCAGCTGCTAGGCCGCCAGACGCGCCTGGTGAGCTGCCACCTGGGCGGCAGCTCGTCGATGTGCGCCATTGATCATGGCCGGTCCATCGACACCACCATGGGGTTTTCGCCTCAGTCGGGCCTGGAGAACGCCACCCGGCACGGCGATCTCGACGTTTTTGCCGTGCTCTTCATGATGGAGCGGCGAGGCTGGACGTGCGACGAAGTGCGCCGGCAGCTCGCCCGGGACGGCGGACTGGCGGGGCTTTCCGGCATCGCCGGCGGCGATGTGCGCGATCTGGAAGAGGCCGCCGCGGCGGGTGATCCGCGTGCGGCAGAGGCGCTCGGCGTCTTCACGTACCAGGTGAAAAAGACTATCGGCGCTTACGCCGCGGCCATGGGCGGTCTGGGCGCCGTAGCCTTTACCGGCGGCATCGGCGAGAACTCCGCCAGGCTGCGGGCCGCTTGCTGCCAGGGCCTGGAATTCCTGGGTGTCGCGCTAGATGCGGAATCGAACGAGAACGGAACCGGTGATCGCCTGGTTTCGAGTGGCAGCGTGGCCGTGGTGGCGCTGGCCACCAACGAGGAGATCGTCCTGGCGCGGCGAGCCTACCGTTTGCTTACACTTAAATAAATGATCGAGGCGGCGGTGCTTACCATTAGTGATTCCGTCGGTGGCGGCACGCGTACGGACGCCTCCGGCCCGGCTGTCCGCGAGAGGCTGGAGCAGTTGGGTTGGCGCGTGTCTGTGACGGAGACCATCCCGGACGACGCAGTGCGCATTGAACAGCGGCTGGCGGCGCTGGCGGATAGCGGCCGCGTAGCGGCCATCTTCACTACCGGCGGCACCGGCGTGGCCTTGCGCGACGTAACCCCGGAAGCTACCCGTGCGGTTTTACACAAAGAGATTCCCGGCCTGGGCGAAATGATGCGGGCCAGCGGCGTCCGGTCCACCCCGATGGCGGCGCTCTCGCGCGCCGTGGCGGGGACCCGCGGCAAGGTGCTAATCGTCAACCTGCCGGGGTCGCCGAGAGGTGCGATTCAGTCGCTGGATGCTATCGTGGAGTTAGTGCCCCACGTGCTCGATCTGCTGCAAGGCCGTACCGAGCACGAGGACCCGAAACGTTTTGCGAATCCGTAGCATCAGGAATTACATGGTCTCTACCACTCGATGGATGTTCGCCGGGTTGCTGGCGGCGGGGCTGTGCGCACAGAACCCGCAGGATACCGCGAAGCCGGCCGACCAGGGCGAAACGCCCACTTTCCGGGTACCGGTGGAAGTAGTAGTGGCGCCGGTCACAGTGCTGGACCGCGACGACAACTACGTGGACGGCCTGCAGCCCAACCAGTTTCGCCTCTACGACAACGATAAAGAGCAGGACATCAAGGTGGATGTGGCTTTCCCGCCCATCTCCATGGTGATCGCGGTGGAAGCCTGCGACCGCGTGGAATCCGTGCTGCCCCAGATTCAGAAAATCGGGGTGATGATCGGTCCCATGATGATCGGCGATCAGGGCGAGGCGTCCGTGGTGGCCTTCGATTCGCGCATCCGGACCATGCAGGAGTTCACATCGGACCCCAACAAGATTACGGCGGCGCTGAAAAAAATTAACCCGGGAAGCAGCCAGAACCGCATGATCGACGCGGTGGAGGAAGGCGTGCGGCAGTTGAACAACCGGCCGCGAAACCGGCGGCGCGTGCTGCTGTTGGTCAGTGAGACGCGCGACAAATCCAGCGAAGCGCGTCTGCGGGAGACCCTCATCACGATTCAACACGCCAACGTCAGCGTGTACACGGTGGATATTTCGCGCTTTGTGACC
>DATGGM010000265.1:0-17039 GCA_035308525.1 Bryobacteraceae bacterium
CGCCGATGGGCACGCGTAGGCGAGTTTGTGGTGGTAGGCCGGCTGGGGCCGTGTGCGTCGCCGTAGCGGCGCAGGTTGTGATTTGAGACGGCGCGCCCGCGGATGCGTTACGCGCCACCGCGCACCCAGGCGCGGTCGCAGTGCAAGCCGTCGGCGCCGGGCCGGGCCGGCCGCCTCGCCCGCCGATGGGCACCGCGCAGCCCCCGTGGCGGTAGGCCATTAGGGCGGCTTGCGTGGCGGTGGCGGAAGATAGTGGAATGGCAAGCAGGAATGCGGCGAACCGGTACTCGACACTGCAACGACGTTAGTCGATGGGACTAAGATGGAGTCATGCGAAATATGGCCGCCGCGGCCGTGGCGATGATGCTGGCCGGAATGGCTGGCTGGGCGCAGACGGCACCGGCCGGGACCTCGTGGCAACTAGTGTGGAGCGACGAGTTTAACGGACCGGCGGGATCGCTGCCGAATCCCACATATTGGACTTATGACCTGGGCACGGATTGCTGCGGGAATAACGAACTGGAGACCTATACCAATTCGCCAGAGAATGTACACCTGGACGGATTGGGGCACCTGGATATTCATATCGAGAATCCGTCAACCGGGGTGTACACCTCGGGGCGCGTGAAGACGGAGGGCCTGTTTGGCGTGGAATACGGGCGCATCGAGGCCCGCATCAAGATCCCGCGTGGGCAAGGGATGTGGCCGGCGTTCTGGATGTTGGGGAACAACATTACCACGGTGGGATGGCCGGCGTGCGGCGAAATCGACATCATGGAGAACGTGGGATTCACGCCGGGGACGGCGTACGGCAGCCTGCACGGCCCGGGCGGCTACAATTCGACCGGACAGTATCAACTGGCGAGCGGCGCGCTGGCGGACGGTTTTCATGTGTATGCGGTGGAATGGGCGGCGGACGCGATCGCGTTTTATGTGGACGGGAATTTATATGAGACGCAATCGAGCGGCGCGGCGGGTTGGGTGTTCAATGTATCGAGCAATCCGTTCTTCATTATTCTGAATGCGGCGGTAGGCGGCGATTGGCCGGGACCTCCCGACTCGACCACCGTGTTTCCGCAGGACATGCTGGTGGATTATGTGCGGGTGTACCAGGCCGCAACGGTGCCGGCGCCGGTGATCAATATGGGCGGGATCGTAGACGCGGCGACGTTCGGGCCGGCGCTAGCTCCGGGGAGCCTGGCGAGCATCTTCGGGGAGGGGTTGGCGACGGACGTGAATGCCGGGACTTTCGACTTCGCGACAAATGCGTTCCCGCAGAGCGCTTCGGGAGTGCAGGTATTTGTTAACGGCGCGGCCGCTCCCCTTTTATTCCTATCGCCGACGCAGATCAATTTCGCGGTGCCATGGGACAGCCTGGTGGGCACACCGGCCAACGTGGAGGTGCTGCTGAACGGAGTGCTGAGCAACGCGGTGCCCATCACGCTGACGAGCACTGCGCCATCGGCCTTCGGGGCAGTGATCGAGACGCCGGGTCCTTATTACAGTCAGAACATGTCATTCATCGAATGCCTGAATATGACGCAGCCGTATCCGCAGCCAGGGGAATACTGCACGATATGGGGGAACGGGTTCGGACCGACGAATCCGGCACTGACTGATGGAACGCCTGCCGCTGCGTCTCCACTGCCGTGGACGGCGAACCAGTGCTCGCTGACGATCGGGGGGGCTACGGCCAACGTGACGTATTGCGGGGCGGCGCCGGGGGAAGTGATTTACCAGATGAACTTCGTGTATCCGTCCGGGGTGCAGACAGCGAACTGCGCGGTGAATGCCACGATTACGATTAACGGGAATGCGGGGAATATCTCGATGTGGCCGCCGTTTGCTTGCGCTGGGCCGTAGAGGGCCTGAAGCCTCTCGATCACGCCGGACTCATTTAGCGTTTTCTGAGACCGCCGTATTGCATTCGGCCGTCGCTCTTTTCAGCACTCGCCAAGCCCACCATGCGCCAACAGTCCTCGACGGCACCCGCTCGCAGCGCAAAATGTTCGACGCCGGACCAGTCCGGCCGCCTCACCCCGCCGATGGGCACGGGGTGGCGCTTGTGGCGCTCGGGCATCAGGACGGCATGGGTCGCCGTGGCGGCGCCGGTTCGGATTTTGCGACAACGCGCGTGTGGATTCGTGACGTGCCACCGCAGGGCCACTCGCGGTCGCAGCGCAAGCCGTGCGCCGCCGAACCCGGCCGCCGCGCCCGCCGACGGGCGCCGCGCAGCCCTTGTGGTCGGCCAGAAGGGCGGCATGCGTCGCCGAGGCGTCGCTGATATGAGGCCGCGCCTGCGGATTCGTGACGCGCCACCGCGCGGCCACCCGCGGTCGCAGCGCAAGGCTTTCGAGGCCCGACCAGGCCGGCTCCACTCCCAATGGGCGGCATTAATCAGTGTTTAACTGTAGTTTATTAAACAATATAAACTATACATAACCATTCATTGTAAACTGAAACCTATGAGGTTTCCCGCCCACGGCCTGATCGCAACGGCTGCGATGGTCTTCCTGCTGCCGCCGCCCGCCAGCCCGCAAGGCGAAACCACCAGCGCCATCGCCGGACAAGTCGCCGACCCATCCGGTGCCGCGCTGCCTGGCGCCACTGTCCGGCTCATGGGCATCGGCACCGGCATCGAGCGCACCGCCCGCACCGGCGATTCCGGCCGATTCAGCTTCTCGCAGCTCAAGCCTGGCGCCTATTCATTGGAAGCCGCCGCGCTTGGATTCGAGCGCCAGCGCAAGTCATCGATCAGCGCCGCCGTCGGCCAGACCCAAACCGTCGATTTTGTTCTGGTGGTGGCCGCTGCCGCGCACGAGGGCATAGTCGTTACCACCGAAGCGCCGCTTATCAATACAGACAATGCCAACACGGCCACCACGCTGGCTGCGGAGTCTATCGCGAATCTCCCGAATCCCGGATCCGATCTCACCTATCCGGTGCAGTTCGCTCCCGGCGCACTCATCAACACCGCGGGCAGCAGCAACGATTTCGTCGGCGGGCAAAATGGTTACGGCAACGTGCAGTTCAACGGCCTGCCAGCGCTATCCAACGCTTACATTGTGGATGGACTTGAAACCAACGACCCCCTGACCAACCTCAATAGCGGACTGGCAACGAACCTGGTGTTGGGCTTGAACTCCATTTCCGAAGTCACCGTCAACACCACGTCCTATGCGGTTGACCAGGGCCGCTACGGCGCTTCCCAGATCACTTATATAACCAAGTCGGGGAGCAATTCATTCCACGGCAACGTCTACGAGTTGTGGAACGGCTCGGCCCTCAACGCCGCGGACTTCTTTACCAACGCCACGGCGGGCAATCACAAGCCGCGCTCGACAGTGAATCATTTCGGAGGCAGCCTGGGCGGCGCCGTCCGTCGTAACCGGCTCTTCTTCTTTACAGATTTCGAGCAGTTGCGTATCGCGCTCCCCATTGTGACTCCTGTCACTGTGCCCAGCCCGCCCTTCGCGGCTTATGTGCTGCAGCAACTGCCGCGGGGCGGTGTGGACAGCGTGACGGGCGCGGCCTATCCGGCCGAGTCGCAGCTGGTTCCGTTCTATCGCAACCTGTTTTCGCTATATCGCGGCGCGGGCGGAACGCCGCTGGCCGTGCTGGGCTGCCCCTTGGACGCGGGCGGCGCTCCAGCGGCAGGGGCGACTCCCGATGGTAATGGTTGCGCTCTGCGCCGCAGCGTCTCCCAATCGAGCGGCGATCACGAGCAGGTGGTCACCACGCGCCTGGACTACAACATCAACGCGGCAAACACCACGTGGTATCGCTTCCAGTCGGATACGGGTCTGCAAGCCGCCTACACCGACCCCATCAATCCGCTGTTCAATGCCATCTCCTCGCAGCCGCTCTACTCCTTCGCGTCCGGCTATACGCACATCTTCAGCCCGCAACTGGTGAATTACTTCAATCCGGCGTTTTCCTGGTACGAGAGCCTGTTCGGTCCGGCGGACCGCGTCCAGACCCTGGCCGCGTTTCCGATTGTTCTCACAGGGACCGGATCGAACGCGCCCTTTACTACGCTAGGCGGGCTGGATGCCAACTGGGTGCAAGGCCGTCGCGCCACCCGCTTTCACGTCAACGACAGTCTTTCGTTCGCCACCGGCTGTCACGACTTCCGGTTTGGCATCAGCTCGCGCCGGCTGCGCATCGACGATTTCGATTTCGGCGCTTACACCACCCCACTGGTCACTTACACGACGCTTCCGCAATTCATGTACGGCGTAGCTTCCACCGCCACCGAGAGCTTTCCCCTGGCGGCGTCGCAGCCGTTCAACTATCTGAACGTCGACCTGTACGCGCAGGATGCCATCAAGTTCACCGCCAAACTGAACTGGACGATGGGCGTGCGCATGGCGCACAATTCCAATCCGGAGAACCCGCACGCGCTGATCGCGCGCCTGACGGGATCGTTCGGGTCGCTGCCGCACGATGTCGATCAACCTGTCAACGCCGCCATCGAAACCGGTCTGACGCATCTGTTCCCCGCGACTTCCTGGGCGTTATGGCAGCCGCGCACGGCCATCGCCTGGCAGTTCGCGCCGGGCTTCGTGCTGCGCACCGGGTTCGGCGTATTCTCCGACGTATTGCCCGGCAGCGTGGCCGATCTGGTGGGCGCCAACCCGCCGTATGGGAACACGTTCCAAGGCGGTTTACTGGGTTCGGCCGGCGGCCTGGCGATCGCACCCGGAGTGCCGGGCAGCGCCATCGGCGCCACGGTTGCCGCGGACCAGGCGTTCTTGCACGGTTTTCAAGAGGGCAATCTATCGTGCGCGGCTCAGCCTGGTGGGGCGCAGGCCAATCCGGCGCAGTGCTTGCCGCCAGTGGCTCTCAATGCCGTGCCCGACGGCCGGCTGCGCGCCCCGTACTTCCTGCAGTGGAGCTTCGGCATCGAGCACCAGATGGGACATTCAGGCAGCGCCCGGGCGCAGTACGTCGGCACGCGGGCCATCGATCTGCCTTACGAGACGGAGGTGAATGGCTATCAGACGGTGTGCGCGGGATGCTTTGCTCCGTTCCCCTACGGCCAACCGGCCGACCCGCGGTTTGCCGCCGTGGATCAGCTTTCGACGGGTGCCAACAGTCACTACAACGGATTGCAACTGACCGCCGAAAAACGCCTGGCGCACGGTTTGGAGTTGCATGCGAACTACACCTGGAGTCACTGCCTGGACACCGTTTCCAACGGCGGCTTTCTTTCGTTTTCTTCGGCAGGCATCCTATCGCCGCTGCCGGGCGAGCTGTGGCGGCAGTACGGGAACTGCGATTACGATGTGCGCCACAATTTCAACGCCTCGTATGTATACCAACTGCCCTTCCGGACGCATCATTCCCTGCTGAAGGCGCTGGTCGAAGGATGGCAGATCTCCGGCACGGTATTCGTACACAGCGGTCTTCCATTCACGGTCCTGAGCGCGCCGTATAGCGCGAACGGCCACGGGATTGTACAAGGCAGCGGGCCGCAGTTTGCGAGCGTGGTGTCGGGCCTCCCGCTTTATGCGAACCGTCCTGTAGCCGGAGTGACTCAGCCGGGCACCATTCAGTGGCTCAACCCGGATGGGTTCATCTCCACGGTCGATCCGAGCACGGGCGCCTGTTACGGCGGCGACAACCCCGCGCACTGCCAATTCGGCGATCTGGGGCGCAACAGCCTGCGCGGCCCCGATTTTGTGTGGAGCGATCTCTACGTGACCAGGCGTTTCCGGCTGCGCGAGGGCCTGACGTTGCGCGTGGACGCGCAATTCTTCAACATGCTCAACCATCCCAATTTTGCTTTGCCGTCGGTGGTGACGGGCATACCCGGACAGCCGGCCACACAAACGGGCTTCGGGGCCATCACCTCTACCACGTCGCCTCCCACCGGCCTTCTCGGTGTCGGCTTGGGTGGCGACAATTCTCCGCGCATGATCGCCGTCCAGTTCAAGCTGGAGTTCTGAGCGGTGATTTGACACGGCGCGCCTACGGATTCGTGACGCGCCACGCGCGGACACGCGAGGTCGCAGCGCAGGGCGTTCGCCGCCGGACCGGCCGGCCGCCTCGCCCGCCGATGGGCACCGCGCAGCCCCAGGGTGATCGGCCATATTAGGGCCTGGGTTTCGCTGGCACTTTCAGAACGATGCGTCGATAGGAGGTTAGGCGGGGCGAGCCATCGTCAGTTACGGCAAGGATGATGTGCGCTGTTCCGGGCCCCGAGCACGGCATGTTTGGAAACCATAGCGGGCGGCACGGTGAAGTTGCGGTGGCAATCGCTTTCGACGTGTCCGCGGCGGTAATGCTGAGCGCGGCAAGGTTCGTGCCGGTGCCACCCGCCTCGGCGTAATGAAACCAGTTGTAAGTAAGGTGCTGGCCGTCCGGATCGTGCGACTGGCTGCCGTCGAGCACCACTGGTTGGCCGAGAGGCGCGTCGATCTCAATGGCCGCAGTCCCAGTGTTTCCATTCACTACAGCGATCGGGTTGTGATTGGCGTGGCTGTAGTCGGCGAAGGTCCACTTCATCCGTGCGGCAAAGTCATGCTGGAAAGCTTCACGCCATCGCCAGATGGTCGCCTGGTCGGATACGTACTGCCGGCCGTCGGCACCGGTTACCGTGTCCTGGGATGTGACGCGTGAGAACATATCGCCGCCTTGCGTCCAGATGGTGTGCGTTTCTCCGTATGGCTGACGCCAGACATAACGGCCACCCCAGCCGCCCCAATCGGGCCTCTGCCACGAATTCAGACCGTTGTCGATCAGGCCCAAATAGGACGGCGTATCACCCTCCATGATAAAGAGAAACTTCGGATACATTTTGCCGAGCGGCCCTTTGCTCCGGATGTTTTCGTCGAGCCATTCGTTCGTGACGGTCGTGAAATCGGCGCCAGCGCCATTGCGATAGTAGCGATCGCCGCTGATGCCGGTCCACGTGGCGTAGTAATATTCGCCGCCGGTGGGTGAGGTGGGTTGGACGACATAAAACAGCCCGGGAAATTCGCGGCGAATCCATGGTCCCGCGTCGTCCTGATCGGAAATCGAATAGACGCGCAACCTGGCGACGAATCGATCGACCTCAGCCGGCGGCCGGGCGGCGCGCACGCGCATCAGAGCCTGCGCCAGCGTGTTGGCCCCTCCCCAGATGCAAACCCACAGTGGACGGGCGTCCTGACGATCGCCCGCGTCAATGATGGCCTGCGCGCCTTCCGATATCCTGCCGGGGCCTGTGGCTGCCATACCGTAGCCCGTTTGCCCGGTGAAAACGCGGCGGTCGAGATCGTCGGCAGTGGGCCAGCCTTTGGCATGCAGCAGGAGATTTTCGCGCACCTGCCCGTACGCGCGAATCAGCGCGCGCATTGTCTCCGGATGAACGGCTGTCTTTTGCCAGGTGGACGTGGAAGCCACCAACGCCTCGACGTCGATCTGATTGGAATAGAGCAGTAGACGAACCAACGACATCTGGTCGTCCGGTTCGTTGCCGATGTCGCTGATAATCAGCGCGCGGGGATGCCCCTCGAACGTATCGGGAGGCGTTTGCGCCCAGACATTGAACAGTACACACACGGCGCAGCCGAACAGAATTCGGGTTGAGGTTCTCATGCCTGCACCCCGGGCCTGTATGCGCGATGACGCGCGGTCCCGGCGCACCACGTTTGGCGTCTGACAGGCGGGCCGCAAGTTGACGTTTCGACAACGCGATTGGGTGTCACCGAAAGAACCAGCCAACTGCGACGGCAACTATCGTAAGCTTTACCAACCACCCGATCGCGTAGGACACCACAAACGCGCGATGCAGTTTCATGAACGCGGCGTTGGTGAGGATCAGCGGCAATGGGCCGATCACCCACACGGCAAGAGCCAGTTTGAGCGCGCTCGTTAAAGAATGAAGACCCAGGCGGGCGATGACATAGGCAAAGACACCGCAGGTCAGAAATGGTAGCGGACTGGCCACAGCAATCGCTCTTCTTTCGCCGCCCTGACGCCAAATTTCAGGGTACGTATAGCGCCGATGCAGCCAATCTCCAGCAAAGAACCAGTCGGTGAGGGACGTCACGATACCGGTGCCAACAACGATTGCGGCGAGCCGCATCCAGTTCATAACACTTCCCTTAATCCAGAATCTTGAATGTGGGTATCCAGTTCCGGTTAGTATACACCCAACTGCCTCCGCAAACGGTTTTGTTTTCATGCGAGCTGACGCCAGCCCAGAAGAGGCCAGTTGTGCAAGGACCCCATAGCCAGGTGCACAATGCCTTCGCGCGGAACCTGTCGCTGACGTCGCCGCTGGGCCACCTGGTGTTTATGCCTTCTCACGCCAGACCGTTCAACGGAACCTCTACCAAATCCCGCTGAAGTAGTGGTGGTCTGTAAGGATCCGGTCATAGACAGCCCAACTTGATATATTATGCTGCTCCATCGAAGTTCAGACAGCGTCGTCCACCCGCAGCTGCAGCCCACCACGCTCGGCGCCGGCCCGGGCATCAGGGAGTCGTGTATCGCCGTGGCGGCGCACCGCTCTGGTTTGAGGTGGCGCACCTGCGGATTCGCGATGCGCCACCGCGCGGCCATGCGCAGGCGCAACGCGGGACGCTTCGGCGCGCCGGACCGGGCCGGCCGCCTCGCCCGGCGATGGGCACCGCGGCGTGCGTCGCCGACTCTGATTTGAGGCGGCTCGCCTTCAGGCCACATGCCCTAAGGGTAACGTCGCGGCCCACAGATCGTTAAGGTTACGCGCCTCGTGTCCGAAATTCATAGTGCTCGATTCGCATGACCGCTGCCCCCGCTTCACTTCGGATTACGCAGCCCTGAACAATCAACTTAAGAAGGCAGGTATCGTCGAGTAGTGCCGGCCAGTTCACCGAAAGTTCGACCAGGGTTCCGGGACGCAGAGCATCTTCGGTTGTGAATCGGACTCCCTTGCTGCTGATATCTAGAGTCCTCCCCAGACCGCGGGTTCCCCCTCCAGCCAGGCATGTATAAGAGACGTCCCGCTCAATGCGAAACCGCTGCCGGGACCGTCTCTCGGCATTGTCGTGACTCGTTCTCTTTCGTGACACGGGAAAAACAACCAACCGTGAGCGAACTCTAGCAGCCGAGGATGGGCAGGTTCAAGATGCTTCTAGTCGCCGTGGAAGGTTCACTTTGGAGTACGGAACGACAATCCTGGAGGGCCAGCCCGCGCGTCGCCCACATGCGTCGCCCACGGCCTGTTCTGCTGTCGGGTTGCGTTCAAGGCGCGGCGTGGCGACGGAGGTTCGATTTGAGGCGGCGCGCCTGCGGATTCGCGTGCGGTCGCAGCGCGGGACGTTCGACGCCGGATCGGGCCGGCCGCCCCACCCACTGACGGGCGGGTGCCACAGCGGTCACGCGCGATCGCAGCAGTAAGCCGCTCGGCGCCGGACCGGGCCGGCCGCGTCGCTCGCCGAGGCGCCGTGTCGGGACCGCCCTCCGCAGCAGGGTGGCAGGTGCGGTTGCCGGACTCCGCCGGACGCGCTGGCCGGGTTCCCGCCCGCCTAGTTCGACGCGGTGCGCGCCGGCGCCTGGTCGAGAACGCAGGTTTTTCAAAAGACATGACGCAGGCGGAAATAGGGGTCATTACGGCGGGGTGCGTCGGCGCGCTTAGCCGACCTTGACGGTTGGGACTGGGGCGCACACGATCGTACCTTGGTGTTCGTACGGAGGCGGGGATGTCTCTTTTGTGAGAACAGCGCGCCGTTCTATTTCGTGTAAACGGCAGTTCTTTCCTTGGGGAGTTCCCGCGCCAACGGCAAGCTTGGCGGCAGGCGAAGCAGACCAACAAGCGTAAGCCGGAATTACTGATTAGCGGTGCTGAGCGGCCAGCTTGGTGTTCATCATGCGGCTGCCTGACCCGTACGGCACGCCCATGATGGTCAGCGTGTCGCCTTTGGTGATCAAGGTTATCAACTGCGCCTGGGTGAATGGTCCCACACCGGCCGTGTTGGTTATGTAGGTGCCGGCGGTCGGCTGGTACAGCAGCGCGGTCACTATGCTGTTAATGGTGCCGTTGGCGATCAAATCGATGTTGCCGGCCGCGGCGACGGTCTGCAGGGTGTTCCAATCGCTTTGCGCCGCCGTGGTGCCGACGGTCGTCGAAGTGAGAGTGCGCGAATACCCGGTCGCGGGAGGTGTTCCGGTGTCGAAGCACAGCTCGTATGCTTCAACCTGCTCATCCAGTATCTCAGGGGACGGTTCCCCGCTTCCGGTCACGGGTTTGAAGAAGACACCGAAAGACCCCTGGTGGGCCTGGTTGGCCAAGCCGGCGATGTTTCCCTCATGACCGTAGCCGAAGCCGTTGACGCTCACCGCGCCGGCTTCGAAGTTGGCATTCGTCTTCCAATACATGTTGCGCAGATGCGGAACCTTAAGCGGCTGGTCGGCGCCGGGTCCGTTGCCGAATGGGATGCGCACTATCAGGTTCGTTCCTGGAGCGTATCCCGGGACGGAGGCCGGGACGGTGTGGCAGAAGGCGCACGTCTGGGTGGTGTCGCCGGTGTGCTGGAATTGAACGGTCGTAAATGTGGTGTATCCGGTGTTCGGGTTGGCGGTAACACCCGGACGATCCGGCAGTGCGATTGAGTCCGGTAGAGTGCCATCCAGGTTCTCATTTGGATTCGGCTGATACACGATGGTGTTGATGAAATTCGTGAAGGCGGCCATATCCGCGTTCGAGAGTTGCGAACCGCCCATGAGACCAGCGAAGGCCCCGTTAAACGCAGCCAGGTCTGGCTTATCACCGCGCCAGTGGTATGGCTCAACATTGGCCAATCCGCGCAGGCTTTGGGTCGTCATGGGGCCCTTCATTGGGTGAAATGTGAAGAGCGGGTTGGGCTGGCCGGGTTCGTTGAGATAGGTATAGCTACCGGTCGGGTCGCCCAGATTCCAGGCCAGCAGGTCGATTTCGGCGTCCACATGGCAGGAGGCGCATGAATTCGTGCCATTGCCCGACAGCTTGGCATCGTACAGGAACCCGCGCCCGTTGCGGATCACCGCCGGCGTGGGATCGGTGGAACCGCAGGCGATCTCCTCCACTATCGAGCTGTTAGCAAGGTTGACCACAGAAATCGTGTTGGAGATGCGGTTCAATACGTAGAGCACGTTGGCCGGACTCAACGCCAGGCCGCGCGGGCCGCGCTTACTGGCCGGATTTGCGATGGAACCAATGGCCTGCGGGTTAATCTCAATGAAGCTCGAAACGGTATTATTGGTTGTATCGAAAATGCCGACCCGGTCCGTTCCGAAAGCCGCTATGTAGAGGTAACGGCCAGTCGGCTCGAAAATGATCGCTGTGGGCATCGCCAGAGCCGTGGCCAGCGCTGCCGGATTGGGCAGTTGGCCGTAGTCGATGTTCGGATTCAAGTCGAATATCTGCGACTGGCCGTTGGAGACGTTTACAGCGGTGATCTGGTTATTCACATCGTGGCCGTTCAACGCAGTCTGGAAATTCACAAGGTTGAGCGCATCCATGTTGGCCACATATAGATTGCCCGTTGCGGGGTTTACCGCCAAGCCCAGGTTGTCCGTGCCCAGGTGAGAATAGTAGCTCACAGTAAAGTTGGTGACATCGATGGCGGCCACGTCGTTGTCCGGCATGGTGTACTTGATAACGCTCGACCATGTGGAGTCCGAAGCGTCTACAATCAGCCCGACAGTGGGCGGCAGGTTACCCGTGGTTTGAAACAGCGGGTTCATGTTAGACGGCCAAGGCGTCTGATTCTGCGGGAGTCCCGGCGCGGTGTTCGGAACGATGGTCGAATGGTTCCCGGACAGGGCGAAAGCGGCATAGACCGTCGTTCCGCTCTTACTCACGGCGAGCGCCCGCGGCTCTTCCCCGATCAGTCGAAACGACTTGACCAACGCGTGCGTGAAGGCGTTGTAGACGTTTACGAGATTAGTGCGGGCGACGCTGACGAAGGCTAGCTTGCCGGTGAACACCACATCGGCCGGCTCGGCTTTGGCGTAAATGGTATCGGTAACAATTCCTTGCGAAACCGAAACGACACTGACGCTGTTGGAAATTTGATTAACCACCCAGGCTTCGTTGTTGCCTGCGACGTGGGGGTTGATGTTGACCGAAACCGGTTCAATGCCCACGGGTATTTCGGCGATCAACCCCGGGCTCGATGGCGAATATGGCGATGTGAGGCTGAAGACAGACAGGGTTCCATTCGGAGTGTTAACGGCAAACAGGCGAGTGCCGTCCGCGGAAATTCGAATAGGATTGGTCTGCGCGCCTTCGAAATTGACGAAAGCGCTGGGCGATACTTGTGCCGCTAGAGGCACAGCCGCGAGTGCCGCAACAAATACACCCAGCACCCCTGACTTGTTAACTCTCATCATGCCCTCCCAGATTACTTCTCGACCCAAACACGTAGCGCGGATGGGCTTCAAGAGTATCACGGCCATACGCACAGGGTCAATAATCCAGGGTACGGTCGGCCGCCAAGTAAGCTGGGAGTGCCTTCCCTCAGAGGAGGAGGACGGCGGCATCCTTTTAACCGAACTGAAGGAATTCTGCCGGCGTTCGCAGTGGACCTAAAAGGCCTTGCGCCCTGTGCCCTGCGGCATGCAGCAGACGCGCAGGAGGAAATGGACGCCCTACCGCGCGGCACTCGCGTCGCTCAGACCCGCCGCGAGCCACCGACC
The DNA here is from genome assembly GCA_035308525.1 of Bryobacteraceae bacterium. Taxonomy (GTDB): domain Bacteria; phylum Acidobacteriota; class Terriglobia; order Bryobacterales; family Bryobacteraceae; genus Bog-159. Next base: position 12,649 of record DATGGM010000265.1, read on the forward strand.
GCTGCGGCCGCGGATGACGACGCGGCACGGTGGCCACCCCGCGGTCGCAGCGCAAGACGCTCAGCGCCGGACCGGGGTGGCCACGTCACCCGCCGATGGGCACGGCGTAGCCCATGCGGCGATCGGCCAGAGGGCGGCAGGCGTCACCGTGGCGGCGCAGGCTTTGATTTGAGACGCCGCGCCAGCGCATTCGTGACGCGCCACCGCGCGGCCACGCGCGGCCACGCGCGGTCGCAGCGCGCGACGTTCGGCGCCGGACCGGGCCGGCCGCCTCGCCCGCCGATGGCACCGCGTAGCCGTTGTGGCGGTCGGCCATCGGGCCGTCGACGTGGCGGCGCAGGTTCTGCTTGAGACGGCGCCCAGCGGATTCGCGACGTGCCACCGCGCGGCCAGGCGAGTCGGTCAGCGCCTGCTGACAGGCAGCCAGGTGAGGCAACTACCTTGGCTGGCCGGGAAAAGCACCCAGAAGTCAGCGGCGTCTCACCCACATTGTTGCTCCTTCATTCTAGCCCGTGACACATCGCCGAGCCCGCACACCCGTAGCCAAGCGATGCGCGGCAAGCTAGCATATGGCCATGTGGGTGGACCTGTTGCACGGGTTGCGCGCGTTGCGCCGCAATCCGGTCTTCACCGCAGCCGCCGTGCTGTCGCTGGCGCTTGGAATTGGAGCTAATACCGCTATCTTCTCGCTGCTGGATCAAGTGGTACTTCGTTCACTTCCGGTGGCGGACCCGGAACGGCTGGTGGCGCTGCACGGCAGCTACTCGGGCCCAGGCGAAAGCTCGTCGGCCTGGTCAACTAATTCCGAGTCCGTTTTCCCGTATCCGCTGTACCGGGACCTGCGGGATCGCATCCCTGCGTTTGCCGGCATTCTGGCGTGCGCTGTAGCGCCGGCGCGCGTCACCTGGCAGGGCAGCACACAGGCGGCTCAAGCGGAAATGACGACCGGCAATTACTTCACTACGTTGGGGGTCACCGCGACACTCGGCCGCGTGATCGCGTCGGAAGACGACGGCCTGCCCGGCGCGCATCCCGTCGCTGTGCTCAGCCACGGTTTCTGGACGAGCCATTTCGGCGCGAATCCAGGCATCTTGAACCAGTCAGTCGCCATCAATGGACACCCATTCGTGGTGATCGGAGTAGCCAGCCCCAATTTCAACGGACTGGTGCAGGGCGAATCGCCCGACCTCTTCTTGCCCATCGCCATGCAGCGAACCATCACCCCGACCCAGAATGTGCTCGAAGACCGCACCCATAGTTGGCTCAACTTTTTCGCCCGCCTCAAACCAGGCGTAAGCGTCGCGGGCGCACAAGCGGCTACAGACGTGGTATTTCATGCGATCCTAGACGCCGATCTGCGTCAAGGCAGTGCTCCGCCCGAGCCGAAGGACCGGGCAGCCCTGCTCAAGAGCCGCATCGAACTGCGTCCCGCCGCGCACGGCATCACCGAACTCCGTGAGAAATGGGAAAAACCGCTCAGAGTGCTGATGATCATGGTTGGTCTGGTGCTGCTGATCGCCTGCGCGAATGTGGCAGGCCTGCTGGTGGCGCGCGGTGCGGGTCGCCAGCGGGAAATCGCTATCCGGCTGGCACTGGGCGCCAAGCGCTGGGTGCTGGTGAAACAGTTGCTGCTGGAGGGACTGCTGCTGGCCATGGCGGGGGCGGCAGCCGGGCTGCTGGTTGAGCATTGGAGCACGGTAGGACTGCTGCGCATCCTGCCGCGGGATGCCGCCGGCGGATGGCTCTCCGGATCGCTCGACCTGCGGGTGCTGGTCTACACCTTGGCGCTCTCGGTGGTCTGCGCGCTATTGTTCGCTCTAATCCCGGCGCTGCAGGCGACCCGGCCTGATGTCGCTGGAACGCTAAAAGACCAGGCTTCAAACGTGCCCACCAGCGGTAATTCCACGAGATTACGGCGCGTACTGGTCACGCTGCAAGTGGCGCTCTCCCTTCTGCTGGTGGTGGGCGCGGGACTCTTCAGCGCCAGCGCCTTGAATCTGCTGAACGCCAACCGCGGTTTCCGCACCGAACGTCTATGGATGTTCTCTGTGGACGCCACACTTATCCGCAACGGGTCAGCGGCGGCTAGCGCTTTCTACCACGATCTGCTGGAGCGCCTAGCCGCGCTTCCCAACGTAAGCGGAATTGCTGCGAGCGACGGCGGACCGTACAGCGGCGCCGGCTGGGGCATGGGCATTCGGGTGGAAGGTTACCAGGCGGGTGAGAAGAGCTTCGCGAGTTCCTCGTTTGAAGCCATCAGCCCCGGCTATTTCCGTGCCCTGGGAATCCCGTTGCGCGCCGGCCGCGAGTTCAATGATCGGGACTTAGCCGCCAAGGCCGTGGTGGTCAATGAAGCGTTCATCAAGCATTATCTGCCCAACCAAAACCCTCTCGGCCGGCACTTGGGGATTGGCGGTCCCCAGACGGCGCTCGACCGGGAAATCGTGGGCGTCGTGGCGGATACTCACACCAATGTGCGGCGTAAGGTGTATAACACGGTTTATTTCCCTTATTCGCAACGGGAGGCTCCGGCGCGCATGGTTTTCTACGTCCGCAATATTGGGAACGAGAACGGCTTGGCCGCGGCCATCCGCCGGGCCGTGCGAGAAGCCGACGCCGGCTTGCCGGTTCCGGACATCCAGCCGCTCGAACTGCGGATTCGCGACTCGCTTTACACCGAGCGACTAGTCGCTGTTCTAGCGAGCGCGTTTGGCATCCTGGCAACGCTACTTGCGGCGCTGGGGATTTATGGCGTCATCGCCTTTGCGGTCGCTCGGCGCACCGCCGAGATCGGGGTACGCATGGCGCTCGGTGCCCTGCCCGCCGCCGTGCTGCGGATGGTGCTGCTGGACGCCGGCCGCATGGTAGCGGCTGGCTTGGCGATCGGCTTGGGGGCGGCGTTTGCGCTGAGCCGCTATGTGGAATCGCAGTTGTTCGGCATCCGGGCGGCGGACCTGACCATCTACGCGGGCGCGGCGGCCGCGCTTGCCGCGGTGGCGGCTCTGGCGGCTCTGGTGCCAGCCTGGAAGGCTTCCCGCATCGACCCGATTTCGGCGTTGCGATACGAATAGGCGTCAGAGCCGGCGGCGCTCCAGCTCAGTCTTTTCCGGACGGGCCGGATGCCGCGCCCACGAGGAATCCCGCGAACCCAGCCTGGGCACTGCCTTCCGCGCCCGGATGTCCCGCGATCGGCCACCGTATCCGGACCGCGCTCCGCAGGAGGTTGGAACCGACGCCTCGAGATTGAGCGGGAACTCGTAGCGGAAGCCCGCTACGCCAAAACGAAAGAGCAGTGGGAAGCGGAGCTGCGGTCGCCGGATTTCCGAAAAACATGACGCAGGCGGCAATTGGGGTGCGTCGGGCCGCAAGCCGGGCGGACTCCCGCCGACGGCTGGTATAATTCTCCCGACCCCACAAAATATTGAGGTTTTGGCAGGCTTGCCTTGCCGTAGACGGTCGATTATGCCCAGGCTGAAGCGGGTGTACGCGTTTGTTTGAGCACAACGACTTACAAATCGCCTTTGGAGGGGTTTTTGCCCACCCCTATTTCGCAGCTGCGTCGAGCTTTTTCACGACCCGCCGGATAGTGCGCGAGCTGATGCCGTACTTCTTCGCCAGCGCCGGCCAGCTCATGCCGCGTTTGCGGTCCGCCAAGACCTTCCAGCGCGCGAAAACCTTGACCGGGCGCCCGAGGACCTTACCTTTGTTGCGGGCCACGGCTAGGCCGGCCTTGGTGCGCTCGCTGATGCGGATGCGCTCCTGCTTGGCGATCCAGGCCGCGATGGCGATCATTAACTCGCCCATGGGACCCGTGGTCCTAAAATGCGGTTCGCTGAAACTCTCAAACTGCACTTTGTACCGCAGCAGCTTCTGGATGTGGATGAAGGTCTCGGCCACGCCCTCGCGTGTGAAGCGGTCGAGCGCCCACACCAGCACCATGCCGAACTCGTGGCGGCCGGAATCCTGGAATAGCTTCTGGAACTGCGCGCGGTCGCTCGAATTGCCCGACTCGTAATCGATGTAGACGACGGGCTCCCAATCGCTGTCGAGGCAATAGCGCTTCAGGACGGCGATCTGGTTCTGCGGGTCCTGGCCGCTGTAGCAGACGCACGTGCAGGGCTTATCTTTGCCGTGCGGGTGGGCTGTACAGGACGTGCCGCCGCCCGTGTGGTCTGACTTGGGGTGGCTGCAGAGGTTGCACTTCTCTTTGGATACTCGGGCATAGATGGCTGCTCGCATGATTAAGAATTCGACGCTATCGCGGCGAGCCCAGGGCGACGCCGAGTTCGACGCCGAGATCGGTCGCTGCTGGCCGAGGGCGCCGCCGCGAACCCGCATCGCGGGATCTATCCGAAATCATTGCCCATCTTTCGAAATCATGGGCGGTCTTT
>DATGGM010000266.1:0-58436 GCA_035308525.1 Bryobacteraceae bacterium
ACCTGGGCGACGTGTCGGTGCGCGAGATCATGGTACCGCGCAACGACATCATCTCGGTTCCGGTGGATGCCACGCTCGACCAGGTGTTGCACGCGATGGTGGAACACCAGCACTCGCGGATGCCGGTGTACGAGGAGAAGCCGGAGCGGATCGTGGGGCTGCTGCATTACAAAGACCTGATCCCGGTTTGGGAGGAGCGGCGCGAGGCCATTCGGGCGGGCCGGCCGGGCAGGCCGTTTCGCATCCGGCGGCTGCTGCGCAAGCACCTGGTGGTTCCGGAGACCAAGCCTGTGGGACAGATGCTCACCGAGTTCCAGCAGGGCCGATCGCATATGGCGATGGTGGTGGACGAGTACGGCACGATTGCGGGACTGGTCACGGTGGAGGACGTGCTGGAGCAGATTGTGGGACCGATTCGGGACGAGTACGACGAAAAGAACCTGGCGCATGCGGGCACCACGGAAGCGGGCGAAGTGGAGTTGGACGGCGCCACGCGCATCCGCGACATGGAAAGCGAGTACGGCATCGAGATTCCGGCGGAGGCGGGATTCGAGACGCTGGCGGGATTTCTGTTGTACCGGCTGGGCTACATTCCGCGCGCGGGGGAGCATGTGGAATTCGGCGGACGGAGATACACGGTTCTAAAGATGGAGCGGAACAGGATTGCGCGGGTGCGGGTGGAGCGGTTGTAGGGGTTGAATCGGCTATTCCGCGATTACGGGACCGTAGCTACAGAAAACCGCTTGAGTAAGTGCCGTGGAAGGCCTTAGGGCTTGGCGGGCGTGGGCTGCCAGAGCTCAATCTTATTCCCATCCAGGTCATATATCCAGGCAAAGCGACCGTAGGATTCATTCATTCGTTTGGCGTCAATCTTTACTCCCTCTTGTTTCAAGCGGTCGAGCAAAGCATCCAGATCGTCCACGATGTAGTTGACCATGAACGGTGCGGGGCTGGGATCGAAATACTTAGTGGAGGTGGGAAAAACAGTCCAAACTGTAACGTGTTCCTTTTGCGGGTCGTCGTGTTCGCGCCACGGAAGCATCGCGCCTTGGCCTTTGTCAGCGAGTCCAAGATGCTTCGAATACCATTCGCGCATCTGATCACGATTAGCGGATTTGAAGAAGACACCGCCGATTCCAAGGATGCGGCCGCGCGGTTCCTCCATTTTGACAGGCGGCTTGGACTGTTCAGGTTGCGGAGATGGCGCTTGCTGTCCTCCTTTCAAACAGGCGGAGATGAGCAACAGCGAGCCGAGCGCAATTGTGTTCCAGGACATTCGTGGCATGTTGATTATTTTTGGAACAGCTCCTTTAGTTTTTTCAGGAAGTCCGCCCAGCCGGATTTCGTATCGGCGAACTCGTCGTCCCAGGCTGCTTGGGGGCCGAAGCCGGACTGAACCAGACGGAGGCGCGTGATTCCTCCGCCCAGCGCTTCGATGTAGTAATCGACACACATTTTTTGTACAACGCCTGTGTCCACCGGGCCCTGGCGGCCGTAGGTAAGGGAACGTTCGCTCGAAGTGCCGAAATGCTTACCGGGCTCCCAGGCGGTGATGGTAGTTCTACCCTCCATCCCCGGGCCCCAGGAGAAGTAATATTCTCCGCCGACGCGCGGATCGACTCGGGCTTCGGGGGCGAACCATTTGGCAATCTGTGAGGGGTCGGTGATGGCCCGGAAGACTTCTTCGGGGGTCGCTTTTAAATCGATGACGGTCTCGTGGGATCTGCTCATATTTCACTCCAGATTTGCGGATTCGCCGGCGGATTCTTCCAGCCTGACAGCGGGATAAATCGCGGAGAGCAAGCGGAAACGCCGCCCTCCTTCTGCCCGCTCGTTATGATATTTCGCGGCGAGGCGGGCAACGGAGGCGGTCATCTCTTCGGCGAAGGCAGCGCGGGATTCAGCGCTAGCGAAGCGGATCTCGGTTTCCAGGGTAAGCGTGGCGACGCGTTTTCCGGCGCGGCGGGCGCGGATGCAGAAAGAGGCCAACTCGCGAATCATGCGCGCAGCAGTAGAAGCCAGATAAGCGGCGGAGAAACGGTCGGCAGTGACGCAATCGCCGGCTTGGGGAGCGATAAGGAATTCGCGGGCCACGGCGCGCACCACGCGTTCCATGCAATTGCCTTTACGGCGTTCCTCGATCAACTCCAGGAAGCCTTCGCGTTCCAGTTCGCGCAGATGGTAGTTCAGTTTCTGCCGGGGCACGCCGAGGCGGCGGGCGAGTCCGGCGGCGGAATCGGGCTCAGTTAATTGTTCGAGGAGACGAAGTCGGCCGGGCTGGAGTAAGACGCCCGCTTTCTCCGGGCTCTGTACGATTTGCAATGCCGCCAGCATGGATCGATTTAAGCACCGAAACACTCTTCTGTCAAGACAAATCTTATTGTCGGTCCGACGCCGGGGGGGGCGCCCGGTGCTTGCCAGCCCGATGCGGCGATGTGCAAGAGGTTGAAAAAGGAGGGCAGTCTGCTATATGCCAGCGCCACATGGCCTGTTAGAATGCGTAACAGACCACCATGCTCGGCATCGACCCCCGCGCAGCGCGCTACACCTGGACCGCGGCTTTAATCCTGGTGCTGCTGTGTCTTGTGTACCTGGTGCGCAGCACACTGTTCGTTTTCATCGTGGCGCTGCTGTTCGCGTACCTGCTGTCGCCGCTGGTGGATGTAATCGACCACTTCCTGCCGGGCAAGCGCACGCGTATACTGGCATTGGCCATCGCTTACATGATATTCGTCCTGGTTCTGCTGGTGGCGGTCACGCAGATCGGCAGCCGGGTGGTGGAGCAGGCCAGCGCGCTGGCCAGTTCCATGCCCGCCTTGCTGGCTAAATTCCAGCAACCGAGCACGGCGGTACCCACGGCGCTCAACTCCATAAGAGCTCAAGTAATACAAAAGGTACAGGAGCAGATCGCGAAGAATTCAGGAGACATCATCGCTTCCCTTCCCCGCGCCGGCGCGAAGATTCTGAGCGTGGCCAGCAACCTTATCTATGTCGTGATCGTTCCCATTCTGGGCTTCTTCTTCCTGAAAGACGGCCGCACCATGCGGCAACATTTTCTGAGCCTGATCGAGGACGCGCCCTGGCGCAACGAGTTGGACGGGTTTCTGGCGGACGTGGATCTGCTGCTGGCGCATTACATGCGAGCCGTGCTGACGCTGTCGCTGGCGGCATTCACCGCCTACGCGATTTTCTTTCACATTCTGGGAATTCCTTACAGCTTCCTGCTGGCGGCGCTGGCGGCGATGCTGGAATTCATCCCGATGATCGGCCCACTTTCGGCGGGAGCCATCGCGGTGATCGTCACAGCGGTGAGCGGCGGTCCGGCGGTGGGCGCGATCATCTTTCTGCTGATTTACCGCGTTTTCCAGGACTATGTGCTGTCCCCCCATCTGATGCGCGCGGGCGTGCAACTGCATCCGCTGCTGGTGCTGTTCGGCGTTTTCGCCGGCGCGGAGATCGCGGGTATTCCAGGCGCCTTCCTCTCCGTTCCGGTGCTGGCGCTGGTGCGCATCATTTATCTGCGGATCCGAACGCTGCGCATGGCAGCCCGTCGGACGGTGGTCGCGCCGGTTCAGATTACATGAAGTTGGCGGCCGGGCTGGTATTACTCGCGGGGACGGCCTTCGGGCACGTGATGAGCATGAGCTCGGGAGACCTGACTATCGCGGGCACGCACGCGCACTACGGCCTGCGGCTTCCGCTGTATGAGATGCCGCACGTAGCGAACCCCGCGCAGTCGCTCTTCGCGCATATTGTTTTTGCGAGCGGCGGACGGCCGGCGCGCATGGTAAACGGCGCCTGCCGCGAAGATAGCGCGCACGGATGGTACCTGTGCGAGGCGGACTATGAATTTGCCGCGCCGGTTGACAGCCTGGATGTCGACTGCACTTTCCACCAGGTCACCGTCCCGAATCACGTGCATCTGCTGCGCGCGGAGAACGGCGGCAAGCGCGATCAGGCGCTATTCGACATCTCGTTTCCACGGGCGACGCTGCGCTTCCGGCCACCCACGGCGCTCGAGACGGCGATCACCCAAGCAGGCGGCGGCTGTATGCGCGCCCTGGGCGGCCCGGCGCAGATCCTGTTTCTGGCGGCGCTGGTGCTGGCGGCGCGCAGCCGGCGCGAGCTGGCGATCCTGACAGCCACGTTTCTGACCGGCCAGATGGCCGCGGCAACGATGGTGTCGCGCACGGCCTGGCAGCCGGCCGCACGTTTCGTGGAAGCCGCGGCGGCCCTGACCATCGCGTACCTTGCGATAGAGATCCTGGCGCTGCCGAAAGCCGGGATGCGCTGGCTGATCGTGGGCGTGCTGGGCGGCTTTCACGGCTTGTACTTCGCGCTGTTTCTGCGCACGACAGGCTACGGCGCAGGGTACGTACTCGGTGGAGCAGCGGCGGCGGAGATCGTGGTGATGGTGGTCTGCGCGCTGCTGTTCTCTATCGTTAGCAGGCGGCTGGCGGCGCTGAAGCCGGTCCAGGTATGCGCATCGTTGTTGCTGACAACCGGGCTAGCCTGGTTCCTGATGCGCCTGCGGAGCTAGCGCCGATTCACTGCTTGGAGCGGTCCGCATCGGCCGTGGCGGCGGTACTTTTTCCTTTATTGATCCCTTTCGCCATGTTCAAGTGCTCCTGAAGCGTAGGAAGAGTTTTGGCCGCAAACTCCTTGACGGCAACATCGTTGCCCTTTTGAGCTTCCGTCTGGAAGTCGCGCACATCCTGCTCGTGATCCTTCAGTTGATCCTTGATGTAGGCCTTATCGAACTGGGCGCCCGAGAGCTTGGAGAGCTTATCAACCCGCGAGCGGTGCTTGGAGTCGAGCGAGCCGGGTATGTTGATCGATTTCGCGTCGGCGAGCTTCTTGAGCTCTTCGGTGGCCTTGGTGTGATCGTCAACCATCCTCTGGCCGAATTGTTTCACGGCGTCGCTGGAGCCCTTCTCCGCGGCGAGTTTGCCGAGCTCCACCGCAGTCATGCCGCCCATAGCGGCGTCCTGCACGAACTTCTTGTCATCGACTTTGGCCTGCGTGCGCGCGGGTTCGCCGGCCACGTCCGGGTTCATGGTCGGATTGGTGGGCGAGCCGGGCCGCCCGGGCTGCCCGGGCTGCGACATGGTTTGGGGGGAGCCAGGGACTTGCGCCAGGAGCAGGCCTGACAGCAGTGCGGTGCCACCCGTAAGCAAGATTCTCATCATCAGTCGTTGCATAACGGATCCTCTGGTGAGTTCGACGGGCGGCGGACTACCACCGTTTACACGGCGCACGGCCGGGAAGCGTGCGGGTTCGCCCGGCGGCGCGCAACTTCGTTCCGGCAAACGCGTTTATACGTACAGTGCCATGTTATAAATCAAATCCGGCCGCGTTTGTTTTGTTGGGCTTGAGCGTACTCTGTGTTTCGGCAAACGCCAAGAAGAAGACCACGGAAGCATCCGCACAGTTCCGCCAGCCGTTGGCCGGCGAGCAGAAGGTGGAGCACGCGTTAAACCGGCTGACATTCGGCGCGCGGCCGGGAGATGCGCAGCAGGTCGAGAAGATGGGGTTAAAAAAATGGATCGACCTGCAACTGCACGCCGAGCGGATTGCGGAAAATCCGCTGCTGACGGCCAAGCTGGCGCAGCTCGATTCGCTGCACATGAGCACCGCGCAGTTAACCCAGAGCTATCCGCCGCCTGGCATTGTGAAAGCCATGGTGGAGGGCAAGCTGCCGTTTCCGGACGATCCCGACAAGCGGATGATGGTGCAACGCCTGGCGGCGCGCATGGCGGGCAAGGCCGGAAAGGACAGCGGCAACGCAGCGGCTGCCGATCTGGCCACGCTGCTAGGGCCGGATCAGCTCAAGGCCCTGCGCGCCGACACTCCGCAACAGAAGATCGACTGGTTTTCGGCGCTTTCCCAGGATCGCCAGGACCAGTTGCTGGAGGCCATGGGACAGGGAATGCGGATGCAACTTTATGCCGCGGCTCCGCCGGCGCTGCGCCGCCGCATTCAGAGCGCCGCGGGACCCCAGACCGTGGTGGCGCAGGACCTGATGGAAGCCAAGCTGGAGCGCGCGGTTTACAGCAACCGGCAACTGGAAGAAGTGCTCACGGATTTCTGGTACAACCACTTCAACGTGTTCCTGGGAAAAGGCGCGGATCATTACCTGGTGACGGCGTATGAGCGGGACGCCATCCGGCCGCACGTGCTGGGCAGGTTCGAGGATTTGTTGCGGGCCACGGCGCAGAGTCCGGCGATGCTGTTCTATCTGGACAACTGGGAATCGACAGGGGCGCAATCGCCCGCGGGCAAGCTGCGCCAGCGCGGGCTGAACGAGAACTACGGGCGCGAGCTGCTGGAGCTGCACACGCTCGGCGTGGACGGCGGATATACCCAGAAAGACGTTACGGAGGTGGCGCGGTGCTTCACGGGCTGGAGCATACGGCAGCCGCAGCGGGCCGCCGAGTTCGAATTCCGTCCGCGCATGCACGACAACGGCGAGAAGGTGGTTTTGGGCATGCGGATCGCGGCCGGCGGCGGCATCGAAGATGGCTACCAGGTGCTGCACCTGCTGGCGCACCATCCGGCGACGGCGCAGTTCATCTCGAGGCAACTGGCGATTCGCTTCGTGGCCGACGATCCGCCGGCGGCGCTGGTGGACCGCATGGCCGCCACGTTCCTGAAGAAAGACGGGGATCTGCGCGCGGTGATGAAGACGATGTTCGACTCGCCGGAGTTCTGGTCGCGCGGCGCTTACCGGTCCAAAATGAAATCGCCGCTCGAAATGGTAGCCAGCGCGGTGCGCACGCTCAATGCGGACGTGGATTTCACATTCGGGTTGAACCAACAGTTGACGCAACTCGGAGAGCCGCTGTATCGCAAAGCCGAGCCGACCGGGTATTCGAATTCCAGCCAGGAGTGGTTGAACTCGGCGGGCCTGCTGGCGCGCATGAATTTCAGCGTGGCGCTGGCGAACAACAAAGTGCCAGGGGTGAGAGTGGCAAACGCCGATCCGTCAGCCGGCGTTACACTGGGATCACCGGCCTTTCAAAAGAAGTGAGCCGCCATGAGCACGCGCAGGATTTTCGTTCGTAACGCCGCCCTGGCGATGGTTGGCGCCGGGACCGCTCCGCTGTGGCTGCAGCGCGCGCTGTACGCCGCCGACGCTCCCTCGCCGCGCAAGAAGATTCTGGTTGCGATCTTCCAGCGCGGCGCGGCGGACGGGCTGAATATAGTGGTGCCGCACGCGGAGAAGCGTTATTACGAGCTGCGCCCCACCATCGCGGTGCCGCGTCCGTCGCAGGCTGCCGACCGCCGGGAAGACGCGGCCATCGACCTGGATGGGTTTTTCGGGCTGCATCCCTCGCTTGCGCCGCTCAAGCCGCTCTGGGACGACGGCCACCTGGGGATCGTGCACGCCGCGGGGTCGCCCGATCCCACGCGCTCGCATTTCGACGCGCAGGACTTCATGGAGTCGGGCACACCGGGTTTGAAAGTTACGGGGGATGGATGGATGAACCGGGCGTTGCCGCGCGAAACCGGGCGCATATCGCCCGTGCGCGCCGTGGCCATGGGGGCGGTGCTGCCGCGCGCGATGCGCGGTTCGAACCCGGCGGTAGCGGTGCAGAATCTGAGCGATTTCCAGGTGCGCAACGCGGCTGCGTCAGGCGCATTCGAGACGATGTACGCCGACAGCAAAGATGCGCTGCTGCAGACTGCCGGACGGGAAACTTTCGCAGCCGTGTCGCTGCTCGAATCCATTCAGAAGCAGCGCTATGAGCCGGCCGCGGGCTGCAATTACCCGAAGGGCCGCTTCGGCGACTGCTTACGGCAGATCGCGCAGCTCATCAAGGCGGATGTGGGCGTGGAGATGGCTTTCGCCGATGTAGGCGGATGGGATCATCACGTCAACGAGGTGGGCGCGCGCGCGTCGCAGGGTCAACTGGCCGCGCGGCTGACGGATTTCGGACAGGCGCTGGCCGCCTTCTGGCGCGATCTGGGCGACCGCGTGAATGATGTGGCGCTGGTGACCATGTCCGAATTCGGGCGCACGGCGCGGGAGAACGGGGACCGCGGCACGGATCATGGCCACGCCAATTGCATGTTCGTGATGGGCGGCGCGGTGCGCGGCGGCAAGGTGTACGGCAAGTGGCCGGGCCTGGAGCCGGAACAGCTATACGAAACGCGCGACCTGAAGCTGACGACCGACTTTCGCGACGTGCTGGGCGAGCTGGTGCGGGGCCAGTTGGGCAACCAGGATTTGAGCAAGGTGTTTCCGGGTTATACGCCGCAGCCGCGCGGGCTTTTGCGCGCGTAGCGACAGGCGGCTTAAGAGCCGCCACAGGCCATGGGCCTGCCCCACAACTAGCGCTTGGGCACCGATACCGTAATATTGCGAAACTGCAGCCCGCCGGTGTGGTCGCCTTGAATGTAGAAGGGGCCCGGCTCGGCTTCGTTGGCATCCAGCGCGCCGCCGGTGATGCCCTCGATCTCCTGATGGTCGATGGTGGTTACGCCGTTGTGGACGACGGTCACGGTGCGGCCGACCAGGGTCACGTCGAAAGTCTCCCACTTACCGGGCGTGCGTGGCACGTCGCCTTTGGGCGCGATGCGTCCGTAGACGGAACCGATGCGGCGCTCGGGCGGATTCTCGCTCAGAGGCTCATACTCGATCTGCACTTCGTATCTGCCGCGGAGATAAAAGCCGCTGTTGCCGCCCTCGGGACAATTCACTTCGTAATGCACCTTGAAATCCTGGAATTTGCGGGTGGACTTCAGGTTGGCGCCGTGCGCTTCGTTCACCAGCAAGCCGTCCTTCACGGTCCAGTGGCTGTCTGCCGGTTTGCCCATGGGCTCCCAGCCGTCGAGGTTCTTACCGTTGAAGAGCGGCTCAGGTTCGGTCCACGCGGCGGGGGCTTCGCGCTTTAGTTCCGGCGCAGGCATACCGGTCAGCCCGGTGGTTTTGGCGCCGCGCTTCTCGACTCCCACGAGGTTGCCGCCGCGAGCTTCGAGATCCCACGTGACTTTCGGGGACACGGTCAGAATCAGATGCCCGCCGTCGACCTTGGCGTCCTTCATCTGGTAAACGTTGCCGCCGGGCGGCTGGAACCAGACGTCCAGGGCGCCGTTCTTTTCGGTCACGCCGAGCCAGCAGGCGCGCACGCCGCCTTGGGTGGTGATGGTGAAATCCCAGCGTCCGACGAATGGGCTGCTCTCCGGGCGCGCCACCGCGGGGGCCAGCAAGACCGAGGCAGCCATCAAACCGATCGCATATATTCGCATGATTGCCAGTCTATTACAAAGCGCCGTGAGGCGTGTCCTACCTTCCCTTGGCGTACCTGGCCACGTTAGGGTTGTCGTTATTCCAATGGGGCGGGTCGGGGCTATTGGCGAGCAGGACGACGGCTTGCGCGATCATGCGGTCGACCTTGGCCATATTGCCGTAATCGATCTTCTGCCAGACGTCGCCGGTGGCGTGATAGTCGGGGAAGTCGAACGCTACTACGAGCGTGTGCGCGGGGATGCCGTGTTCGGCGAAGGTGAGGTTATCGCTGCGAGTGAAATAGTCGTCATCATGAGGTGTCTCGTAGACCTTAACGCCGGTCAATTTGCCGGCTTCCTGCAACGTGCGCGGGACGTTGGAATAATGGAAACCGGTCAGCGTGGCGGTGGAGACTTCCGGGCCGGTATTCGAATCGGTGCGTCCCAACTGTTCCAGGTTCAGGTCGGCTACGGTTTTCGCCAGGGGAAGCAGCGGATGAGCGGTATAGTAGCGCGATCCCAGGCCGCCCTCTTCTTCGCCGAAGAACAGCAGGAACAGGATGCTGCGCCGGGGATGCACGGGCTGGCCGGCCAAGGCCCGAGCGATTTCGATCACCGAGACGACGCCGCTGGCGTCGTCATTGGCTCCCGGAAAGACGGCGCCATTGTCCGCGCGCCCCAGATGATCGTAGTGCGCCGTGAGCAGGATGTACTGGCCGCGCAACGCGTGGTCCGACCCGCGCAGCAAGCCGGCCACGTTACGGACGGTGACTGGCGTAATGTTGGAAGCGGGCTGCCGGATGGAAACCGTGATGCCGGTATCTCCGGCGCGGGCGTCCCGCAGCCAATTGACGGCGTCGCGGTCACGCACGATCAGGCGGGGAATGCCACCGTATCGCTGCCGTTCGTCATCCGGATCGACGAGGCGGTGCCCCACTGGCAAGGGGCTCTCCTCTTCTGTCTGGAGAAGCGCCGCGGGATGCAGCGCGATGGCGGCTTGGAGAACGGCGTCCGCCGTGGCGGGCGGCGCATCCAGCGCGACCACCTGGCGCTTCACGCCGTTCAGCAGATCCGCGATCCCGGCAACCTTATATATGCGGACGCCCGAGAGATCCAGCGGCTGCGTGGTCACGACGGCGGCCTTTTCCTTCGAGACGGCCAACCGCCGCGAGCCATCGGATGCGCGCAACTCGAAGTCGTCCGCGGGCGCTGCGCGGAGCATGTGGGCGGTTTGGAAATAGCCGTTATCGCCCACCGGTTGCAGGGCGGTCCGGCGGAACTGGGCTGCGATATACTCGGCCGCGAGGTCCAGCCCGCGCGAGGGCGTGTCGCGGCCTTCGAGCAAATCAGAAGCCAGGAACGACAGGTCGCCGCGGAGGGAATCGCTGGAAATCAGGACGGCCTGCGGCGCCGCCGCGAGGTCCAGTAACAGAAAACAAAGCGAGAACCTGATGGTGTTCGATTTCACGTGCTTCGATTATCGCCGACCAAAGGAAGATCTGTAAAATTAGTACGCCACCAACTTGTTTCGATTGACTCGCTTCAGTCCGAACACGTATACTCCTCAACTAGAGCTCGGAGGGACACATTTGAATAATCATTACAAATTGATGATTCCACTGTTGTTGTCGATGGCCGCCGGGGCCCAGGACACCACCACCAACAGCTATCTCCAGACTAGCCTGGTCTCGGATCTCTCCACGGTGGCGCCGGTCACCGACGCGCATCTGAAGAACCCGTGGGGTCTATCGCGCACCGCCAACTCTTTCTGGTGGGCCGCGGACAACGGCGCCGGTGTTTCCACGCTGTATGACGGGAGCGGGGCGGTCCAGACGCTGGTAGTGAAGATTCCGCCGGCCAGTGGGACCGGCAAGGGAAGTCCAACCGGGACGGTGACGGTTGGCTCCAAGTTCGTATTCGTGACTCTCGACGGGACGGTTCAAGAGTGGTCGTCGGGCAAAATTGCCGCGATTAAAGTGAACAATTCGACGAAAGGCGCCAGCTACACGGGCGTAACGATGGCTAAGAACGGCACTGCGCTGACACTGTATGTGGCCAACAGGAATGGCGGAGTCGAGACCTATGACGCCACCACGTTCCTGCCAATCACGCTGGGGGCGGGGGCGTTTACCGACCCGGCTATCCCGGCCGGTTACACGCCCTATGGAATTCAGAGCGTAGGCGCCAAGGTGTATGTGACCTTTTCAAATCCGACCACGGCAGTGGGCGGATACGTGGATGCGTTCAATACGGCGGGCACGCTGCTGCTGAGCCTTAAAACAGGAACGGCGGGAAAGTTCGATCAGCCCTGGGGTATTGCCCAGGCGCCTACCGGGTGGGGCGTATTCGGAAACGACATACTGATTGGCAACGTCGGTAGCGGATGGATCGGCGCCTATAGCGCCACGACCGGCGCGTTCAAGGGCTTCCTGAAGAACTCCAGCGGGCAGGACATTACCATCCCAGGCCTTTGGGCGATCCATTTCGGCGGCGGCACTGTCAACAACGGCAATACCACTTCGCTATACTTCGCGGCCGGCATTAACAATTACGCCGACGGACTATTCGGCACCATCACACCGAACTAAGCAATGACTCGGATCAGCGGCGCAGCCCCGGAACGGATCACGCCGGAGGCGCGCCGCGTGTTCGAGCGGCAGGAGCAGTTCTACGGCGCAGTGCTCCACAATCATGCGGTGCTGGCGCGCCGCCCGGCCATCTTCCGCGGGTTCCGGGCCATGTGGGACGGCCTGGAAGAAGACGCACTGCTGCCCGCCCGCCTGCGCGATCTGGTGAATCTGAAGGTCGCCACCCTGATCGGCTGCGGCCTTTGAATGGAGATCAATTCTGCCGTGGGCAGAGTGGACGGCATCCGCGAGGAAGATCTCGCGGCGCTGGGCGCGTATCGGGAGAATCCCGCATTCGCCGCGCGCGAGCAGGTTGCGCTGGAGTACGCGGAATCGATTACCACGGCGAACTCTGTTGCGGACGAGTTGTTTGTACGCCTTGGGGATCACTTCAGCGGCGACGAAATCGTGGAACTGACGGCAGTGATCACCTGGGAGATCTGTGCGGCGAAATTCAATCGCGCTCTGGAGATCGAGGGTCAGGGGATTTGCCTGCTGCCCGGCGGCAGCGCCAGTGTTAACAGTTCTCCCGATTGACGGAACGGACGGGCGGTCTTATACTCCTGGACAAGGGGGCCAAAGGAAACGGGATGACAAGCAAATGGATACTGGGTGCAGCGTTGCTGCCGTGGGGGTTGCTGCCGGCGGGCGCGGGCGCTCAAACCACCAACTACGTGGCGGCGCCTATCGTTACCAACACACAGGATGCGCACCTGGTGAATCCCTGGGGCCTGTCGCGGCCCTTGAAGTCCACGGCTAAAGAAAATGAGTGGTGGACCTCCGATCAAGTCACGGGGCTCTCGACGCTGTATGACGCCAATGGAACCATCGTTAAGCTGCAAGTGACCGTACCACCGGCGCCCGGGAGCGGCAACACGGTTGGCAGTCCGACAGGCACCGCCTTCAACGCCAATAACTTTGCCTTCGCCACGCTGGATGGAACCATCTCCAACTGGTTCGCCGGCGACAACCAGAGCACCGGGGGAGGTTGCGCACAATGCCATGTGCAGCAAGCCACAGTTATGGTGAACAACTTTGCCGCGGGAGCGTCGTATCAAGGCCTGACCGTCGCCAAGCACGCCGCCACAAGCTTAGAGACGTACTACGCGGCCAATGCCAACGGCGGCATTGAGGCGTACGATGCCGCGTCGTTCAGTCCGGTGACGCTGGCGCCAGGAGCTTTTACAGACGCCAAGATCCCGGTGGGGTACACGCCCGCGGGAATCCAGGCGATCGGATCGAAGATTTACGTCACGTATAACCTGAATTCGGGGGGCGGCACCGGCTATGTGACCGTTTACAATACCAATGGTAAGCTCCTCCTGCGCCTGCAGAACGGCTGGTTCAATCAGCCTTGGGGCGTGGCGCCGGCGCCGGCTAATTTCGGGCAATTCAGCAATATGATCCTGGTGGGAAACACCGGCAGCGGCTGGATCGGCGCTTACAGTCCGACAACGGGCGCATTTGACGGCTTCCTGCAGAGCGGTGGAAGCGACCTCACCATCCCGGGACTGTGGGGAATTGTGTTCGGCAACGGCAATGTGGAATCCGGACCGACCAACGTGCTCTATTTCAATGCAGGCGGCGCGAACCAGACGACCGGAATGTTCGGCGCGATCACTGCGCAGTGAGGTGACATCCCGCGCTACCAGGCAACGGCCCGCCTTTGCGGGCTACTACCCGTGCAGCTTGCGGAAACTCGCCAGGCAGCGCTCGGCGGTTTCGAATGCGGGATAGTCGCTGCCTTCCTGCTCGACCAGGTAGTATTCGATGCCGCCGGTTTTCTCGGCCGCTTCGAAGAGCTTTTTCCAGGGAGCCACGCCCTCGCCCAGCAGCACCCGATAGCCCTTCTGCGGCGACCAGTCCTTACAGTGCATGGAGCGGATACGTCCAGGATTCTGCTCGATCCAGGCCACCGGGTCGGACCCGGCTTCGATGCAAGTGCCCACGTCCAGTTGCAGCATGATGTCAGGCGAAGTGTTGGCGGCCAGCACTTCGATGGGGCGCTTGCCGTCGAGCGGTGTGAATTCCAACTGATGGTTGTGATAGCCGGCGCGCAGCCCGGCGGCCTTCAGCTTGTCGGCGCCTTGATTGAGGCGGTCGGCCACCGTCTTCCAAGCGTCGAGGGTCTTGGGGCTGCCGGCGCTGGCCCACACAACGAACCGGCTGCCGATGATCTGGTTCAGCTCGATGGCGTGGGAGATCCCTTCGGGCGTGAAGGATTCTCCGCCGTTGTGCGTAGACAGGCAGCGGATGCCCGCATCATCCATCATTTTCCGCACCTCGCGGGCGTAGTCCGGCTTCCACTGGAAGTATGGGGAGAAGAACTCCACGTCTTCGTAGCCCATCCTGGCGACCGCGCGCACGGTGCCCATGAGATCCTTCTGCAACTCATTGCGCACTGAGAACAATTCCAGGCCGGCCGGCAGTTTCGTGCCCTGCGCCAGAGCAGACGCCAGGGGAGCAGCCGCGGTCAACGCGCAGAACGCGCGGCGGGAGAGAGATTCGCATGCCATAATCGTTAGTCAAACGATATCACATCCCATGTTGCTGCCTCGAGGCCTGGTGGTGGCGGTGGGCCAGCCTCGCCGGAGCGTCCGCCAGACGGATCACGCCCGGCCGGATCGCCGGCGATGCACATCTCGCGCACGGAAGGAACATTTCTGGCGTCCATCCGGGCGGTTGACCCGGCGAACAATCGGGAACTGGCCGCCGTGACCGTTCGCGGCCACGCGCAGAAGGAGAACCAGAGCCAGAACCTGGCTCCGGCCAAAAGCAGGGATTATGCGGAGCTGGCGCGCGTGTCGCAGGCCAATGCGCAGGAATGCGAAGGCTCCAAGGCCGCGCTGGAGGCGTGGTACAACTTGGGAGTAGCCTGCATGCTGGTGCGCAAGTACGACGATGCGGTGCCGGCCTTCGAGAAGGCGGCTCATTTGAACGGCGGCAAGCTGGTTGGCGATCTTCCGCAGGAATGCCGGCGGGAATCGGCGGCCGTGCAGGCGCGGCTCAAGACGGCGAAGGTGCGGGATTCGATGGTGACCGCCATGCGCGACAAGAAATGCCAGTGAGAGGAATCGGATTCTGTCTATGACAAAACGTTTGGCCGCGTGGCCGGCAGCTCTCCTGCTGGCGCTCGTTCCAGCCCTGGGCGGATGCCGCTCCACCCAGCGCAAGACCATCGCGGTGGTGCCCAAAGCCACGTCGCACCTGTTTTGGGTGTCGGTGCAGGCGGGCGCTATGGCCGCCGGCCAGGACCTGAAGGTGGATGTGCTTTGGAACGGACCGTCTTCGGAGACGGAATACGCGCGCCAGGTGCAGATTGTGGACTCCATGATTGCGCGGCAGGTGGATGGTCTGGCGGTGGCGGCGCAGGATCGCACGACCCTGAACGCATCGCTCGACCGCGCGGCGGCCGCGCACATCCCGGTGACGGTTTTCGATTCGGGCGTGGATTCGACTAATTACATGACTTACCTGGCTACGAATAACTATCAAGCCGGGGAAATGGCGGCGCATAAACTGGCGGCGCTGCTCAACGGCAAGGGCAAGATCGCCATGCTGATGAATCTGCCGGGGAGTAAGTCGACCATGGACCGGGAAGCCGGCTTCGAAAAAGTCATCACGCAGGAGTCTCCGGGGATCCAGATCGTGGCTCGCCAGTTCTCTATGTCGGACCGCTCGAAGGGCATGGCCGCGGCGGAGAACTTTCTGACGGCGCGGCCCGATCTGGACGGCATGTTTGCCTCGTCCGAGCCGAGTTCGGTGGGCGCCGCGCTGGCGCTGAAGTCGCGCGGCCTGGCCGGCAAGGTGAAGCTGGTAGCGTTCGATGCCAGCGAGGACCTGGTGCAAGACCTGAAGGACGGCTCCATCGACGCGTTGGTGGCGCAGGACCCGTTCCACATGGGC
Organism: Bryobacteraceae bacterium; assembly: GCA_035308525.1. Classification (GTDB taxonomy): domain Bacteria; phylum Acidobacteriota; class Terriglobia; order Bryobacterales; family Bryobacteraceae; genus Bog-159. The sequence continues at coordinate 15,765 of DATGGM010000266.1, forward strand.
TACTCGGCGGTGAAAACGCTGGTGGACAAGCTGCACGGATCCGATCCGCCGAAGGTGATCGACCTGGGCGCCACGGTGGTCACCAGGGAGGATCTGGACAAGCCCCAGATCAAGGAATTGCTGTTTCCGGACGTGAAGAAATATCTAAAGTAAACGGCCTTTATTGGCCGCGGATGACCGCAGATGAACGCGGATAAAGCCACGGCTTCAGCGCCCCTTCCGTGGTATGCTAATAGCTCCCAAAATGGCGCAGACGAGATCTCTCCCACGCATTTGTATCGCGCTGGGTTTTCCAGATTTGGATCTGCTGTTGGAGCAGGCGCGGCGGGAAGCCGACGCTGGTGAGACGTTCCTGGAGTTCCGGCTGGACTACCTGGACCGCCCGGAGAGCGGCGCGCGCGCCATCCACGGGTTCCTGGAGCAGCATCCGGAATGCATCGTGCTGGCGACCTGCCGGCGGCATCAGAACCACGGAAAATTCAACGGCAGCATCGAAGAAGAGATGCGCATTTTGGATGCCGCGGTCAGCGCGGGCGCCACGGCGGTGGATGTGGAGATCGAGAGCGCCGAAGCGGCCTCGGCCAGGCTCAGCCAGTTCCGGGGGCGCGCGCGGCTGATCATTTCGTATCACAACTACGAGGCCACCCCGCAACTGGATACACTATTGAACCGCATGACGCGGCTGCCGGCCGATGGATACAAAGTGGTCACCACCGCCCGCAAACCGTCCGATTACGGTCGGGTCCTGTCACTCGCCAAGAGTCATCCGCGCACGCCGCTGGTGGTGCTGGCGATGGGCGAGCTGGGTTTTCCCAGCCGGGTACTCTCCACCGCTTTCGGCGGCATGTACACCTACGCCGCCCCCACGACCAGCCAGGGCACGGCGGCGGGCCAGGTGTGCTCGCGCCAATTGCGGCACCTCTACCGGGTGGAGAAGCTGTCGCGCACGAGCAAGATTTATGGCGTAGTGGCCGATCCCGTGCGCCACTCTATTTCGCCGGCGGTCCACAACCGGGCTTTTCAATACCGGCGCATGGAGGCGGTTTACCTGCCCTTCCTGGTGTCGCCGTCTCAGATGCGCGATTTCTTCGGCCTGGCGGAACACCTGCCGATAACCGGTTTCAGCGTCACCATACCGCACAAGCAGAAGATCTTGCGCTACCTCGACGTGGTGGACCCGCTGGCGCGCCGCATCGGGGCGGTGAACACGGTCTGGCGCAAGGCGGGCAAATGGCGGGGCGCTAATACGGACGCGGCCGGCGTGACCGTACCGCTGGCGCGCGAGATGCGCCTGCACAACGCTTCGGTCCTGATCGTGGGCAATGGGGGAGCGGCGCGTAGCGCGGCCTGCGCCCTGTCCGATGCCGGAGCAAGGATCGCGCTGGTGGGCCGCAATGCGGACCGCGTGCGGTCGCTGGCCAAGATCTGCGGCGCGGAGGCGCTGCTCGGCGAGCAGCTCAAGGACCGCAAGTTCGACGCGTTGATCCACGCCACGCCGCTGGGCATGTATCCGCACGTGAACGAGTGCTTCTTCAACGGGCGCATCCCCGCCGAGGTGGTCTTCGACATGGTTTACAATCCGCTCGAAACCGAGCTGACGCGGCGCGCGCGCGAGCAAGGCAAGACCGTCATCCGCGGCATGCAGATGTTCATCGAGCAGGCGGTGCGGCAGTTCGAGACCTGGACCGGCGAACAGGCGCCGCGCGCGGTGATGGAGAAAGCCGTTCTGGAGGCGCTGAATTGCGCGGGATGAAGGACAAGATCACCAGACGCCAACTGGCGGGCGCGGTGCTGGCTACCGCAGCGGCCGCGCAAACGCCTTCGCAGACACCGCCGGCGACGCCCTCCGGCCCCGCGCCGGAGCTACAGGCCGCGCGAGATCAGAACCAGCGCGCCAGCGAGACCCTGGCCAAAGTGGAGGTTCCCATGGACACGGAGCCGGCCTTCCATTTCTCGGTTTAAGGCGTTATGGCGGAACTGGGCAACGAGATCGTGTTCGCCGGCGTTGCCGAGTTGAACGCGAAGTTGCAGGCCAAAGAAATCACCGCCGTGGACCTGGCCCGCACATTCGGCAGGCGGCTGGAGTCGCTGGGCCCGCGCTACAACGCGTTGGCGCTTCCCCTGACCGAGCGGGCCATCCGCCAGGCGCAGGCCGTGGATGGCGATATCAAGCGCGGCCGGTTGCGCGGCCCGCTGCAAGGCGTCCCGTACGGCGCCAAGGATCTGCTGAGCGTGGCCGGTCAACTGACGGCGTGGGGCGCGCGGCCGTATGCCGGGCAGGTATTCGACCATGATGCCACGGTGATCCAGAAGCTGGAGAGCGTGGGCGCCCCGCTGCTAGGTAAATTGGCGATGGTGGAGCTGGCGGGCGGACCCGGATATCGCTATGCGTCGGCATCGGTGACGGGTCCAGGGCTGAACCCTTGGGACCGCACTCGCTGGTCGGGGGGATCGTCGAGCGGTTCGGCCATCGCGGTGGCCGCAGGGATGGTACCGTTCGCCATCGGTTCGGAGACGTCCGGCTCCATTGTGACGCCGGCAGCGTTTTGCGGCGTGACCGCGCTGCGGCCGACCTTTGGCCTGGTGAGCCGCTACGGGGCCATGCCGCTTTCCTGGACGCTGGATAAGCTCGGGCCGTTCTGCCATTCGGCGGAGGATTGCGGCCGCGTGCTGGAGGCGATGTCGGGCGGCGACCGCCGCGATCCAGGTTCCGCCGGCAAGAGCTTCTACTATGCGCCGCAATACGCACGCAAGATGAGCGATCTGCGGATCGGCTTCGCGCCGGCGGACTTCAACGACTGGCCCGACGATCAGTCGCGGCCGGCGTTTCAGCAGGCCTTGGAGGTGATGCGCGGGCTGGGCGCGGCCATGGTGGAAACCAGGCTGCCTGACTTTCCTTATGGCCCAACCGTCGGCACCATCGTTGCCGTGGATGCCGCTTCGGTGTTCCAGCCGCTGATCGCCAGCGGAAAGGTAGATGAATTAGCGGACCAGAAACAGATCGCCGGATTGAAAGCCGCGCTGGAGATTCCGGCGCACGTTTATTTGAAGGCCATGCGGGTGCGCCGCGTGGCGATGGAGGCCATCCACAAGATGTTCATCGACATAGACGTGCTGTTGGCCCCCAGCCGTCCGAGCGGCGCGCCGAAGATCGACGAACCCCTGGACCGGCGTCCGGACCGCCCCCGGCCCAAAGACCCCGGCCTCGGCGCCCTGATCCCGGCGGGGAATCTGGCCGGCCTGCCGGCGCTGTCGCTACCCTGCGGGTTCGCGGGCGATCTGCCGCTGGGCATCCAACTGGTGGGGCTGCCATTTTCGGAGAACACGCTGCTGGCGGTCGGCAGGGAATTCCAGGGCCGCACGGACTGGCACAAGCGGCATCCGCCGGGTGTGATTTAGACGCGGTTGATGAGGCTGGCGACGTAGCCGGCGCCGAAGCCGTTGTCGATATTGACCACCGACACATTGCTGGCGCAGCTTGTCAGCATGCCCAACAACGCTGCCAGGCCCTGAAAGCTGGCGCCGTAGCCGATGCTGGTGGGAACCGCGATCACCGGGCACGAAACCAGGCCCCCGACGACGCTCGGCAGCGCCCCTTCCATGCCCGCGCAGACCACCACCACGCGCGCTTCGGTCAGGCGCGTCTCGTGACTCAGCAAGCGGTGCAGGCCGGCCACTCCGACATCATAAATAGCATCCACGTGGTTACCCATCACCTCGGCGGTAACTTGCGCCTCTTCCGCCACGGGGATGTCGCTGGTGCCGGCGCACACCACCACGATCTTGCCCTTGCCGCGAATGGTGCGGTCGCGCCAGAAGCGCACGGCTCCGGAAAGCGGAAAATATTCGGCGCACTCGTGGCGGGCGGCGAGTTGCGCGGCGACCGCGGGTTCCGCGCGCGTCACCAGCACATTGCTGGAATTTTCCAGCAAGCTGCCGGCGATGGCCATGATCTGCTCCGCCGTCTTACCCTTGCCGAATACCACCTCCGGCATACCATGGCGCAGCGCGCGATGGTGATCCACCTTGGCGAAGCCCAGATCCTCGAAAGGCATGTGGCGCAGGCGGTGCAGCGCACCGTCCACATCCACCGCCCCCGCGCGCACCTGCTCGAACAACTGGCGGAGCTGCACTTCGTCCATAAGGCCAGAATAACAGAGCGAATTATGGTTTCATGGTGTAGTGTCGATCTCCACGTTCAGCTTCCCTACGACAATTCTGTTCGGCGCGGGCGCGGTGAACCGCCTTCCTGATGAATTAGGCAAGCGCGGGGTTTCGCGTCCGCTATTGGTCACCGACGCAGGCCTGGCACGCACGGCGGTTTTCGCGCGGGCCGCCGGCCTGGCGCCGGGAGCGGTGGTGTTCTCGAGCGTGGAGCCGAACCCCACCGAGCAGAATGTGCTGGATGGAGTGGCCAGCTATCAACAGAACCGCTGCAACGGAATTGTGGGGCTGGGCGGCGGATCGCCGCTGGACGCGGCCAAAGCCATTCGCCTGAAAGTCACGCACGAATTGCCGCTGGCGGAGTACGACGACCTGCTGGATGGCGGCAACCGTATCTCGGCGAACGTGCCGCCGTTTATCGCGATAGCGACCACAGCAGGGACCGGCAGCGAAGTGTCCCGTTCCACCGTGATCACCATCGCGGCCACCAACCGCAAAACCGTGATCTTCAGCCCACACCTGATTCCGGCGCTGGCCATCGCCGATCCGGAGCTGACGCTGGATCTGCCGGCGCCCATCACCGCGGGTACCGGCATGGACGCCTTCACGCATAACGTGGAAGCGTACATCTCGAAGGGCTATCATCCGCTGTGCGACGCCATCGCGCTGGCCGGCGCGCGCATGGTTTGGGAGAACCTGCCGCGCGTGATGAATACGCCGCGGAACATCCAGGCTCGCTCGGAAATGATGATTGCGTCGATGATGGGGGCCATTGCATTCCAGAAAGGATTGGGCGCGACGCACTCGCTGGCGCATCCGCTCTCGTCGGAATGCAAGATGCATCACGGCACGGCCAACGCGGTGATGCTGCCGTTCGTGCTGGAATTCAACCGCGCGGTAACGGCAGCGCGGCTGGCGGACCTGGAGGAGGAATTCAGCGGCGGCGAGATTGCCGCGCTGGTGCGGGAGTTGAACCGGCGGGTGGAGATCGCGCCGAGGCTGCGCGATTACGGAGTCGGCGAAGCTATCCTCCCTGCCCTGGCCGATAAAGCCATCCAGGACGGCTGCCATCAGCTCAACCCGCGTCCCTGTACGCGGGAGGATTTGCTGGAGTTATACCGCGCGGCGCTGTGATTTACGCACGCACCGCGCCAAAACCCGCTAGAATAGCCTTGTCAGATGCAGGTTTTGCAGGCGGGACAACATAAGCTGATCTTTCTGGAGCTGGAGCCGGAGCTGGTGGTGAACATCGCCAAGCAAGCGGGCTTCGAGGCCAAACTGAAAGACACGCAACGCAGCATCACGCTGGACCTCACGGCGGCCGGCCGCCAGTCTCCGCTGTTGCTTTTCGATGCCGCCGATCCCGCCAACCTGGGCTGGTTCTCGCGCTGTCAGTTTTATATCGACGGACGCAGCGGCGGCGTGATGCAGACACCCATAAGCCTGGCCAACAAGCGCGACCGCGGCGGCCGGGCGCAACCCAACTCCGTGCGCGTCAACATCTCCAAAGAGCTGCCGGCGACCTTTCGCCTGCCCGGCAAACAAGCCATTACGGAGCAGGTGTTGTACGCGCTGCTGTTCAACTTCTTGAACGCGCTGATGAAGACCGGCGTGGCCGTTTGCGGCGGATCGGCGGTGCAGGCGCTGGCCGGCCGCACCGAAGGCATCGGGCCGCGCAACTGACTTCATCTCTGTAAGACGAAGTTCACTTCGATATCCGTGGCGACTTCCACGGGCTCGCCATTTAAAGTTGTCGGCCGGAAGAGCCACCGCTCGACGGCCGCCAGAGCCGCGGGGATCAGCAGCGGATGGCCGCTGACGGCGCGCAATCCCATCACCGTGCCGTCACGCGCGATCACCGCCTCCAGCCGGACAGTGCCTTCCACGCGCGCCATTCTGGCCAGCGGCGGATAAACCGGGCGCGCCCCGGAGATCAGCTTGCCCTCCTGTACCTTGCCGCCCACCTTGATGCGCGGTATGGCCGCGGCCATCGCGGGCGGCTTCGCCGCGGGCGCGGGAGGCGGCGGCCCGGGCACGGCCCGTACCACGCTATCGATCACACTATTGCCCGATCCATTCGGATCTCCAATACCGCCGGGTACTCCGGCGTCACTGCCGGCGACAGGTCCAATTGCGATTTCATCCGTTAGCAACATGGGCCGCGGCGGGATCGACGAAGGCCGCCAAAGCGCGTGGTGAGCCATCTGGAAAGGGACCGGGTTGGCTTGCCGCACGGGAGCCGGCGCCGGCTTGGGCGGCAAGCCGCGGGGAGGCTCCGGAACGGAGACCCACACCAGCCGATGCGGCAGCGCGTCCGTGCTCAACAGCGGCACGAGCACTGCCAGTCCGATGACGGCGACCTGGCCGGCAAATGAAACTGCTACCGTCCAGGGCTTCCGGGTGCGTTCAGAGACACAAATAGCGTCGAACATATCAGCCTCTTTTTGATTTATTGGGTTTCAGCCGGCCTGATTCATTCGACACCTGAGAGACTCACTAAGTTCCGGCGGGCCACATCACTCGCGCGATGGCGCCGGCGAGCTGCTTCCATTTGGATTCTTCGGCGGCGAGCTGTTTCTTTCCGGCCGGAGTCAGCCGGTAATACTTGAACTCACGCTTCTGGTCGGGAGCAGCCTCCCACTTAGCCGCGATCCATCCTTTGTGCGCCAGGCGGTGCAGCGCGGGATAGAGCGACCCATGCTCGACCTGCAGCACGTTATCCGTGGTGCGCTGGATGTGCTTGGCGATCTGATGCCCGTGCGCGGGACCAAACAGCAGCGTGCGCAGGATGAGCATATCCAGGGTGCCTTGCAGCAGCTCGACGCGGCCGGGCGATGCGCTCGTCAGGGGCATTGGTAGACATTCTACCGCAACGGGCGGCCTGGCGCCGCGAGCGTTATTTCGCCCGGACGCGATCCAGTGCGTCCACCATTCTGCGTCGAACCTCATCCCGCAACGCCGGCGCTCCCGCTCGAATCCAGCCATCGACGGATACGGGCTCCAGAATCTGCAGGTGGATGTCCGAAGGCGGCCCGAAGATCCACGTGTTTCTCGGCAGCGCCGTCCTGGAACCCTCCACCACCAGAGGTAAGACGCGGACACGTTCCCGTATAGCCAGGCGAAATGGGCCGTCCTTAAACGGCAGGACCTGTCCATCCCTCGACCGGGTACCCTCGGGAAAGAAGACTACCGAACAGTGCTGGCGCAGGTAGCGTGCGCATCGCAACTGCGCTTTGGCGCCCTCACGCAGGTCGGACCGCTCCACGCGGATATCGCCCGCCATGCGAAGCATCCAGCCCACCACCGGGAACCGGAAAAGTTCGGCTTTAGCCAACCATTTGGTATCCAGCCTCAAATGCGTAATCACCGGTATATCCGCCAGGGATTGATGATTGCTCACAATGACGTATACCTGATTGGGGTCAAGATGTTCGCGGCCGGCAATGTGGATTCGCCAAGGGTTGACCCTGGCAATGTTGCGCCCGAGGCGGCGGAGCCATCGTCCGGTTCGCAGCCGGCGTGGATCGGGGTCCGACAACCGGATGATCCCCAGCAGGGGAGCCCAAAGTAGAATCAGCGCCGCAGTCGCGGTCCAAATCCAAATAGAGCGCAGCACCCGGATCATCCGATTTATCAAGCCCCCAGCACCTTCACCAGCCGCATCAACTCTTCATCGGTGGAATCGTTGGGCACGGAGCAGCCGGGCGTTACGATGAATTTCTTGCCGGCGGCGGAGCGCGCATCCTCCCACTGCTTTCGCAACTGGTCTTCTGAAAGCTGGCGGAAATTCCGCTCGTCGAGGCCGCTCAACAGCACGCCGTCGTACTGCGCGCGCATGGCCGCCACCTGCCGCCCGGTGCCGTAGTTGGAATAATTGATGGCGGCCGCCGGCCAGCCTTTCACGAAGCGATCGAGATAGACCTTATCGCCGTGCAGGTGCAGGATATTGAGCGGCGCGCCGCGCACCGCGTCCAGAATCATGCGGTCGAACGGTTCGCTGAACCTGGCGTAGTCGGGCTGGGTCATGATGCCGTCCTGCGCGTTGGCGATCGCCAGGAAAATACCGGATGCCCCCGCCGCCACGGCCTTCCGGGCGTGGTTCGCCTCGGATTCCGCGATGGCTTCCAGCGCGCCTTCCAGCTTCTTGGGGTCTTCCGTTTTGAGGCGCAGCACCTCCTCGGGCGACGACATCTTCTCGGCCACGTTCCATGGGTTGAAAACGGTCTCGACGAAGTACGCCTGGCCGCGCAAGCCCTCGCGAATCAGATCCAACGCCCGCAATTGCTCGGGAAACGGATTATTGACCACTTTCAGATCATGCCATTTCCCCTCCGGCTTGGGAAACGGGTAGTCGCTCATCACCTTCACCAGGTCGGTGTGAAACTGCTTGTGAAAGGCGAGGGTGGCCTCGGCGTGACGCTCGCCCGGCAGCTTTTCGAGGCCGAAGTGATGCCAGTAGGTGAAGGGCGTGCGGTCCACATCCAGGCCCTTCAGCGCGCGATCCACGCGCTGTTTGCTGGTCATTTTCACAGCGGCCAGGGCGCCTGCCGCACTCAGGTAGAGAAACCGGCGTCGGGAGAACATGAAACCATCAGAACACAGATGCGCGATCCACCGTTCCTTACGTTGCTCACCGGCAAAATCGACCAGAAGACCGGTTTTTCGTGGATCGGGTTTCGGAGTTGATCCACCCGCAACGGTTTGTGTAGGATTTCTTCCAGACTTCAGCCAAAGGAACCACTCATGGCGAACGGCATGCAAGTAATCCCAATTCAGTCTGCAAGGTCGATAAAATCTCAACAACAGGAAATAGTAGAAATTGCCTTTGAATTCTGGCTGGCGAGGCTAGGCGTACTAGACGGATCTCCCGAAAACGATCTCTGCCGGGCACACCGGGAAGTGACGGCGAGAAGTTCGAGGCCGCGTAGCACACCGGCACGCTTGCTTCTTATGCGAAGGTCCTGTTCCTGAATTCTGTGCAGCTTCCTAAAGTTAATATGGACAACACCTGGCATAAACTTGCCGTCAAGTACTGTCCGTCTAGAACTTGACACGGGCAGGCCCGCCCGGCTAACCTGCGAACACCAAGAAGAGAGGATGTACCACGTGACTCTATGGCGTAATCTGCTGGGCCTCGCGCTCGGGCTACCACTCCTGTCCGCGGCGGCGGATCCGGACATGATGAGCCTCATCATGCCGGACGCGAGCATGGTGATGGAGATCAACGTCGCCAAAATAATGGCGTCGCCGATCGGATCGATGATGGGCGAATCCTTTCACAAGGGTGTCGACGCGCAACTGAAAAGCGAACTGGCGAAATCCAAGCCGCAGTTCCAGGAGCAGATTGCCGCATTCTCCAAGATCGACTGGAGCAAGGAAATACAGGATGTGCTGATTGCCGGCTCCGGCGCAACGGGCGATCAAGGGCCGGCTCTGGTGATGGTGCGCAGCTCGCTCACCCTGGCCCGCCTGCAAGGTCTCAATGGCGTCAAGGGCGAGGCCAGCGAGTATGAGGGCGTGCCGATCATGGCGTCGTCCGGGTCCGGCAGCGGCGTGGTCGCATTCCTCGACAACTCGCTCCTGGTGATGGGCCAGATGAACGATGTGCGGGCCGCCATTCATCGCCGCGGCCAGCCTGCGGCACTACCGGCGCCCATGGCCGCGCAAATGGCCAAATACGCCGGATATGACATCTGGGTGGCCACCACGAGTCTGAAGCCGCCGGCATCCATGAGCGGCAAAGCGGCGGAGTCCCCGGCAGCCGCAAAGGTGGCTGAGTATGCTCAGGAAATCGCCGCCTTCAACGGCGGTCTGCGCTTCAGCCCGGACTTCGATCTTTCCGCCAACGTGGAAGCCCGCACGATCAAAGCCGCCAACGAGATGGCGGAGGCGATGAAATGGCTGACCTCCGCGGTGCAGGCCCAGACCAAGAGCGCGGGCAAGGGTGCGACCGGCCTGGAGAATTTCAAGTATTCGCTTAACGGCAGACACATTGCGCTATCAATGCACATGCCGGAAGCACAACTGCGCCTCCGGCTTCAGCAGATGCCCGCGGCGGCGCTCGCGGCCCGCACGCCCGCGAACTCCGCGCCCGTGACCCCCGCGCCCAAGGTTCCGCCCGGGATGATCAGCGTGCAGTCCTCCGAGGGCACGGTGCTGATCCCCACGGATAAGGATCACCAATAGGGCTACCGTTTGCGCACTTCCAGCGCCACCGGCCGGGCCACCGCGCCGACCGCCGGATTGTAATACTCATACACGCGCGACTGGAAGGTGCGCGCGCGAATCGGATACTTGGCGCGCAGGCGGAACTTCAGGGTGACCGTATCCCCCGCGCCGATCGAGTCGAAATACAGGATCGCCTGCGTCGCGGTCAAGGTGAACTTCTCCATGCGGCCGCTTTTGCGGCCCGCGCTTTTCTCCTGGTATGACTGCAAGTCTTCGCTGAGCAGATCGAATCCCGGCGGAATCCCCAGATCCACCATCACCATCCTGGCGGTCTCCCGCAGATTGCTCTTCACGGTCGCGGTGGCTGTGGCGATATCGTCCTGCGCCAGGCGCGTGCGATCGTATGCCACGTCGATCGAAAGCGGCCCGCTCGCGGGCTTCTCGCCCCACGGGACGAAGTACCGCCCGACCACCTGGTAGGCCAGCCCGCCCTTGCCCTCAAAGCGCAGATCCACGCGGTTGGCGCCCTGCGCGTCCGCCGGAAAGACGAACTGATGGAGCAGGTCATTATTCTCCGGCGTCAGCACCAGCTTCTTTACCGGCTGGCCGTCGAGCGAAATCTCCACCACGCCGCGCACGTCCGCCGCGCCTTTTTCGGTGGAGAGCAGCAGCGCGCGCAAAGCCATGATGGTCGCCTGCGTGGTGCCCCAGGTGCCGTCGGAGTCCTTCCTGGCCGCGATATAGCGCAGGGCTTTGGAGGCGGTCTCCGAAGCCTCGCCCCACTTCAGCAGCGCCTGTACCGCCAACCCGGTGGTCTCCACGCTAGCGCTCTCGGCTCGGCCGAAGACGCCGGTTTCCTCGGCTGTCCACCAGAACTGATCTGCGTTCCCGGCCGGGCGCGGCGCGGCAGCGTCCAGAAGCATGCGCATGGCCTGGCGCGTGAAGTCCCGGTCCTTGCGGTAGTCGGCCGCGAAGTTGGCGGCCACGGCCAGCGTGTAGGCGTCCACCTTCCCGTTCAGGTGCTGCGTCACGTAATCCTTGGCCCGGTCGACCGCCGGCCCTTTGTAGCCGGTGTTCGCCAGCGACCAGCCCACGTACGCGCTGATCCGCAGCACATCGGAGTTGAAGCGGTTGGTAGCGCCTTCGTTGATGAAGCCGGCGTCCGGCTTCCAGCTCCCATCGGGCTGCTGTTGCCCGGCCAGCCATTGCTGGGTGCGTTCAATCAGCCGCGGATCCACCTCGTGCACGCGCGACATATCGGAAAACTCCATCAGGCCGTAAGAAGTGAGTATCTTGTTGGCGGGCGGGTTGCCGAACCACGAGAATCCGCCGCCCGGGACTTCGAACGTCAGCAGGCGTTGATACCCGTTCACGATGAACCCTTCCGCTTTGGCGTGCACCTCGGGAGCCAGTTTCCTGGTGCGCTTCATGTAATCGAGCGCCAGCACATTCGGGTAAGTGGCGGAGGATGTCTGTTCGAAGCAACCGTACGGCATGCGCAGGATCGCATCCATACCCTCGATCACCTGGCTCAGCGGGCCGGGATACAGCCGGACGAAGATCTTGTTAGCCTCCGCGATAGCCATGGGCGGGAACTTCACCTGGTGCCCGGCCGCGGACTCCAGCCGTCCGTTGAACACCGTGGTCTGCTCGCGCCCGTTGGGCACCACTTCGATTTCCCGCACCACGATATCCGCCGGATGGTTGCCGCTGTCCATATGCGCGGCCAGGGTAAGCTTGAACTTTCCGATGCGCCGCGCCTCGAGGGTGAATTGCGACGCGCCCACGCGGCCGGAATCCACCGCTACGGCCTTGTCTGCGGCGTCATCCACCAGTGCGTACCAGTCTTCGGCCTTCAACTCCAGCCGGACATCGCCGCGCGCCGCCGAGTAGTTATAGACCGCCACCGGGACCGACACCCGGTCGCCCTGCGTCAGCGTGACCGGCAGGTCCAGGTCCACGAAGAAATCCTGGAAGACTTTCAGGCTGCGCTCGCCGCTGCCCAGAGCGCCATGCGCGGTGGAAGCCGTCATGGCCATGCGCCAGGTAGTTATGGAGTCGGCCAGCGGAATCGTAATGCTGGCTGCGCCGTTCTGGTCGGTAATAATCTCGGGATTGATATACAGCGCTTCCGGGAAGTAAGACCGCACGTGCACCGCGGGCGCCGCGGGTTCCACTTTGGCCAGAGTCGCGGTGCTGCCCGCCATGTTGATCGGCTCACGCAAGGCCATCGCCATCATTGGAGCGGGCGCGGGCGCCGCGGCCATTTGATTGAATACCCGGCGGTCCTGCATCATGTCGGCGATCGCGCCGCCCACGACTCCGCCCGGAACGCCTCCCACGATACCGCCCCGGAACACCCGTGCTATTCGGGGTGGTTCGGCAACCACCACGCTGGTATTTCCTTCCTGCCGGAGCATGACCGTGAGGACGGCGCGGTCGCGAACCGCCAGCGTGACGCGGCGCGAAACCGTCTCCGCGCCAACCGATACCGTCAGATGGTAGTCGCCGGGCTGGAGGCCAGCCAGGGTGAACCGGCCGTCGGCGTTCGCAAAGGCGGAACGCGTGGCCGCGCCCGAAAAGGCCCGCACGGTAGCGCCATCGAGCGCTCCCCCTTGCCAATCGACCACCGATCCGGTGATCTGCGCCAGCCCGTTGTACGGGCCGCGGCCGTGCTCCACGTTCACATCGATGCGGCTCGCGCCGGAGCTCCGATGCCCCACCATTTTCCGCCCGTGAACCTGCAGAAACCCCGTCAAATCGTCGCCGGTCTCGAACTGCTTATCGGGGCCCGCGCTGCGGACCATGTAATAACCGGACTGCGGAGCCCAATCGATGTGCTCCACGCGCAGGCTGCCGCCCCACGCATCGCGCATTTCGGGAGACCCGGCAGCCGCCATCCGGACGGCCAGCTTCGCCAGATCGCCGCCGTCGCGGGCATAGGCGCGCGTCAAACTCTCGGCCAGCGCGCGCATCTGGGCGCGATACCGCTCCTGGTAGCGTTCCGAATACGCCGCGTACCTGGTCAGCGGCACGCTGCGGCCGAACTCGGTTTCAAACTTGTTGCCATTCACCAGTTCGGTGGCCGCGAACAGCGCGCGGGCCGCGCGGTCGTGCTGCTGGGCCTGCGCGGGAGGCGCCTGCTCCACGACCTCGGGCATGCCGATGGAATGGATCTCGTACCGCGGCTGCATGGCTTCCTGCTCCAGGTAGAAGAAAACCTTCGCGAAGCCCGGCTGCTTTTCCGCCAGCGCGAAAACCGCCTGATCCACCACTTGCAGGCCCAGCGCCGCCTGTACTCCCTCGCCGCGGCTATTGGTCACGCGAAAGCTGATACGCGCTTCATCGCCTGGCTTATGGACCGGCGCATCCGCCGTCGCCTCGATTTTTAATTCGTCGGCCGGCTCCACGAACACCAGGCGATGGTCGGCGATGGGCCGCGCGTCCCGCCCGAAAAGATATGCGCTGATATCCACCGTGCCGGCCAGATCCGGCGTTACGGCCAGCGTCAACTCCGCCTGGCCATTTACGATGTCCACGTCGCGCGTCAGTACGGTTTGGCCTTCTTTGACGACATCCACGTATGCCGCGCCCTGCTTCTTCGTCGAAAACACGCGCAGCACCATATGGTCGCCCGCGCGATACACGGCGCGCTCCGTGCGCAGCAGAACCTGCTCCTCACCGCCGCGGACGTCCAGGCTCACTGAACTCGACGCGTGATTTCCCTGCTTGTCGCTGGCCTGGATTTCCAGCGGCTCCGCGGCGCCGCTGGCGCGAATCCGGATCACGGCCACTCCTCCTTCATCCGTGGTGGCGCTCTGATCCGCATTCCCGGCGGCGTGTATTTTCAAACTGGCCACGGCCGGCTTTCCATCCGGATAAGACGTCAACACAAAGACCTGGTTCTCCAGGTGCGGGATCAGCGTGCCGCCTTCCGGCACTGCCGTGACAAGCAGCGGCGATTCGCTGACAGTGATGGGCTCGCCGCGCGTTTCGGCATGGCTGGTGGCGTCCTTCACCGTGGCCTCGATCAACACACGCGCGGCGCCATGACTCAGCGGCCGCCCCGCGAAGTAATCCGGCAGCCGCAGATCGAAATGGTAAGCCCCGTCCGGATCCGTCCTGCCGCGGGCCGAGGCCGCCTCGAACTCCATAGCATCCATGCCGGTCGCCTTCAGACTGACCTCCGCGCCGTCTACCGCTTTCCCGAAGAAGTAGTTTGCCCGGACGGTTCCCGTCACATGATCGCCGGGCCGGTAAGCGCGCTTGGCGCGGTTGTCTTTCCCCGAGAATTCCACCGCCACCTTGAATTTCGGCAACACGTATCGCTCGACGTTCAGAGCCACCTCCGCGGTGTTCTGCGCGCCCTCTTCTCCGCCCATCAGCGCGCGCAGATGATACGTGCCCAGGTTCACTTCGTCCGCCAATTCAAATTCCGCCGCGGCGATGCCGAACCGGTCCGTCTGCGCGGCCTTCTTGAATACTTTGTTCCCGCGCGAATCCTCCACCTCGAGCGTCAGCTTGCGGGCCGCCGCGGCTTCGTGATGTGCGCGGTCGAGCGCCAGCGCCCGCACGTGGATGGTCTGCCCAGGCTGGTAAATCGGTTTCTCGGTGGTCAGCAAGATGGATACTTTGTCTGCCAACCGCACCTGCTGGGTGAATTCCGCCGAACCGATGGGAGTTTCCGCCAGGTAACGCAGGGGATATGTGCCCACCGTCCCCGCCGGGAATCGGAACTGCGCCTCGGCGGTGCCGCGCGCATTCACACGGCCCGTGTACAGCAGGCGCGGTTTCTTTCCCTCGGGCAGCAACTCGATCCGCACCGTGCTGGCGCCGGGAATCACGCGATTGCCGGAATCCGCGACGATCACCCGCACCGCCGCTTCGCCGCCAGTCAGATACGATTGCTGCCCCAGTATGTGAACCACCGGCATGCGCAGGATCTGCGAGATGGACTCCGTGCCCTCGATGGCCGCCTCCTTTGCGTCGCCATCGTAGGCGAAACGGTATCGCAGCCGGTGCCAGGCCAGCTCATCGATCCCCAGCGCCTTCGATAGTTTGATATCCGGCTGCCACTGCCCCTTGCCCCTGTCCACGGTGACGCGCTCGACGGCGCGCCCCACGGGCTGATCGTCGGGATCGAGGATCTCGACCGTCAGTCGGCCGGCGCCGGCGCGCGTCGACTTGTAAGGAATCGCCGCATGCACCGCGCCATGCGTGTAAGTAACGGCCGGTGCATCATCCGTCACCGCGGAGGTCGCCTGCGGCGATCCGGCCGCTTCCAGGAAGGCCATGGCAATCAGTATTGCGAGGCCGAAGTACCAGAATTTGGATGGGGCTTTCATAACGCGTCTCCGTGAACATGCTCAGCGACTCGGGGAATTGGACCGCGATGCCGGTCTAATTGTTCCCGCGGCTGTCACAGAGAGATTCCCCCGGCGCGCGATTCCTTTCACGGGAAGAGCCCGAGCGCCGTGCCATAATCAAACCAATGAAGTGGGTTGTCTCGTTTGTAGTGTGCCTGTGGCCATGCCTCGCCAGCGGAGCGGTCACAGCCTCGGATCTGGCGCGCGAAGTGCGCGAAACGGCGCTCGATCCGGCCGCGTGCTATCGCGTGCGCGATCTGGCGCTGCCCAAGGACGAAGCCCGCTTCTTCTTTACCGACGGATACCTCATCTTCGCCAAGCCCGTGGCCGGCGCGCGCACCTCCGCGGTCTTTGTGGCGGCCGAGGAGGGCGGCGATGCGGAGGTGCTGGTACTGCCTCCCAATCGCGGCGAGCGGCGTTCCCTGGCGTCGTATATCGGCTCGCCCAATCTCGATGAGCACCTGCTGGCCGCGGTCCTGACCTTCTCCGACGATACCTTCGCCAGGCTCAACGAACAGATCGAGAAGAACGCGGCCCAGAAAATCCCCGAGATGGGCGTCATGATGGCCGAGCAATGGACGCCCGTCGTCCGCAATATCGCCGCCAGCTTCCAGACGCGGCTGGTGTGGGACGTGTTGCTGGGTCAACCGCGGGACCACGGCTTTTTCGCCGCCTCCGTCCGGGGCAGGAAGCTGGGCTCCTTCGACCTTTACTATGACCGTGACGCGCGCGAGCAGATCGTGATCGGCAAGCTGAACAACCGCGACAATGTACTGTTTTTCGACGTCTGGACCAGCTTCGTCGCGCGCAGTTTCCGCAATAAGACCATCGAACCCGACCTGGCGCTCGATGATTTTCGCATCGAAGCCGCGCTGCAGCCGGATCTCGCCCTGCGAGTGGTGACGCGTATGAAAGCCAGGTCCGCGGGCGCCACGCTGCCGGCCCTGGCCTTCGACATCGCCCAGGCCATGAGAATAACGAAAGCGCTGGTGAACGGTCAACCCGCCGAGGTACTGCAGCGCCAATCCTTGCGCTCGGAACTCCTGCGCAACGTGGGCAATGATATGTTCCTGGTGGTGCCGCCCGAACCGCTCCAGCCGGGCAAGGAATACGACCTGGAGTTTCACCACGAAGGAAAGGTGATCTTCGAGGCCGGCAACCAGGTCTACTATGTGGGCGCGCGGGCCAACTGGTTCCCTAATGCCGGGCTGCAGTTCGCCAAGTACGACCTGACGTTCCGCTATCCCAAGGATCTGGACCTGGTGACGCCGGGCGAGCTGGTGGACGAACACGAGGAGGGCGACTCGCGCATCACGCGCCGCAAGACCAACACGCCTATCCGGTTCGCGGGCTTCAACCTGGGCCAGTATGAGCGCGTCCGGTTGTCGCGCAAGGGGTTCACCGTGGAAGTGTGCGCCAACCGGTCCGTCGAACCGGCGTTGTCGAACACGCGTCCCCTGCTGCCGCCGGAGCCGCCGTCCAGGTTCCCGCACCACGAGCCGGAGATCGTGGTGCTGCCTCCGGAGCTGCCGCCCGATCCGCTGGCGCGCCTGCAGGAGATCGCTTCGGAAATCGCCTCCGCGCTGGAATTCATGTCCGCGCGTTTCGGTCCGCCGGCGTTGCCGAACTTGACGGTGTCGCCCGTGCCGGGCCGCTTCGGCCAGGGTTTTCCCGGCCTGATCTACCTTTCCACCATGTCGTACCTGGCGCCGCAGGACCGGGCCATCCGCTCGCTGGACGCGCACGGACGCCTGTTCTTCTCCGACATCCTGCAAGCGCATGAAACGGCTCACCAGTGGTGGGGCAACGTGGTGACTTCCACCGGCTACCACGACGAGTGGCTGATGGAGGCTCTGGCGGACTACTCCGCCCTGCTTTACCTGGAGAACAAGAACGGCACGCAGCCCATGACCATGGCGCTGGACGCCTACAAGGCCGACCTGCTACTGAAGACTACCGAGGGCAAAACCGTGGAATCGATCGGCCCCATCGTGCTGGGCCTGCGCCTGGAAAACTCCCAGGCGCCGCGCGCATACCACACCATCACGTACGGCAAGGGCTCGTGGATCATGCACATGCTGCGCCGCCGCATGAGCGACGAGCGCTTCCTGGCCATGCTGGCCACACTGCGCAAAGAGTACGAGCGCAAGGCCCTGTCGACCGAAGACTTCCGCCTGCTGGCCGCGCGCTTTCTTCCGCCCGACACACCCGATCCGAAGCTGGAGAGTTTCTTCGACCAATGGGTTTATGGCACCGGCATTCCGTCGCTGAAGTTGAGTTATACCGTAAAGGGAAAGGCTCCCGCGGTGCGCCTGACCGGAAGCATTACGCAAAGCGACGTAGATAGCGACTTCAGCGTGTATGTGCCGGTGGAAATTCAGCTCGGCAAGGGTAAGGCTGAAACGCAGTGGGTGCACACGGCGGATGGCACAGTGACGTTCAACGTGGCGCTGCATCAGGCGCCGGCCAAGGTGCAGCTCGATCCCGGCTTCACGGTGCTGCGGAGGTAGGTTGAGGACGGCGCATAACCGGCAATTTCAACGACCCGGAAAGTGGCTTTAGCATGAACCGGCTGGTTCTCTTGCCGGTATTAACAAGCGAAACCCGGACTGGGCATCCTGCCGCTTCTCGTCAAAACAATTCTCAATAATGGTCGATATCGCTCATTTACTTGAGAATAAATTGATCAATATTGCTCACAATTGTGTTTTATTTCTTGACTGAAATTGCGGCTTTCTCTTAGAATACTCACAGTCGCAACGGAGCGGACCACGATGCCAATACAACTAACTGGCCTGGTGCCCATCCGGCCGGAAATTCTTGAATTGGATGCCGACGAGCAGATCGCCGAGCTTGCGTTTAGCCTCTGGCTGGCAGGAGGCTTGGCAGGAGACGCCTCCCCTGAAGAGTGTCGGTTGACCGCCGCGCTGGAATTGAGTAAGGGGACATCGGCAGGACTATTCGCAGTACCCGAGCGCAAGTCGAAGCCCCAGCCAGGCAAGGCCATATCTGCATCGAGCGCCGGAAGCAACGTTTGAGATGTCGGCCGGCAGAAGAAGCATCGCCGTGAAAACCATTATCGTGTTTGAAGACGAGCAGGCCATCTCCAGTGTCTTTCGGGCGAGTTTTGAGCGAATGGGCTACACCGTGCTGCAAGCCGCCGCGCGGAATCAGGCAACCGGGACCGTTGACCAGTCGCCGCCTCCAATCGGCCTTGTGATCGCTGATATACTCGTGCGAGTCTTCACCCGCATCCGGGTGGCAAGAGCCATAACCGGCATTCATCCGCAGATGGCGGTTCTGTTCATCTCGGGGCTCGGCCCGGTGGATTCGGAGACCTTAACCTTTCCGCGCATTGAATTTCTGCAAAAACCATTTCTGCCGTGGCTCTTGGAGGAACACATTCGTGGGGCAGTGCCTTGTGATGCCATGCTCTATATGAATTAGGAGTCTGTTATGACTACCAAACGAACGCCGGCGGCCGCATCCGTATCCGCTGCAAAATCGGTGTGCAATCCCCGATCGTGCGATGCATTCGCAATCCGGGGCATAACCCGCGAACAACAAGCGCAAATCGCCGCGGCAGCCTATGAGTTATGGTTGGCCCGAGCCTTCCGAAATGGATCGCCCCAGGAAGATTGGCTGCTGGCGCAACGCCAGGTGCAGAGACGCCGGCAGCGGCGCCTGTCGGCTGGAGGCTCCCTCGCCGGAGCGTGATCCCAACGCCTCCATTGACTTGCATTGAAATGCATTGGAAAATAGAGGTGTGCGGGAGTAACTCAATGGTAGAGTCACAGCCTTCCAAGCTGTTGGTTGCGGGTTCGATTCCCGTCTCCCGCTCCAGCTTGGCCGCCGCTATTTGATCTCCAGGATTTCCTTTTCCTTGGCGCGCGCCGCCTGGTCTATCCTGTCCATGTAGGTGTTGGTCAGCTTCTGAATCTCATCGTGGGCGCGCTTGTCTTCATCCTCGGTGATCTTCTTGTCCTTGAGCAGCACCTTCACCGCCTCGTTGCCGTCGCGCCGGATATTGCGCACCGACACGCGATGGTGCTCGGCCACGCCGTGCAGCCGCTTCACCAGCTCTTTGCGGCGCTCCTCGGTCAGCGGCGGGATGGGCAGCCGGATGATCTTGCCGTCATTGGCCGGATTCAGGCCCAGGTCGGAGACCCGTATGGCCCGCTCGATGGGCCCGATCTGCGAAGAGTCCCAGGGCGAGATGGTGATCATGCTGGGCTCCGGGACGTGCAGCGTGGCCACCTGGTTCAGAGGCGAAGGCGTGCCGTAGTAATCCACGCGGATGTGATCCAGAAGGCTCAGGGTAGCCCTGCCCGTGCGGATGGTGGCCATTTCGTGCGCCAGATCGCCGAGCGCCTTTTCCATGCGTCCCTTAATGTGATTCTCGACTTCCTTCACGGAGTTGAATGCCGGCCCGGCGGGGTCGGCGGTGTGTTCGGTTTTCATAAGTGGACCTAATGAATGAGCGTGCCGATCGGCTCGCCCTTCGTCATGCGCATTATATTGCCGCTGGTCGTTAAGTTGAAAACAATAATCGGAAGCTTGTTATCCCGGCACATAGCGATGGAAGTGGCATCCATGACGCCCAGCGCCTTGGACAGGACTTCCAGGTACGACACTTCACGGTACATCACCGCGTCGGGGAACTTCAAGGGGTCCTTGTCGAAGACGCCGTCCACCCGGGTGGCCTTGGCGATTACCTCGGCCCGGATTTCGAGGGCCCGGAGCGTGGCGGCGGTATCGGTTGAGAAGTACGGGTTGGAGGTGCCCGCGGCGAAAATGCACACGCGGCCCTTTTCCAAATGACGCAGCGCGCGCCGGCGGATGTACGGCTCGGCTACTTCGTGCATCTCGATGGCGCTCATCACCCGGGTATGCACGCCGATCTGTTCCAGGGCGTCCTGCAGGGCCAGGGAATTGATCACGGTAGCCAGCATGCCCATATGGTCCGCCGTCACGCGGTCCATTTTTTGGGCGGCGGCGGCCACTCCGCGGAAGATGTTTCCGCCGCCCACCACCAGGCCGATCTGGACGCCGCTGGCCGCCACCGTGGCGACCTCCGCGGCCAGTTCCTTCACCCGCTCCGCATGAATGCCGAAGGAGGCCCCGCCGGCCAGCACTTCGCCGCTGAGCTTGAGCAGGATTCGCTTATACCGAGGCACTGGCTTCGGGCGGCTCCTCGCCGCCGGCTTCCACCGCGGCTATGTCCCCCACCTTGTACCGCGTAAACCGCGAAACCGTGATATTCTCGCCCAGCTTGGCGATCTTGGTCTTGATCAACTGTCCGACCGTCAGGCTGGCTTCCTTGACGAAAGGCTGATCGAGCAGGCAAACCTCTTCGTAGAACTTGGCCATGCGCCCTTCCACGATGCGGTCGATCACGTTGGCGGGCTTGCCCTCAAAGGCCGCGCGCCCGCGCTGGATCTCTTTTTCCCGCGCCAGCGCTTCCTCGGGCACATCCTCCTGCCGGATATACTTCGGGTCGGCGGCCGCGATGTGCATGGCGACGTCGTGCACCAGCTCCTGAAAATCGCCGGTGCGCGCTACGAAGTCGGATTCGCAGTTCACTTCCACCAGCACGCCGAGCTGGCCGCCCGAATGGATGTAGCTGCCGATCAGGCCCTGCTTGGTCACCCGCGCGGATTTCTTGTGCGCGGACGCAATGCCGCGCTTGCGCAGAATCACTTCCGCAGCCCCGATGTCGCCGCCGGATTCGATCAGGGCACTCTTGCAATCCATCATCCCCGCGCCGGTGCGCTCGCGGAGTTGCTTCACGAGTTGAGCGGTGATTTCCGCCATAGTCTAATTACCTGAATGGAACCACGGATAGAGACAGATGCACACAGATAAAAACCGGGTTCTTATCCGTGTTCATCTGTGTCCATCTGTGGTTAATGTTCTAGTGTCCGCTCTCGGTGACCACTGCTTCGTGCTCGGGTTCGGCCGTCTCCGAAGCAGGTCCCTTGCGCGGAGAGACCGGCGCCGGCTCTTCTTCCATCAGAGACTCGGCCATGATCTTCTCAGCGTACTTGGGATCCACGTATTCGGTGTATTCGGGCACTTCCTCGACCGGCGTTTCGTCGGTCACGATCTTCTCCGCCGTGAACTCCTGCTCGCTGGCCAGGGCGCGGCCTTCCACCACCGAGTCCGCGATCTTGCTGGCGAACAGGCGAATGGCGCGTAGCGCATCGTCGTTGCCCGGGATCACGTAATCCACCTCGTCCGGATCGCAGTTGGTGTCCACGATGGCTACCACCGGGATGCCCAGGCGGCGCGCTTCCTTCACCGCGATGGCCTCTTTGTTGGAGTCGATCACAAACAGAACATCGGGCAGGCCCGGCATGTCCTTTATGCCAGCCAGGTTCGAATCCAGATGCTTCCGCTCGCGCTCCAGGCGAATGATCTCTTTCTTGGGCCTGCCGCCGTAGCCGCCTTCCTGGGTGGACATGCCTTCCAACTCTTTGAGCCGCTTGATGGACTTCTGCACGGTCAGCATGTTGGTGAGCAATCCGCCCAGCCAGCGCTGGTTGACGTAGAACATCTGGCAGCGGAGGGCCTCTTCGGCGATAGCTTCCTGAGCCTGCCGCTTGGTCCCCACAAAGAGCACGTTCTTGCCTTGCGCAGCCATTTCGCCCACGAAGCGGGCGGCGTCCTTGAACATCTTCAAGGTTTTTTGCAGGTCGATAATGTAGATTCCGTTGCGTTCGCCGAAAATGTATTCCTTCATTTTCGGATTCCAGCGCTTGGTCTGGTGCCCGAAGTGAACACCGGCTTCGAGCAATTCCTTCATCGATATTGCGGGCGTAGACTACCTCCTAAATATTCCGTGCCGAATCCGCCGCGCGCGGTCCAAAGCGAGATTTGCGCGCGGATAACCCGGCACACCGACTGCATGCCTAAAAACATTACCGCTTTGAGAACTGGAAGCGCTTGCGCGCGCCCTTTTGGCCGTACTTCTTGCGCTCGTGCTGACGCGGGTCGCGCGTCAAAAATCCGAGCTTCTTCAACCGGGGCCGCAACTCGACGTTGAACTCGCACAACGCGCGCGAGATTCCATGACGCGCGGCGCCGGCCTGGCCGGAAATGCCTCCGCCGGTGATCGTCATCAGGATGTCGAATTTGTCCGCGGTCTCCGTCGCCAGCAGTGGCTGGCGCACAGATGCGCGGGCGGCTTCCGTCGGGAAGTACGATTCGAAGGACCTGCCGTTAATGGTGAAGTCCCCTTTGCCGGGCCGAAGAAATACGCGGGCGACCGACTCCTTTCGGCGGCCCGTACCGAGATATTGAACGACTGTTCCTGCCACTAATCAACCTTTCGCGATTTAAAGGCCAGCGCGGTCGGCTTCTGCGCCGCATGCGGATGCTTGTCCCCTGCGTAGACCTTCAGCTTGCGATACATCTGTTTGCCCAGCTTGGTCTTGGGAAGCATACCCTGCACAGCCTCTTCCACCATGCGGATCGGCCGCGTGGCACGCACGCGCCGCGCGCTGGTCTCCACCAGCCCGCCTGGATAACCTGTAAAGTGCCGGTAGACTTTGTTTTCTTCTTTCCGGCCCGTAAGCCGCACCTTCGCGGCGTTGACGACCACCACGTGATCGCCGGTGTCTATAAACGGGGTAAATATCGCTTTATGCTTACCCATCAACAGCATGGCAACTTTGCTGGCGAGCTTGCCAAGCACCACATCTTCGGCATCCAGCACATGCCACTGGCGTACAATCCCGTTCTTGGAGGGGAACTCGGTACTCATCGACACACGTCTCCACTTCGCTGCTACAAACTATTTAGAGTACTAGGACGGGAGCGAGATGTCAAATCGCTTAATAGCCCATCCAATGCGGCGGCGCCGTGGTCAGCGCCGGGACATACGTAATCAGCAGCACGCCGATCAACAGGATGACATAGTACGGCAGCGTGGCCCGGTATACCTGCGACATCGGCCGCTCGAAGCGATACGCGGACAAACACAGGTTCATGCCCACCGGAGGCGTGAGATATCCCAGTTCCAGGTTCGCCAGAAAGATGATGGCCAGTTGCACCGGATCGATGCCGAAGTGCACGCCCAGCGGAGTGATCAGCGGCACCACCACGATGATGGCCGAGAATACATCCATGAACGATCCCTTCACCACCAGCGCCAGGTTCAGCAGCAGCAGGAAAACGTACTTCGAATGGATATTGGCCTGCACCCAGGCGATCAACACGCCGGGCACCTGCGCATCCACCAGGTAATTGGTCAAGCCCACCGCCACCCCGATGATCATGAGGACGCAGCCCACCACCGTCGAACACTCCAGAGCGACGCGCGCATAATCCCGGCGCACCGAGAATTCGCGGTAGGCGAATCGCTCCACCAGGAAGCTGTACAGCACGGTAATGGCGCCCGCTTCCACCAGCGTCCCGAAGCCGCCGAACAACCCCACCAGCATGATTACGGGCACCGCCAGCTCCCACTTGGCCTCCCAGATCGCCAGGCGCGCTTCCCTGCCCGAAAAGACCGCCCTCCCGGCGCGATTCCGGATGCCCTGCCACGCGCCGTAGGCGCAAATCATCGCCACCATCACCAGACCCGGTAGAAATCCGCCTACGAACAGGCGGTCGAAACCGATGCGCGCGTACATGGCATAGAAGATGACCGGAAGACTGGGCGGAAACAAGAGTCCCAGCGAGCCTGAGGCATTGATCAAGCCGATGGAGACCGGCTCGGGATAGCGGGCCTTGACGAGCATGGGCAGCAGCAATCCGCCCAGCGCCAGGATGGTCACGCCCGAGCCCGCCCAGGTGAAGATAGCCAGCGCCAGCGCAGTGGTCACCGCCAGGCCGCCCGGCAGCCAGCCCAGCAGCGCGGTGTAAACTCGCAGCAGCCTGCGGCTGGCGCCGCCTTCCACCAGCAGGTATCCGGCAAAAGTGAACAGCGGAATGGATGGGAAGATCGGCGAGGCCACCAGGCGGTAAGTCTCCACTGGAACCGAGGCCACCGGCACGCCCCGATTCCAGAACAATAGCAGCGCCAGCCCGCCCAGAGTCGCGAATATGGGCAGCCCGAGCAGCGCCGCGGCCACTACCACTGCAATGCCGGTCCACAGCACCGCGGAGCCTTCCGGCGGCGGCGCCAGAAAGAATACCAGCGGCACCACCAACCCCAGACTCGCAACCAGCCGGCCGCGCATGGATGGCGACGCGCTCCACACCGCGCGCACCGCCACCAGCAGAAAAGCCGCCGGCATGACGCTGAGCGCCACCCACTTGGGGATACCGGCTCCCAGCACGGCGCCGCCCTCGCGCTCTGCCAGCACAAACTCGAGACTTGCCCAAGCCAGGCTCAGCGTGACCGCGCCGGCCACTCCGGAACTGAAGATCCGGACGCGCGGGGCCCATTTTTCCGACAGAAACGCATTGGCCGAGAGCGAGAGCAGACGGCCCGAACCCGCCGCGACGGCCGCGCCCACAAACGCCACCCACAGGGTCAGGTGCTGCACGATAGCGCCCGCGCCCGGAATCGACGGCCAACCCAACTGGCGCGAAATCATCTCCGCCGCCGGCAGGAGCGCCATGAGCGTGAGAGCCGCGATGGCTACGGCCTTCTCGGTAGCACTCAACCACCGCATGGCGAATCTCAATGGGTGCCGCCGTGCGCTCTGAACTCGTCGCGCAGCCTTTTCACTTCGTCGAACAGATCGGCCGGCACGGTCTTGCCGCGCAAGGTGGGGTAGACGTTTTCGGCTTCCTTCCGCCACTCCGCCGTCACCCTTTCATCGGCATGCACGACCGTGAGCCGCCGCTTCTGCATGGTGGCGATGGAATCGTCGCCCATCTGCCGGATTCCGCCGCGCAAGTCCTGCCCGGCATCGTGCGCGATCTTGAGCATGGCCTCCCGGTACTCCGGCGGCACCTGCTCCCAGGCAGATTTCTTCACGATGGTGGCGCCCACCAGCGGCGCCCACTTGATGTCGTTCATATACCGGGTGAGCGCGAACGATTGGTTCCAGAGCGCGTAGAGCGGCGTGGTGGGCACCGCTTCAATCAGTCCGGTCTGCAGACCCGTGAGAATGTCGGTGGCGGCCAGCGGCACGGGCCGAAAGCCGTTCGCCTTCCATAGCTGCAACTCGTCGTCGTAGCCCGCCCACGTGAATAACTTCAACCGGCGCAGATCGTCCAGCCGCACGGCGGGGGTCTTGGTGAAGAAGTAGACCCACCCGGCATCGCCCCAGTTGAGCACCAGGAAGCCGCGCGCCTCGATGATCTTCTCCAGGCGCGGCGCTATGCGGTCGCGCACATAGTCCAGCTCCGCGTAGGAGTCGAACATCATGGGGATCTGCAGGCAGGCTACACCTTTGTCGATGTCCTGCATCCCCGCGCCGGAGAGCGCCACGGCCTGAATCTGGTTGATGCGCATCTTGTTCACCAGGTCCGGCTCATCGCCCAGCGCCCCGCCGGGATACAGCACCAGCTTGACGCGCCCGCCCGTGATATCCCGCCAGCGCTCCCGGACGCGCATCAGCACGTCATACCAGGGCGATCCCTCCGGCGCCAGCGTGCCCATCTTAATGGTGACCGGCAGCGAAGCGGCGGATAGGCCGGCGGCCAGCGCCAGCATCAAAATGATTTTGCGTAGCATAAGTTCCTCCTGAACTAATTAGTCGGTGCAACTTCCAGGAACAGTTCGTCGACGCGGCCCAGCAGCCAGCGCGCCCGCCGTTGGGCTACCAGGTTGGCCAGCCGGTTCTCCGGCTTCCTGTCCGCATCGATGGCCAATGCCTTGCCGATCATCTCCTGAAACCGCGCGCGGTCCTGCGCCGGCACGCAGGCGTCTTCGGCATACGAGACATATGTGGATGCGTGTTCGCCCTTCGACAGCGCCAGCGCCCGCTCGAAATCCTTCTTCATGCGCGCCTGCTGCACTTCCGGCTTGACGCCGGCGCGCGCGCTCTCCAGACTGAGGATCGCTTCCCAAACGGCGCCCGCCCCAAAACCTTCATCCAGTTCCTGCACCCGCCGCAGCATGGCGTCCACCGCCGGCAACTGCACGATCATTTCCGGCTCGCTCTTCGAATTCGAAATGGCCAGCCCCAGCGACGCGGCCGTCCAGTAGAGCAGCGCGATATCCGGCTTGCGCACCCGCGCGGCGGCGGCTTCCGGCTCGTTATCGAGCGCCGCCGCAATGCCCGGATACGATACTTCGAGACCCCGCAATCCATACCGGTTGGCCCGCAAATACAGCCGCCGCGCACGGTTCCGCAGATACTTGCCGCGATCCACGCTGTCGCCCATGGCTTCATCGGCGCGGGTGTCCACGAAGGCATACCCGTATTCCGTAAACCCGCTGGCCGCGGCCTGCAGCAGGCCCTTGCTCCTCGGCGACTCCGCCAGCAGGCTCTCGATCAGCTTCAGGCCGAACGGCAGCGCCTCGCCCACCAGGTCCGGATCGTCGTCGCTTTCGTAGGTCGACCCGCCCGACGCCAGCGCGTTGCCGAGCTTGTTCACCGCGAAGCGCTTGATCGAGCAGCCCGACGACGCGGCGGCAATCAGCACCGCGGCCGTGAATTGACGCATCTTATGCATGCCGGTCGTCCTCACTTGACCCGCCGCAGTTGCCCTTCATCGCTGAAGGCGCGGTCGTCGCCGGCATACGGCAGCAGAAACTCGCGCAATTCCGTGGGCGATGCCGTCAACAGGATTCGGTGGCTGTCCTCCTCCAGGGTTTCATGCCGCGGTTGGCCGCGGGTCTTAATCTGCTCCATCAGCCATTGGCTGTCCATGCTGGCCACCCAGGCCGTGTCGTTCTGCCTGCGCAGCTTGAGGAACATGTGCACCGGAGGCGACGGGCCGTCGCTGGGACAATCCACGTCCAGCAGGTACCGGCCGCCCACCTTGAGGAGACGCATCGTATAAGTAGTGCCATCGCCATCCACGGTCACGCTGTAGGCGGAGTCGTGACCCGTAACGTTGAATCTGGTTCCCGCGCCATTGCCAGGGGTATCCACGTCTTCCCACGTGCCCACCAGGGCGGGATCGAAGACGGCGTCCTTATCGTCCGGCCCAGCCAGTGGATGCACCGAGATGACCGCCGCGCATCCGGATAGGAGTAGCAGCATGCATGGAATTGAAACGACTTTCAGCGTCCGCATCGTACCCTCTCAATCACTGGGGCGCGAAAATGCGGAAAAAACTGTCAAAAACCGTGAATATTGCACGGCCGGCGGAACCGGACGCCTCAGCCCCGTATGTTATTCTTAGACCCATGAACGCCCCGGGCCGAGGGGGTTACATCGCAAATCCTTCAGCCAATGAAGTAACCGGTCTGCTGCAAGCCTGGTCCGCGGGGGACGAAACGGCGCTGGATAAGCTGGTCCCGCTGGTTCACCAGGAGTTGCGCGCGCGGGCGCGGCACTACATGGCCGGCGAACGCTCCGGTCACACCCTCCAGACCACCGCCCTGGTCAATGAAGCGTATCTCCGTCTGGTGGATTCCCCCGCCCGCAATTGGGAAAGCCGTACGCATTTCTTTGCCGTGTGCGCGCAGCTGATGCGCCGCATCCTGGTGGATTTTGCGCGCTCCCGGAATTTCGAAAAGCGCGGCGGCGGCGCCCGCGATCTGCCGCTCGAAGAGGCCATGAATGTCTGCCAGGAGTCTCCCGCTCAAATCGTGGCCGTGGACGACGCTCTGAAAAGCCTGGCCGCCATCGATCCTCGCAAGAGCCGCGTAGTCGAGCTGCGTTTCTTCGGTGGATTGAACGTCGAAGAAATCGCCGAAGTGCTGAAGGTCTCTCCGGAAACGGTGATGCGCGACTGGAAGATGGCCAAGGTGTGGCTGCTCGGGCAAATCGACCGGAGTCAGTCCCGTGGAGCCTGAGCGTTGGCGGAAGATCGAAGAGCTGTACCATGCGGCCGCCAGCCTCGCCGCCGATCAGCGCGATGAATTCCTGGATCGCGCGTGCGCCGGCGACGCGTCGCTGCGCTGCGAAGTCGGGACCCTGCTTTCCATGGAAGAACGCGCCGCGGGATTCATCGAACTGCCCGCCGCCGAGATCATGGCCCGGTCTATCGCCCGTAACCAGGCTCCACCCTCCGATCGCCTTCCCGGCAGCTTGATTTCCCACTACCGCATCGTCGAACGCATCGGCGGCGGCGGCATGGGCGTGGTCTACAAGGCCGAGGACACCCTCCTGGGCCGCTTCGTGGCGCTGAAGTTCCTTCCGGACAACGTGGCCGCCGATCCGCCATCGCTCGCCCGCTTCCGCCGCGAAGCCCAGGCCGCCTCCGCGCTCGATCATCCGAACATCTGCACGGTCTACGAAATCGCCGAGGATCAGGGCCATCCGTTCATCGTGATGCAGTTTCTGGACGGCCGGACGCTCAAGCATCTCATCGGCGGAAACCCTCTGCCGCTCGCGCGGACGCTGGAGTTAGGCATCCAGATCGCCGAAGCCCTGGAGGCCGCCCACGCGCAGGGCATCATCCACCGGGATATTAAGCCGGCCAATATCTTCGTCACCGGGCGCGGGCACGCCAAATTACTCGACTTCGGCCTGGCCAAGAAGGCCGCGGCCGCCCAGGACGACCCGCTGCTCACCAGTCCCGGCGCCGCCATCGGCACCGTCGCATACATGTCGCCGGAGCAGGTCAAGGGGCGGGAACTCGATGCGCGCACGGACCTCTATTCGTTTGGCGCCGTATTGTACGAGATGGCCACCGGCCGGCTGCCGTTTAGCGGCGGCACCCACGCCCTGATTTTCGATGGCATTCTCAATCGCTCGCCGGAGCCGCCGCGCAGCCTCAATCCGGAATTGCCGCCCGCCCTCGGACGCATCATCGCCAGGGCCCTAGAAAAGGATCGCGCGTCGCGGTTTCAGCACGCATCCGAGATTCGCGCGGATCTCGCGCGCCTGCAAATTTTGCCTCCCGCCAAAGCGCTCGCGTGGAAACCATGGGCGGCAATACTGGCTGTGTGCGCCGTGTTGGCCCTGGCAATCGCAGCGGCTTACGCACTCCGCGGCGGGCGGGTTTCCCTGCCCGTGTCCGTGACGGCTTCCGACAACGTCCTGGCGGTGCTGCCGTTCCGCGGCATCCAACGGGACGATTCGCAGGATTACTTCGCGGACGGCATGACCCAGGCACTCATCACCAGCCTCGCCCGGCTGGAGAAGCTGCGGGTGGTCTCCCTGGCTTCCGAGGCCGCCGGCCGGCGCGACACCGCCGCGTGGAACACGATTCTTCGCAACCAGAAGGTGCGCCGGGTTCTCACCGGGACCGTGGCGCGCTCCGGTGGACGCGTGCGCATCGACGCGCAACTCATCGATCCCACTACCCGCTCCGTGCTGTGGGCCAACAGCTACGATCGGGATGTGCAGGATACCCTCGCATTGGAATCGGCCCTGGCGGAAGCCATCGCCGGCGAAATCCAGGTGACCCTCACGGCACAGGATAGAGAGCGTCTGCGCCAGAGTCCCGTAAAGCCCGCGGCCCTGGACGCCTATCTGCACGGCCGCTATTTCTGGAACCGGCGCACGGAAGAGAGCCTGCGCCATGCCGCGCAGTACTTTCAACAAGCCATCGACATCGACCCAGGCTACGCGCTGGCCTACAGCGGCCTGGCCGACTCCTATTCCCTGCTCGGATCGATCGAAACCTCCGCCATGACGCCCGCCGCGGCGATGCCTCTGGCGAAGGCGGCCGCGCAGAAAGCTCTGCAATTGGACCCCAACCTGGCGGACGCGCACGCTTCCCTCGGCTACGTGAAGCTGTCCTACGATTGGGATCTGCCCGCCGCCGCCCGCGAATTCTCCCGCGCGTTGACCCTCAACCCTAACTCCGCCACGGCGCGCCATTGGTACAGTCACTACTTCATGGCGGTGGGTGATCTCCCCAGAGCCACGGAGCAAATGCGCCAGGCGCTGCAACTGGAACCGCTCTCGCCCAGTATCAACATCGGCATCGGCTGGTGCCTGTATTATTCGCGCCGGTACGACCAGGCCATCGAGCAATTCCGCGCGGTCACCGAAATGGATCCGAGCCTCCCCCTGGCGCATCAGACGCTGGGCATGGCCTATCAGCAGAAGGGACAATTCGACCAGGCCATCGAAGAATACAAGCGCGCGGCCGCCTTTTCCTCCAACAACCCCGCATCCGTCGCGGCGCTGGCCAGCATCTATGCCGGCCTTGGGAAACACGCGGAAGCCGCCCAGGAGCTGAACCTGCTCCGCGACATGGCGCGCACCCGTTATGTGCCGTCGTTTTACTTTGCCTCCATCCGGTACTCCATGGGGGACCTGCCCGGAACGTTCCGCTGGGGTTGGAAGGCCGTGGGCGAGCGCTGCGACTACCTCATGTATCTGCACGTCGAGCCGCGCGTAGGCAAGCTGGCGCTCAACCCGGAATTCATTCGGGGAATGGCGACACTCCATCGATGAAGTCGCGTTATATGAGCGCCCTCCTGGCCATGGGACTCTGCGCGCCGTGCTGGGGCGCGCGCTGCACTACCGTACTCGACCCGGCCATCCTGCGGGAATACCAGGACTATGTGGCCCGCGTCCGGCAGGCCGCCGCTAGCCGCAACCCGGTGGAGTTGTGGTGGGTTCCCCAATCGGAGTCGGCGGAAGCCGCGGCCCGCCTGGCTTCCGGCAAAGTCGTACGATCGAATATCAGCGATGCGGCTCTGAACCGCCGGATCGCCCGGCAAAACGGAACCGTAATCCACTGGATCGGGGCCGTCCGCATTCGCGGCACAACCCTGGCCGCCCTGAAATCCGTGCTGGAAGACTACAGCCGCTACGATCGCATCTACCGCCCCCTGATTTTCGACTGCAAAGCCGAACGGGCCGCCGAGGGGCCGCCGGCCGCCTATCATGTGACCTTCGGCCTGCACAGCGCCTACCGCTTCGCCTCCATTTTCCTGCAGCATTACACCTTTCGCGTGGATGCGCGCATCGAGCACTCCGGCATCAACCCCCCGGATGCCCCGGAATTGCGCGTGTACCTCGCCGCCAATGAAATCCGCGAGTCGGACAGCGGCGTGCCGGGACGCCACGACCTGCTCGCGCGTTATCACGATCACGGCATCATGTGGGATATGACCGCATTTTGGCGCGCCCTCCCCAGCGGGCCGGATGTTTACCTGGAATTCGAAACCATCACGCTGGCGCGCTCCGTGGAATCATTCGCGTGCAACCTCGGAATCATTCCCGTGCCCAGGTCGGTGGTGGCCGCCGCCATGGATTCGCTCCCCGCGCAGTCTGTCGAAACCATTCTGCAGGGGACCAAAGCGGAGTGCGAACGCGCCGTCGCGCGGCCCGCCCGCGAGGCATCCGTCCCATGATCGCGGCGCGCCTTTCCGAGCTTCTGGTCGGGACCACGTTTCGGCTGGTCACCCGCGCGCTGTTCCGCGTGCGGGTCCTGGGTCGGGAGCACGCCCCTACCGATGGCCCCGCCCTGCTGGTTTCCAATCATCTGACCCATTTGGACGCCTTCCTGATCGGCGCCTGCTTTGAGCCGCTGGTCCGCTTCCTGGTCTGGCAGCCGTACTACGAGCTCAAGCTGCTGACCTGGGGTTTCCGGCTGGCCCAAGCTATCCCCATTTGGGAGCGGCCCCACAGCGCCGCGGAAGCCATCGGCCGGGCCCGCCGGGAGCTCGAGCGCGGTCACATCATTTGCATTTTTGCCGAGGGCTCCATCAGCCGCACCGGCGATCTGCTCCCGTTCAAGCGCGGCCTGGAAGCCATCGCCCGCGATCTGAACGCGCCTATCGTGCCGGTGCATCTCGCCGGGCTATGGGAGAGCATGTTCAGCTTCAAGGGCGGCCGCTTTCTAGGCAAGCGCCCGCGCCGCTGGAGGCATCCGGTAGTCATTTCGTTCGGCCCTCCCATGCCCGCATCGTCCACCGCGCATGAGGTCCGGCAAGCCGTCGAACAGCTCAGGCAGACCGTCGGCGCCCGTTAGTGCGATCCACCCGCCAGTTCGCGCACCAGGTCGCCCACGAACGCTTTGGCGTCGCCAAAAAGCATCAAAGTCTTATCCAGGTAATACAGAGGATTGTCGATGCCCGCGAATCCCGGACTCATGCCGCGCTTGATCACCATCACCGTCCGCGCCTTATCCACATCCAGAATGGGCATGCCATATATTGGGCTGCCCGGATCGGTGCGCGCCGCCGGATTGGTGACGTCGTTAGCCCCGATGACCAGCGCCACATCCGTCTGCGGAAAATCCGCGTTGATGGCGTCCATGTCCAGCAGCTTGTCGTATGGAATGTCGGCTTCGGCCAGCAGCACGTTCATGTGGCCCGGCATGCGGCCGGCCACCGGGTGGATGGCGAACTTCACGTCCACGCCGCGCTTCATCAGGGCATCGTAAAACTCGCGCACCTTGTGCTGCGCCTGCGCCACCGCCATTCCGTAGCCGGGAACGATGACTACGGAGTTGGCCGCACCCAGGATCGCGGCGGCTTCCTCGGCCGTGGCGCTGTGCGCCGTCCTCGCTTCCACCGCGCCCGCCGCGGAAGTCTGCACCTGCCCGAACGCTCCAAACAACACGTTGGTGAACGATCGGTTCATGGCCTTCGACATGATCACCGACAGGATGAAGCCGGAAGATCCGTCCAGCGCTCCGGCCACGATCAGCAGCTTGCTATCCAGCACAAAGCCCATGGCCGCCGCCGAAAGGCCGGCATACGAGTTCAGCAGCGAGATCACTGTGGGCATGTCCGCGCCGCCGATCGGCATGATCATCATCACTCCGAAGACCAGCGGAATGCCGATGATCAACGGGAATAGCCGCGTGTGGCCCGGATCCAGCACCAGCATCACCGCCAGCGCCACCGCGATCCCCAGCAGCGAGAGATTCACCAGGTTCTGTCCCTTGTACGTAATGGGACGCTGCGGCAGCACTTCCTGCAGCTTGCCCGCCGCCATCAGGCTGCCGGTGAAAGTCAGGCCGCCCAGGATCACTTCCATCGACAGCACCGCCATCATGAAGCCCGGCACGTGCGGCGCGCGCAGATAGTATTCCGCCGTCCCCACCAGGGTCACGCATAGCGCGCCGAATGCGTGGCTCAACGCCGTCCGCTGCGGGACCGCGGTCATGGCCACGCGCCCTAGTGGCACGCCGATGATGGTGCCCAGCACCAGCGCGATGGCGATCGTCGTGTAATCCACGATGCCCTTGTGGAGCAGCGTCGCGCAGATCGCCAGCAGCATCCCCAGTTCGCCGGCCCACACGCCATGGCGGGCGGTGGCCGGCGCGCTCAGCCACTTGAGCGACAGGATGAATAACGCCGCCGAGATCAGGTAAATAATCTGAATGATCCGGTCTGGCGTGGCAAGCTGGCTCATGGCTTTTTGGGCTTGCTGGTCTTGAACATCTTGAGCATGCGGTCGGTAATGATGAAGCCGCCCACCAGGTTGCTGGTGGAGGCCACGATGGCGATGCCGCCCAGCACCGCCGCCAGGCCGCTCTTGTGCTCCCCGGCCAGGATGATGGCGCCCACCACCGCGATGGCGTCCAACGCGTTGGTCAGCGACATCAACGGTGTGTGCAGCAGCGGCGAGACTCGCCGGATCACTTCGAATCCGACGAAAGCCGCCAGCATGAATATGTAGAGGCTTGCTATGAGATCGGTCATGTCCCTAATCCGAAAAACTCCCTCACCCGTGGATTCACAATTTCGCCGCCCTTCACCACCAGCGTTTCCCGCGCGATCTCGTCGTCCGTGTTCGACCGCAGGTGCACCAGGAACGCCGTCACGTTTCGCGCATACATCTGGCTGGCATGGTACGGCACGCTGCTGGCCAGATTAATCGACCCCAGCACGGCTACTCCCTGCTCCACCACCACCTCGCCCGCCACGGTGATCTCGCAATTTCCGCCGCGCTCGGAGGCCAGGTCCACGATCACGCTGCCGGGCGCCATGCGGTGCACCATCTCGCGCGTGATCAGCACAGGCGATTTTTTTCCTGGCACCACCGCGGCCGTAATCACCACATCGCTCTGCGCCACCTGGTTGCCCAGCAGTTCCGCCTGCCGCTTGTAGAATGTGTCGTCCTGCGCCTTGGCGTATCCGCGCGCGTCCTGTGCATCGGCCACTTCGATGGGCAGTTCGATGAAGCGCCCGCCCACGCTGAGTACCT
Source organism: Bryobacteraceae bacterium (assembly GCA_035308525.1). Classification (GTDB taxonomy): domain Bacteria; phylum Acidobacteriota; class Terriglobia; order Bryobacterales; family Bryobacteraceae; genus Bog-159. Next base: position 50,599 of record DATGGM010000266.1, read on the forward strand.
GTTCCTTGGCGGCCGCCCGCAGGTCGTAGGCGGAGGTAGCCGCTCCCAGCCGCCGCGACGTGGCGATGGCCTGCAACCCAGCCACCCCGGCCCCGATCACGAAGACGCGAGCCGGCGTAATGGTGCCCGCGGCGGTGGTCAGCATCGGAAACATCCTGGGCAGCCGGTCCGCGGCCAGCAGCACGGCTTTGTAACCGCAGATGGTGGCCATCGACGAGAGCGCGTCCATGCTCTGCGCCCGCGTGATGCGCGGCATCAGCTCCACCGAATATGCCGTCACGCCCGTGGCCGCCAGCTCCCGGATGGTTTCGATCGTGCCCAGCGGACGCAAAAATCCAACCAGCATCTGGCCGCTGCGCAGCAGCGCCAGGTCGGCTTTCCCCGTGCGATCGTTGGAGCCGTAGCTCAGCACCTGCACGATGGCGTCCGCCTGCGCGAAGACCGCCGCCCGCTCCGCCACGATGCGGGCGCCTTTGGCCGCGTACTCCGCGTCCAGGTACCCGGCCTCCGATCCGGCGTCCGCTTCGATCACAACTTCAAACCCGGCCTTCGCCAGGACCGGAATCACGGCGGGCACCAGCGCCACGCGGCGCTCGCCGGGAAAGCTCTCACGGGGTACCCCGAGGACCATAACTAATTATGGTCCAGGACCGGCGAAGCGGCGCGGTGGGCTGCCTTACAAACCGTCCATCCACCCGTTAGGTCGACGCATAAATTTCCGACCTTCATCGCTTTACCAATTTAGAAATAAATTAGGCGGCGTCCATTGAGCGGGGGCCCATCCTTGAATCACAATCCCAGACAATCAGGCGTAACGGCACAGGGTGCAACGGAGCTATGAGGTACCATGCCATCGATAGCCAGGTGCGGTGTCCGCACTGCGGCCGTACAAACGTTTTGACGTATGCCAGTACTGGGGTGAGGGGCGATCTGTACCGCTGCGACGCGTGTTTCGGGCGGGCAGTTCACCGGCGCCGAAGCGGGGGCGCTTGCGTACTCACGCCGCTGCTGGAGTTCGGGCGTTTTGGGACGTCGCGGGCCTGCCTGGCGCGAACCAGGCAGGCCGCGGAACTGGCATCTTCATCGGTGTAACGCTTACGTCGCGCGCTTGGCGGTGCGCGCCGTGACTTCGCTGCGCTTGATCTGCGCGCGCCGCCGTCCGGACGCCAGGTTCTTCGCCGCTTTCTCTTTGGCCGCCGCGCTCACCGCCACCTTGTTCACCACCTTGATGGCGCCCGCACTCTTGGCGAGCCGCGTAGCGGTGCCCTTATGCTGCAGCACGTCCGTCTGCCCCTCGATGGTGGCCACCCCCCCCTGCACGTGAACCTGGAAATGGTGCGTCGAGATCTTCGACGCTGAAAATCGCGCGCGAATAGCCTTCTCGATGGTGGCGTCCGGTATGGACGCAGGCTTGGCCTTCGGAACGGCCGCCGATTTGGTGGCGGCATGCGCGCAACCGATCGTCAGGGCCAGCACGATCGGCGCTAAGCATCGATACGACATAATAAGACCTCCTTAACTGGAATTGTGCCCGGCACGCTCATTAGTTCTCAAGAAACGCGATATAACTAACGAATGCCCGTCTTCGGAGGAATCGAGTGCGGCGGCACCAAGTTCGTGTGCGGCATCGCCGGCGAATCCGGCGAGCTGCTCGCCCGGACCGAGTTTCCGACTACCACGCCGGCCCACACCATCGGCCGCGCCATCGAATTCTTCCGCGCCCAGCCGCATCCGGTCGCCGGCATCGGCATCGGATCGTTCGGCCCGGTGGACCTGAATCCCGCATCGCCCAAGTTCGGCTTTATCACCTCCACGCCCAAGAGCGGCTGGCGCGATACGGACGTCGCAGGCGCGCTGCGGCTGGCCACCGGCCTGCCCGTGGCGTTCGATACCGACGTGAACGCCGCTGCGCTGGGTGAGGCCCGTTGGGGCGCCGCCCGCGGCCTGGATACGTTTCTCTACCTCACCATCGGCACCGGCCTGGGCGGCGGCGGCATGGCTAACGGCCGCCTGCTCCACGGCCTGGTCCACCCGGAGATGGGACACATCCGCGTGCCGCACGACCGTGCCGCCGATCCCTTCCCCGGCTGCTGTCCCTTCCACGGCGACTGCCTGGAAGGTTTAGTCTCGGGACCCGCTCTTGAAGCCCGCTGGGGTCAGCGCGGCGAGACCCTGCCGCCGGCACATCCCGCCTGGGACCTGGAAGCCCGCTACATCGCCCTGGGCCTGGTCACATGGATCTGCACGCTGTCGCCGCAGCGCATCATTCTGGGTGGCGGCGTGATGCGCCAGGCGGCCCTGCTCCCGAACATTCGCGAAAAGGTGTCGGCGCTGCTCAACAACTACATCCAGGCGCCCGAGATCGTGCCGCCCGCGCTGGGCGCCGACGCCGGCGTCCTGGGCGCTATCGCCCTGGCTCAATAACCCCACCGGGAACTTTCCTGGACTCGGCGGTGTCTGAGCCCAAATAAGATGGTCGCTCCGAGCGAGGTGGAAACCCGCGACTCAGCGAAGCCGGTACAATACCGCTTGCAGATGACCTTCTGGCTGGACGTGACCCTGCTGGCCTCGGTCTGCGCGCTGCAGACCGTTTCCTTCACCGGACTCGTTCTCCACGAGTGGCTGGGACTCGCGATGGTGGGTTTGGTTTTGGCTCATCTCCTGCTCGCCTGGAGCTGGATCGCTTCGCAGAGCCGCCGCTTATTCGCCTTGCAAACCGTCCGCGCGCGCATCAACTACCTTCTCAACCTGAGCCTTTTCGCCGGCGTCACCGCCGTGATCTTCTCCGGCATACTGATATCGCAGAAGGCGATTCCGGCGCTGACCGGCACGCAGGCCGCGCCGGACATGGACTGGCGCTGGGATACCCTTCACAACCGGTTCTCGCAGGCCGTGGTCATTCTGGCTGGGCTTCACTTGGCGATCAATTGGGACTGGGCGCTCGCCGCCGGACAGAAGGTTTTCCGCCGCGTCCGGGAAGGCCCGCTGTGAAATCGGTCCGCGTACTATCCCGCATTGCGCTTCTCTCGCTGGTTGCCGCTGCCTTTGCCGTGTTGACGGCAATTTACGGCGGTTCCGCGCGGCCTCCTTTGCCAGGTCCGCGCTGGCAGGCGGGCCGCCGGCATCGTCCGTCCGCGCCGCGGCTCAGTCAGTTTCCGGAATTCATTGGTGAAGGCGTGGTAGTGGCAGTCTGCGCCGTGGCGGGACGTCTGGTGTTGCGGCTGCGGCTCTCCCCTGCGTCGCGCAGCCAAGGGCAGCCGATATTGTTGGGCCTGCTCCGGGAACCCTAAGACTGCCGAAATTCCCGCTCTGGAGACCGTTGGCGGGCATCCTGGGTGGTAACATAACAGGATTCATAGAAACGCTGCCTTGAACAGGAGACGTCCACATGCCATCGATCACAAGTGTCGCCGAAGCTTTCTTTGCCGCCTGCGAAACGGGCAAAGGCTGGCAGACTTGCAGCGCCTACTGCGCACCCAACGCCACTTTTTCCGCACAGGCCGAACCTCTGCTCGACGTGAAGACGCTGGCACAGTACACCGACTGGATGAAGGGTATCCTAACCGTTCTGCCCGACGCAAAATATGAGGTGAAGTCGTTCGCTACGGATGCCGCGCGAAACAACGTTGCCGCCTACGGCGTGTTTCATGCTACTCATACAGGCCCCGGCGGCCCGGTTGCGCCTACGGGTCGTCGCACCAGCACCGACTATGTCTATGTAATGCAGTTCGAGGGCGACAAGATCGTGCACATGACCAAGATATGGCACGCCGGTCTCGCGCTGAAGGATCTCGGCTGGGCTTAAGCGGATCAAGTGCTGCCGAACCTGTAAGCTGTGATCCGCCGGCCGGTTCTGCCGGATTTTCGGGCGGCCTTGGGGGCTCCTCATCGGGATGGCGCGAAACCAACCAGTGCCTGGTCGGCCGCGGCGCTCCCTCGTACTGGCAAAAGCTGGCCCCGCACGTCCTGGGCGCTATCGCTCTGGCGCGTGGCCGCGCGCCAGAATCGTCAATTGCGTGCGCTCGCCGCGATAGAGAATATGCAAGCCTTCCGTGCGAATGAAGTCCTGGAAGTTGTCGTAGGGCAGCACGTAGATCTCTTTGCCCCGCGGTGGAGGCAGGGTCCAGCAAAAGGTTTTGAGGTTGCTCTCGTGAAAATACACCCGGTAAAAGTTGAGCGCAGACGCATAATCCCATGCAGTCGGGATATCTCGCACGCCATAACGCTGCGCGACTTCCTGAATTACCGGGTAAGCGGCTCGCACGTCGGCCGCGGACGACCACTCGAAAAAATGCATCAGCCGCAAGCTGCCTACAAAGTAAGCCGCGCCTACGAACCACACTACCAGACTAAGCCGCTGCAGAATCCGTCCCGCACGGTTCTGTTTCTCCGCGGCCGTTACGGCTCCCCACACAACCATCGTTAAAGGCGCAAAGAACAGCGCCGTTCGATACATAGGCAACGGCACCCGCGCCACCTTGAACTGTAGCCAGTGTAGGGTGAGTGTCAGGACTACAACGCCGCCCCCAAAAGCCGCGACTTGCAGTAGCCGCGAGCGTTTGGCGGAACTCCTCGGCCACCCCGGAACTACAAACTCTAAGACGCACAAGACTACGGCCAGCCATGGTAGAAAATCGCGTGCGTTTTGCAGTATTCGCGCGAGCAGAGGATTGACTATGGCGGTATTCAGGCCGGAGAAGCACGAGTCGACGACGGACTTCCAGGTCTCGGACAACTGTCGCGCGCCATAATAAAGTTGCGACTTCGGGTAGCTGATCACTGCCGATCCGACAACTAGAAAAGCAACCAGAAATCCCGGCGCCACACACCACGCAAGAAGACGGCCGCATTTCTTGGCCGCCTCGCAACTGCGGCCATGAAAGGTCCACATCTTCCAACAAGCCCATACCCAAAAAACCAGAATGCCGGAACCATCCGCGTAGGCGAAAGAGAAGTTCGCGGCAAAGGACAGCGCCGCGCAAACCGAGGCCATCATGCAGTCACGGCGCAAGGCCGCCTCGCCCCCCGGCTCGTAGGTCACAATCTGGCGGGCCAACAGAAAGATCTCCATCATCAGGAACCCGACTGCCAGGCCATAGCCCCGCGCGGCGACCATATAATCCATCACGAACGGATTGTAGACGAACGAGACAAACAGCGGCCAAACAAAGAGTTCCTCCTCGGTCATCAACAGGCAGAGCCTGAACACAGCCACCATGTACACGGCGCCGCCAATCAGCGCCGGCGCCCGCAGAGTGAGATGTGACAGGCCGAACAACCAGGTAAAAAGACGAATGAGTATCGAGTTGAGCACGTGATTGCCCGAACTGGGATACCATTGCGAGGCCCAGGCGGGCGCCACGAATTGAAGGTATGAATCGGCCTCATCCACGGTTACTGATTGCAGGTGAGCGCGAGAAATAACCCAGATCAACGCAAAGCCACCCATGGCAAGCGACGGCCAATGACGTCGAAGTTGCATTGACGCGCACCACTATATCACGTACTAACTGCCTTACCAAACCGGTGATATAAACTAGCCTTGCGAAGCTATTCTAACCGCGCTGCTCTTATGCGCGGCTGCGGCCGGCATCCGGGATCGCGCCCGCGATGGAACGAGTTTCTGCATCCTCGGGACCCGTCGGCGAAGCAGCTGGCGTCAGCGCTGCGCATGCCTGTACGGCGCATCAGCGACATGGTGAACGAAGAGGTGGCGGAGGATCGACTGGGCGATGCGGTCATGACGTGAGGTGCTCCCCCGGGACCGCCTGAATTCCACCGGCTGGACCAACTACACATATGTGTAGAAAAATAGCCGCTTTTCTTCCCGATTTACAGGAAGAAGTCGCGAGTTCGCGTTTTCTAAGTAAAGAACAATGTGCGCTGAATTCACGGATACAGCTCAATTCGAGGCTCTCAGCCGTATCGCCGTCTTCTCGGCCGGAGTGCGCGGACACCAGTTAGCGGCCTGGCAGGCCGCGCCAGACTCCGCCACGGCGAAATGCGTGGTGTGCGGTTTGAGCGTTACGGTGCGCGCCTCCTTGTGGGAACCGGGCATGGATGGCGCCGCCCTCGAAACCTCGTGCAAGGCCGATTCGCGCGATAGGGTGGCCTGAGTTTGTATGAAAGGGAATGTTATGTCGGCTAACCTGCAGGTTCTATCTACCCGCCCGTTTATCGGGCCGATGGGTGGTTCTGATTCTCACCTGACTCCGTATGAGTTACGTTTGCTGAGGCTGCTGGTTCAAGGCCACCGCTACAAGACGGCGGCCGTGGCTTTGGGCGTCACGTCGCACACCGTGTCCTTCCACCTGCGCCGTGTTTACCTGAAGCTGGACGTCCATTCCAAGTCCGAAGCGGTGAGTAAGGCCTTGCGGCATGGCTTGGTATAGTCCCTCCGCGAGTCGATCGGGTGGTGGCCTTCTTGCGAATGACGGCGGCGATGGGCGCATCAGCCGGGGTCCTCGGGCTCAAACATTGCCTGCGAGGCCCTGAACCTGGCTATCCGCAATCTCAGACAGGTTCCTGGGCCAACAGTTGATCGGCGCCGGACATCGGCCCAACAGCATCATGCGCGCCTCCGGAGCAAGCCGCCATCATGCACAAATTGGGCGCGCGTGAATAGTTATCGCCGTCTATCGGCGTGAAGCGGCGGTTTCAAAACCTCAAACTCGAACCTGATAACCTTCCCCCGCACCACGTAACAAAGGTAGTGCTCCCAAAACAGCCGGTACCGGGGGAACCGGTTCACCAGGAATTCGAAACCCAGCCACCTCCAGAACGCCAGCAGCTTCACCTCCACCGAAACCTCGCGGAACTTCGCCCGCGTGTAATAGCCGAAGCCCCCATGATCTTCGCCGAAATACCGGAACGAAAAGCTGTTCAGGTGGCTGCGATGCGTCGGATCGCAGAACGAGCTGAAATCCGTATAGTGCGGCGTCTCGATGCGCACCGTACCGCCCGGCCGCACCAGCCGGTGGAACTCTTCCATGGTCCCCATTACGTCGCCCACATGCTCGATCACGTGGATCGCCAGCACCCGGTCGAAGCAGTCATCACGAAAAGGATAGGGAAGGCGGTCCAGGTCGCAGAGAACGTCGGCCCGGCTGGCGGGATTCCGGTCGATCCCCACGGCTCCCGTCTGCTTATGTATACCGCAGCCGACGTCCAGGATTCTCAAGCTTCGCGCATCGCCAGCGTCAGGCACTCTTCCAGAGTATCCAACGCGAAGTCGCATTGGTCGCGCGTGATGATCAGCGGCGGGCAGAGCCGCACCGTATTGTCGCCCGCGCCCAGGATCAGCAGCCCGCGCGCGAACGCCAGGTCCACCACCCGGTCGCGCAGCTCCGGCGCCTTCGTCTTGGACTGCTGGTCGCGCACCAGCTCCACACCCAGCATCAACCCCAGCCCGCGCACATCGCCCACCACCGGGAAGCGCGCCGGCCATTCCCGCATGCGCGCCATCAGGTGCGCGCCCATGCGCGTGGCGTTGTCGAGCAGCTCCTTCTCCAGCAGCTCGATGGTGACCAGCGCCGCGGCGCAAGCCACCGGGTTGCCGCCGAACGTGGAAGCATGTGCCCCCGGAACCCAGCGCATCAGGTCTGCGCGCGCCACGGTGGCGCCCAGCGGCAGCCCGCTGGCGATGCCCTTGGCCACCGACATAATATCGGGCGTGAGCCCAAAGTGCTCGGACGCCCACATCTTGCCGGTGCGCCCCATGCCCGACTGCACCTCGTCGCAGACCAGCAGGATTCCGTGCTTCTCCGTGATGCGCGCCAGCTCGTCGAAGAACTTCTGCGGCGGCACCACGTACCCGCCCTCGCCCTGCACCGGCTCGA
>DATGGM010000267.1:0-4209 GCA_035308525.1 Bryobacteraceae bacterium
CGCGCCGAGTCTCTCGCTCCGGTGGACGTTCACTACGTCGACGTCGGAACCTCCGGCGGCATCTGGGGCGCCGAGCGCGGCTATTGCCAGATGATCGGCGGCGAGCGCGCCATCGTCGAGCACCTGGATCCCATCTTCAAGACCCTGGCGCCGGGGCGGGGAAGTACGCCGCCCACCCCTGGGCGCGAAAAGATCGGCGGCACATCGGAAGAAGGCTACCTGCACTGCGGCCCGTCGGGAGCCGGCCACTTCGTCAAGATGGTCCACAACGGCATCGAATACGGCCTCATGGCCGCCTACGCCGAAGGCCTGAATGTCCTGAAGCATGCCAATGCGGGCAAGCGCCGCGAGGCCGCCGACGCCGAGACCACTCCCATGCGCAATCCCGAGAACTACCAGTTCGACCTCAACCTGCCCGACATCGCCGAAGTGTGGCGGCGCGGCAGCGTGATCGCTTCCTGGCTGCTGGATCTCACGGCTATCGCCCTGGTCCAGGACCCCAATCTGGCCGGCTTCTCCGGCCGCGTGTCCGATTCCGGCGAAGGCCGCTGGACCATCACCGCGGCCATCGACGAATCCGCTCCCGTGCCGGTGCTGAGCGCCGCGCTCTACCAGCGCTTCTCTTCCCGTGGCGAGGAGGATTTTGCCGACAAGCTGCTCTCGGCGCTGCGGTTTCAATTCGGCGGACACGTGGAGCGCGGCGCCAGTGTATAGCCTCCCCATCGCCCTCCTGCTGGCGGTCGCCGCCCCGCCCCCACCCGCCGTCAACGTCACCGGCGGGACCGTGCGCGGCGTCCTGGCGGCCCCCGGCGCGGTATTTAAGGGCATCCCGTTTGCCGCGCCACCCGTCGGCGAATTCCGCTGGCGCGCGCCTCAGCCCGTCAAGCCCTGGCACGGCGTGCGCGATGCCGCGCGATATTCGGCGGCGTGCATGCAGAATCCCATCGGCACCGGCGCTTTCCTGGGGCCCCTGGCGCGCCGCTACGGCGCTACCTATCCGACGCCCAACTGGGAGCTCTCCGAAGACTGCCTGTACCTGAACATCTGGACGCCCGAATGGCCCGCGCCGGCGCCGCACGCCGTCATGGTCTGGCTGCATGGCGGATCGAACCGCATCGGCAGCGGCAACGAATTGGGCTACGATGGCGCGGAGCTCTCGAAACACGGAGTGCTGGTGGTCACCGTCAACTACCGGCTGGGTCCGCTCGGCTTCTTCGCGCATCCCGGGCTGACCCGCGAATCGCCGCACCATGCCTCGGGCAACTACGGCTTGCTCGACCAGATCGCGGCCCTGCGCTGGGTTCAGGACAACATCGCCGGCTTTGGCGGCGATCCCGCGCGCGTCACGGTCTTCGGCGAGTCGGCCGGGTCGATCGATATCGGCATGCTGCTCTGTTCGCCCCTGGCTGCCGGATTGTTCCAGCGCGCCATCATGGAAAGCGGACCGGCGCTGGGCATCGCCTATGCGCACAGCCAGCGCCAGGCCGAGCAGTTCGGCGAGCGCGTGGGCGCGCGCCTGGACCAATTGCGATCGCTGCCCGCCGAAGCGATCATGGCGGCAGCCGCGCAAGCCGCGCGCAAGGAGCCGAATCCGGAATTCGTTCTTGACGGCTGGGTCCTCACGCGTACCCCGCAGGATGTCTTCGCCAGCGCGACCCAGCAGCCCGTGAGCATGATGATCGGCAATAACGGCCGGGAAGCCAGCGCATTTCGCAGTGCGGCGGGCTCATCCGCCGCGTCCGCATCCGCCGCGGATGGCCTGAAGAAGACCCTGCGCATGGATTACGGTGGGATGGCCGCCATGGTGGGAGCTATGTACCTGGTCGATTCGCACATGGGCCGGACGGCCGCCGCCGACGAGTGGCTCAACGACGCGCTGATGACCTGTCCGTCGGCCGCCATGGCCGCCCTCCATGCGGCCGCGGGCCGCCGGACGTTCGTGTACCAGTTCCGTCGCTCTATACCGGGCAAGGGCCAGAGCGACCTGGGATCGTTTCACAGCCTGGAGCTGCCATACGTATTTGGTGCTCTGCACAGTCCCGTGTGGAGTTGGCTGCCCTTCGAAAAGCTGGACCAGGGCCTGGCCGCCGCCATCCAAAGCTATTGGACCAACTTCGCCGCCACCGGCGATCCGAATGGCGCGGGGCTTCCCCACTGGGCCGCATTTATCGCGGCCTCGGACGACTATATGGAGTTCGCCAATGACGGTCGCGCGGTCCCCCGCCGGGGTGTGCGCCCAACCTGGTGCGGCCTGGATCCAGCCCGGCTAAAGCAGCGCCTGATCGCCAACCAGTAGCGGAAATCCCTTCCGTTTTATCTGCGTCGATCTGCGTTTATCTGCGGCCGGAAGCAGCTCCGCAATCTCCCGCGCGATCTGCTCCGGGGCCCCGGAAGCATCCACGCGATGATAGTCGCGGTCCCTGTAATACGCAATCATCGGACCCGTGGCGTCGTGATAAGCCTGCAGCCGCGCCAGGATCACTTCCTCCGTGTCGTCCTCACGGCGCACCAACCGCGTCTGATCGAAGTCGCAAAGCTCGCCAACTTTAGGCGGCTGCGACAGCAGGTTATAGATGTGCCCGCATTTTCCGCATTGCCGGCGCGCCGTGATCCGCGAGACCAGCACCTGCGGCGGCACGTCCAGATGCACCGCTATGGGCTTAGGCAATCCCCGCTCCGCCAGCAGGCCGTCGAGAAAATGCGCCTGCTCGATGGTGCGCGGGTACCCGTCCAGCAAAAAGCCCCGCGCGCAATCCGGCTGCTGGATCCTGCCCGCCACGATCTGATTCACCACGCCGTCGCCTACCAGCCCCCCGGACTTCAATGTCTCGCAGGCCAGCCGGCCCAGAGCGGTGCCCGCCTTGCATTCTGCGCGGAACATCTCGCCTGTGGAAACTGCCGGGATGTGGAAGCGCTCGGAAATCGAGGCGGCCTGCGTGCCTTTACCGCAGCCGGGCGGTCCGAATAAAAGGACGATCACGGTATCCTCCGCGATCCGTAATAAAGGAATTACAGATCCTTTAATATTTTACCACCCCGGCTGATGCGAATGCGCTCCCCCCGCCATTCGACCGTGCGCCCTCCTGCCCCGCATACCCAGATGACGAAGCCCCATAGATCGCGAAACGGGACCAGCCAGCCGCGCCGCACGGCGCATCCGTCTCGCAGGACCCCGCCGGCGACGTACATCCCGGCGAGCAATCTTGTGACCAGCGCCGCCGTGCCCGCCTGCCAGGCCCCCGCCGCCAGCGCCATCAGGCCCCAGAATGTGGCATGCGTCACCAAATAGCCGAAGTACCCCCCCGCCCTGGATGCCCGTATGGTTCGCGACCACCGCAGTTGGTGCCGCCAGACCTCGCCCCAGGTTTCTCCGCCCAGGTGCGTCTCCACAATCACTGGTGCAAAGACCACCCGAAGACCTAGGCCCAGGATATGCCTGCCAAGCTGATAATCGTCCGCCAGGTACTCTCCGATGGCCGCGAAACCGCCCATGCGCCGCAACTCCTCGGCCCGCAGCAGCATCGTGGAACCCAGCGCGAATTCCACCGACCCGAGCATTCTCGCCACCAGCACGCTGGGCACGAATTCCGTGGCTACCCCCAGCGCCTCCCAGCGGCCCGGCCAATGCTCGGATGTCGCCCGATACAGACACGTCACCAAGCCGGTCTGCGGCTGCGCCCGCGTCACCGTCACCTGCCGCAAGTAGTCCGGCGGAACCCGTATATCGCTGTCGTTGATCAGCAGCAGGGGATGCCGCGCCTCGGCGGCCAGGTCCGCCAGCACGCCCACCTTGCCGTTCGGCATTTTGGTGCGGCTGGCGATCAGCCGGATATCCAGCTTGGGGAATTCCGCCATCAGCCGCCGGATATCGTCCGCCGCCGGATCGTTCGGATCGCTGAGGCCAAACAGGATTTCGAATTCTGGATACTCCTGCACGGCGTGCGAGCGGATTGCTTCCCAGAAATGCGGATCGCGCCCGTGCACCGGCTTCAGGATCGACACCGGCTGCCAGGCATCCCGCGCGCCGGCCACCGGCCGTTGCCCGCGCCAGCGCCACGCCGCCACGATCACCAGAACCCAGTATGCAGTGGCGGCAAGGGCCGGAACCGCCAGCCAGGTCACAGCGAAAGCATCGCCACGCCGCAGGCCACCAGGAGGGCGCCCGCCCAGCGCCCCGCGCTCACCGTCTCCTTCAACAGGTACTTGGCG
>DATGGM010000268.1:0-3640 GCA_035308525.1 Bryobacteraceae bacterium
GTATTTCCAGCTATTACCGCCAGGAGATTGCAATGACAAGAACCATATTCAGATTATCTGTGTTGCTGGTTTTCATGACAGCGATGTCGGTGAGCACGTTCGGGCAGAAGAATTCGAAGCCCGCGCCGGCGCCACATGCCGCGCCTGCACAACACGCAGCGCCGGCGCAACATGCGGCACCTGCGCAGCACGCGGCGCCAGCGCAACACACGGCAGCGGGCTCGCAGGCACACACCGGAATGCCGGGACGGACGACTCAGACGCACACGACGGCGGGCGCGGCGGGACACACCACAACGGCCGCTAAGCCAGGCGCGGCCGGGGCGAAGCCCGGAGCCGCTACTGGCACGCATACGACGACGGCGGCGAAGCCGGGGACGACTGGTGCGAAGCCGGGAGCAGCAGCAGGGGCGAAGCCGGGCGGAGCGGCTGGAACCCACGCGACTACAGCAGCCAAACCGGGCGGAGCGGCTGGAACGCATGCTGCAGCAAAAGCGCCAGCGGGAAAGACGGTAGCGCTCAAGGGTGGCGGGAAGGCAAATGTACGGCCGAACGGCTCAGTTCGTTCGGTGGATAAGAATGGGATGCACATCGAGCGCGGCGTGCACGGGAATCGCACGGTGGTGCGGGAGCACAACGGTGCGCGCGTGGTGACGACGGGACGGCATGGTGGATACGTACAGCGGGCGTACGTCTCGCGAGGCGGGCATTCGTACTACTCGCGAACGTATTACAGGAACGGCGTGTATCACACGGGTGTTTACCGCGGCTATTATTATGGCGGCTATCACTATTATGGTTACTACCACCCCTATTATTACGGACCAGCATATTACGGATGGGCGTATAACCCGTGGCCGGGCCCGGGGATTTACTGGGGCGTAGGCGCGTGGGGATGGGGCGGAGCGCCGTGGTATGGATATTACGGAGCATATTTCACACCATATCCGGTGTATCCATCGGCAGCATTTTGGCTGACGGATTACTTGATTTCGGCGAATTTGCAGGCGGCGTATGCAGCGCAGGCAGAGGCGAACGCTTCGGCAGCGGCTAATGCTAACGCGGCGGCAGCCAACGCGAATGCCGCAGCGGCGAATGCGAACAATGCCGCGGCGGGGGATGCCAGCGCGGACAACGGCGGCGGGCAGGCTTCAGGCGGCGGGCAAGTAGCACTCTCGCCGGAAGTGAAGCAAGCCATCGCCGAGGAAGTGAAGGCTGAACTGGCGGCGCAGCAAGCCGAGGCTGGAAAGTCGGGCGCGGCTGGTGGCGGCGCGGCAGCGGGTGGAGCAGCGACGGGCGGAGCCGAAGCGCAGGAAGTACCACCGGCGCTGGATCCAGCACGCCGGACCTTCGTGGTGTCGAGCGACCTGACCGTGGTTGCCGACGGCAATGAGTGCTCCTTGACCCAGGGTGACGTGATCACGCGACTGACGGACACGCCGGATGCGGATCAGAAAGTGAATGCCAGCGTTTCGGCGAGCAAGAAATCGGATTGCGGCGCCGGAAAAGTGGTGGCGGTCTCTGTGGACGATCTCCAGGAGATGCACAACCACTTCCAGGAATCGCTCGACGCGGGCATGAAGAGCCTGGCGGAAAAGCAGGGGACGAATGGGATGCCGAAGTCGCCCGATCCCAAGACGACTGCTGCGGACATTCAGGCACCGCCCCCTGACACGACCGCCGGCAAGACGATTGATCAGCAGAATTCGGACGCCGATCAGGCAGAGACGGAAGCGAAGCAGGACGCGTCTGCCAACAATTCCGGAGGGAAGTAACCAGATCAACGCATTCGCTCGCGCATGCTTCGCGGCCAACATGCGCGAGTGGATGTTTAGGAGTGCGGGAGCGCGATCCAATTATTCATGGGCAGCGCTCCCGAGTTTCTCGCCCCGCAAGACCAACTCAAATCGACCGCTGAATCTTCTTGCTGATGCTGGGGTATGTCAGGCCAAAGTTAATCATTTTTCATGACATTGTGATGTCTCGGTGAGACTAGCTGAGGAGGATTAGGCCATGCGGCAGGGAACGCTCTCATTTGCGGGAATGATGGTTGCGGTGATGGTGTTGATGGGCACGAGTGCGATGACCGCGCGCGCGCAGGGCGTGTCGCTGCAGGAGCAGCTCAACGCACAATACAAGCTGACCAAGATGGGGTCGGATAGCAACGGGGTTTCGGTGGTGGATGCGGGAACGCTGCTAGCAGTGCAAAAGGGCGGGATTTTGGGCGTGCCGTGGAGCGTTAGCAATGTGTTGACCACGAAATACGAAAACGGGCAGGTGAAGACTCCAGGCGCCGTGAAGCAAGGTTTCGGGGCGGCACTGAATCATTATGTGAATAAGGAACAGACCACGCATTTGATCGCGTCGGGGGACAAGGTTTACTTCACGGGGATAACAGTGACGCCGGCGAAGGATCAGGTGACAGTCAACCTTGTGGAATGCGACACGTGCAATAAAGTAGATCCACCAACCTACGTGAAGGCGATTGTGGTTTTTCAATTTCCGAAGGGACAGCTGGCGACGATGCAGGCTGGACCGGTCGAGGACACGATCGGGCAGCTCTTCGCGATGAGCGACGATCAGAATGGTGGCGGCGCCGATCAGAATGCGCAAGGCGGCGGGGACCAGCAGCAGGCGCAGGGTGGCGATCAGGGCGGCGGACAGGCGGCCGCGGCACCGTCGCAGCAGGCTGAGCCGCAGACGATTCAGATGGGCATGACCACCGATCAGGTGGTTGCGGCGCTGGGACAACCGGAGAAGATTGTGAACCTGGGGCCGAAGGTGTTGTACGTGTACAAGGATATGAAGGTGACATTTATCAATGGGAAGGTGGCGGATGTACAGTAAGTTTAACTAGCTAGACTGCGAATTTTAGGTTGAGCCCGATGGGATGTGAATCCCATCGGGCTTTTTTATTTTCGAGCGTCCGAGGGGCGACTATTTCGCGGGGCAGTTGGCGCCGGAAATTTGGAGCTTGAAGGAGAAGTCGATGAAATTGGGGGCGGGGGCCCGGAGGCGCCAGCTTTGGGGGGCAGTGATGGAGGAGGGGAAAAGCGGGAAGGAGGGAAAGAGAGGGTAGGTGAAGGTGACTTCGTCGGCGAAGGCGGCGCGGGCGGGGTCGAAAAGCTTCGGGGTGAGCGCGGGGGGATGGGAAAGGCTCTTGCTGTTGAAATCGAGAGTGGCGCGGACTTGAATGGAATTGGTGAGAGTTTCGGCGGACTTATTTAGCAGGCGAACTGGGACGACTATCTCGTTCGAGGCGTTATCCCACTTGATTTCCTCGAAGATTGGCTCGAGTTGAGTGGCTTCGGCGGCGCATGCGGAGGCGGCGGGGCTTTTTTGCGTGGAGGTGTCGAGCGCGGTGGCGTCGACAACGTGAATGGAGGCGGTGTAGAGCTGCCAAGCGCCAGAGGCGTCGTTTGGTCGCGCGTCGGGCCACATAGGATGGAAGCGTCCGGCGGCGTCGACGGCCATGGTGCCGTAATCGCCGCCGGTGGCGCGCTGGCTGAAGGGCGAAACCAGTTGAACTGAAAAGTCAGGGCTGTCTTTGAGCTTGGAGACTTCGGCGGCTGGGGAGGTGTTAAGGCCCCGGGCGGGGATGGATGTGGCGGTGGATACACGCACGGCGGGGAGGAAGGTG
>DATGGM010000269.1:0-2925 GCA_035308525.1 Bryobacteraceae bacterium
GCACGGATTGGCGGGGCTGCGTATTGGCTACGGTTTTGGAACTCCGGAGCTGATGGCTCGCCTGGGCCGGGCGCGGGCCACGTTTTCGGTCTCTTCGGTGGCGCAGGCCGGCGCCCTGGCCGCGCTCGATGATGAGGCTCACGTGCGTCGCACTCTGGAGAACAACGCCGCTGGAGCGGAATTTCTGACTCGAGCGATGGCCGAGACGGGTTATCGCGCGGCGCCAACCTGGGCAAACTTCATCTATGTGGATATCGGCCAGGAGGCCGCTCCCCTGGCCGCTCGCCTGGAAGCGGAGGGCGTCGTCATTCGGCCGCTGGGGCTGTGGGGAGCGCCCAACGCCATGCGCGTCACCATCGGCACACCCGAACAGAATGAGTTTTTTGTGGGCGCGTTCCGAAAGGTGATGCGGGTGCCGAGCAGCGCGACGCGAATAGTGCCCACTACCTAGTTTCTGGTACCTAACTCAACCGAAGATTGATAGCCAGCCTGGTAGCCAACGCCAGTTAACGAATTACTGACAACCAACGGCGGACGACCAACGACCGGTTTAACTGACCACTGGCAACTGACCACTGGCAACTGGGGTCTCAATCCCACGCCGGATCGGAACCGAGCATGGGCAGGCGCGCGGCGCCGTACAATCCGGCGTCGCTTCCCATCAATGCCCGCGTCACGATGGTTTTTCGTCCCACCGCCCGCGGCTGAACCTCGGCCGCGGCTCCCGTGCCTTTTTCCTTGGAAGGAAACGCAGGGACGCCCATGCTGGGCTGGCGCGCTTCCGGAGTCGGCGCGGTGGCGGCGTACACCATGGAACGCTTCTGCAGTTCCTCAAACATGTAGGGCGAGAAAGCTTCCCAGGCGCTGGCCACTCCGCCGCCAATCACGTACATGGGCAAGTTCAGGGCATTGACCAGGTCGCCGACTACGATTCCGAGGGCCATTCCAACGCGGCCGAAAATCTCGCGCGCGGGCTCATCGCCCTGGATGGCCAGGTTATAAACAATTTTCGCGCTGAACTCGGGGTCGGAGCCCGCCGCCCGCGCCAGTTGCGGCGCCCGGCCGCCGGTAATGGCTTCGCGCGCCATGCGCATGACCGCGGTGGCGGAAGCGAACTGCTCCACGCATCCCGTGTTGCCGCAATTGCAGCGCGGCCCGTCGGGGTCAACCGTCATGTGCCCGAATTCGCCGGCCATGCCGTTCATGCCGTGCCAGATGCGCCCGTGCAGCACCAACCCGCCCCCCACACCTGTGCCCAGGGTCAGAATGCACATGTCGTTCACGTCGCGCGCGGCGCCCAGCCACTTCTCGCCCAGGGCGGCGGCATTGGCATCGTTTTCCAGAATGACGGGCGCGCTCAGGCGGCGCTCAATCTCCTCCCGCACCGGGTACTCCTCCCAGCCCGGCAGATTGGGCGACTCGCGCAACAGCCCGGTTTCCATGTCAATAATGCCGGGCACGCCGATGCCGGCGCCCAGCATGGTGCGCGAGGCCTGGAATTTCGCGGTTAAGCCGCGGATGGCGTCGCACATGTCGTTGATCACCTGGTCGCGCCCCAGGGCCACGCGCGTGCCCGTGGTTACCTTCTCCAGCAGGGTGCCGCTCTCATCCACCGCCGCGATGCGCAGGTTCGTCCCGCCCAGATCCACACCAATAGCAAAGTTGGCCATAAGAGAACGATTAGCCTATCACTGCGCGGGGCGGTTGTGGAATGTACCCGCGGACGGGGCCGCTTGACAGACGCAACCCTCCAGCCTAACATAGCGTCGTACGACATGTCGGGCAATGTACTATGAAGGCTTTTGCCTTAAGTGAACCGGTATTGCTGGTGCTGCTGAGCCTGGCGGAACAGCCGCGGCATGGCTATTCCATCCTGAAAGACGTGGAAGCCCTGAGCGGCGGCCGGGTGCTGCTCAGCACGGGCACCTTGTACGGCGCGCTGCAGCGCCTGCTCAGTGACGACTGGATCGAACGCGTGGAAGAGGATAAGACCCCGCGCGACCGGCGCACCTACAGGCTCACCTCGCGCGGGCGGCGCAACCTGCAAATGGAAATCGAGCGCATGCGCCACCTGACCAGGGTGGCTGCCCTGCGCGTGGCCCGTAAGGAGGCGTGATCGTGGCGCTTACGGCTTACCGCTGGTTGTTATGCCTGTATCCGAGAAGCTATCGCGATGAATTTGGCGAGGAGATGGTGTCCGTCTTCCGCCACGCACGCAGCGAGCTTCCGCCGGCCGTGGCCGCGAAGATCAGCTTCTACTGGCGCGAATTCTGTGGACTGCTGTCCGGCGCCCTGCGTGCGCATTTTGACCGTCTGTTCGGCCCTGCCATGCCATTGCGGAGGTTCAATATGCAACCCCAGTTTCGTTTTCCCCGCTCTACCGTGTTCCTGATGCTGGTGATCTTCGCCGGTACGGTGCTCACGATCGCGAAGGCTGCCAGCGTTGCTGGTGGATTGGCGGTCTGGCCGTCATTGGTATCAGTCCTGATGTTTATGCTGCTGACTATGTGCACCGCCGCCGTGGTCGTCTGGGGGATTCTGCACACCCTGCGGCGCAGCGGCGTGCATCGCCTGGAGAACGTGCAAGTGGAGGCGAACCGCAACCGGTAGCGAACAGAAACAGATACAAGTAAGTCCCGCAGGTCTCCGTGCTGACGGTGCGGCGCAAGCATCGGCGTGCCCGCGGATACCGTCATTTCTGGCAGTCCGGGCAGTAGTGGCTACTCCGGCCGGCGATAACCAGGCGTTTTACGGGCGTGCCACAGATCCGGCAGGGCTCGCCTTCGCGGCCATAGACGCGGTGCTCGAATTGGAAGAAGCCGGGCTCGCCTTCGGCGTTCACGTAATCGGAAACCGAAGAGCCGCCGGCGGCGATGGCCTGGCTGAGCACCTGCTGGATGGAGTCGTAAAGACGGCGCAGTTCGG
>DATGGM010000270.1:0-1701 GCA_035308525.1 Bryobacteraceae bacterium
GGCTGCCGGCCCCAGGCTCGCGGTTGATCAAGGTGATGCCTTTGCGCGCCAGGTCTTCGATGCCGCTAATGCGTTTGGGATTGCCTTTGGCCACCAGCAGGCCCTCCTCCCACAACGCCAGACTCACCACGGCGGCGCTGCCCCGAGGGAACAGCTTGCTTACGGCGGGCAGATTGGATTCGCCGCTGACTTCATCGCGCAGATGAGTGCCCGCGACATGCACCAGGCCGCGCCGCAGCAGATCGAGCGCCTGCGAACTATTGCGATTAGCCGCAACCACCTCGACGCCCGCCAGCCGCAGATGCTTCGCGAGGACGGAAATGCCGGGGTCGCAGCCGGCCACCAGCAATCGATTTTGCAGGCCGTCTTCTTCGAGCAGCGTCTGCACCGCCGCTTTTCCGGCGCTCGGCTCCATCATCACGGCGTCGGCAGGCGGCAGGCGCCAGGAAATGGGGGAGGCGGCCACCGCCAGCAGGCGGCGGTTTACGCGGCACAGTTGGACCGGCTGCCCGGGCCGGGATTCGGCATCGCCCGGCAGCAGCTCGACTTCCTGCCTGCGGGCCGGCGTGCGCTCCGGTTCCTCGAGCAGGAACAGGTCCTCCACTGTGACTCCCAAAGTCTGGGCCAGGCGCAAGGCCACCAGCGTATTGGGGACGTAACTGCCGGCTTCCACGGCGTAAACTGTTTGCCGGGTGATGCCGGCGCGAGCGGCCAGATCGACGGCTGACATTCCGCGTTTCAGGCGGAGGGCAGCCAGATGGTTCAGCACGCGCATTGTCTTACAAATATGACACAGGTATTGCAAAAACGAAATGCCTGCGCCAAACTGGCCGGCGGTTAGAAAGCGGCGGCGCCCGCTTCGGCTACGGCATGATCCTGATCGCCTGAGCCGCCGCTCACGCCAATCGCGCCCACCACTTTGCCGTCTTTCTTCAGCGGAATGCCGCCCGCGAAGATCATAATCTTGCCGTCGTTGGAGGCATGGATGCCAAAGAATTGTGCGCCGGAGTAGCAATGCGGCGCCAAATCCTTGGTCGCGATATCGAAAGCGCGCGACGTGTAGGCCTTCTTGATCGAGATATCGATGCTTCCCAACCACGCGCCGTCCATCCTGACATGCGCGATCAGGTTGCCGCCGCCATCGGCGACAGCGATGTTCATCGGGTGGTTCATCTCGGTGGCTTTCTTCTCGGCAGCGGCGATCACCCGCCTTGCATCATTCAGTGTGACCATTTTGTAGCTCTCCGTTTCTTGCTGAATTGCGTCAAATTAGCATCGAACGCCTCGGGTGTCCGTGTCAATTCCGGGGAATGAGGTGAACCGCCGTGGCCTTCACGGCAGCGGTTACCACGGTTCCCACGGTGAGCCCCATTTCCTCGCGAGCCTGGCGCGTGACCAGCGCCACCAGCGGGAACCCGCAGTCGAGTGTAATGCGCTCTACGGCGCCTTCCGAGTCGATGGCCGCGATTCGTCCCGACACGTGATTGCGCGCGCTATCCTTGAGCGCATCGCCGGTCCGCAGCGTGACGTCTTCCGCGCGGAAACAGACGAGAACATCGGCATGGCCGGCGAGGTCTTCAGGCGGCACTGCCGTGAAAACGTGCTGTTCCACTAGCACCTTAGCCAAACCATTGTTGAGGTCCGTCACGGTGCCCGGAACGATGGTCTCCACTCCCACCGAGCACGCAACCTCCAGATTGG
>DATGGM010000271.1:0-24457 GCA_035308525.1 Bryobacteraceae bacterium
TCGCCGATCGCCTTGCCGAACTGCTTCCTTTCTTTAGCATACGCCACCGCGTGGTCGAGCGCGCCGCGCGCCAGGCCGATCATCTGCGCGCCGATGGCGATGCGGCCCTCGTTCAGCGTCTCGATGGCGATCTTGTAGCCCTTCCCCACCTCGCCCAGCACGTTCTCGCGCGGCACCCGGCAGTTGTCCAGGATCAGCTCGCAAGTGGAAGAGGCGCGTATGCCCAGCTTGTCCTCTTTCTTGCCAACCTGGAAACCGGGGGACTCGCGCTCGATCAGGAATGCCGTGATGCCGCGGTAGCCCGCGGCCGGATCGGCGTTGGCGAAAAGCAGGAAGAGGCCCGATTCGGCGGCGTTGGTGATCCAGAGCTTGCGGCCGGTGATCAGAAAATGATCGCCGGCATCCACGGCGCGCGTGGCCAGGGCGAAGGCATCCGAGCCGGAACCGGCTTCCGACAGCGCGTACGATGCTACAGTGTCGGCGGCCAGGCGCGGCAGATATTTCTTCTTCTGCGCGGCGTTGGCCCAGCGCAGAATGGCGTTGTTGACGATGGTGTTCTGCACATCGGCGATGACCCCCGCCGAAGGATCCACCGCCGACAATTCCTCCACCGCCAGGATGCACTGGAAAAAGCTGCCGCCGCTTCCGCCGTACTCCTCCGGGATCTCGATCCCCATCAGGCCCAGCTCAAAAAACCGGCGGATAATGTCTTTGCGGAAAACACCGGCTTCGTCCATCTCGCGGACGTAGGGGCCGATCTGCTCGCGCGCGAACTGGCGCACGGTGGATTGGAACAGCTGCTCTTCTTCCGTCAGCGCGGTAAGAGGGCGGGGGGCGATTTCGGTTTGCTGCGCGGTGACTGGCATTGCTTCACTTCTTATACTACACCGGCGAATTCGTGGTGTTCGCGGCCCTGCGAATCCGCCACGCCGGCGTGCGTGACGAAGCCGTTGTAGGTATTCACACCCTCGCGCAGGCCGGGATGTTCGGTGCAGGCGCGCTCCAGGCCCTTGTTGGCCAGCTCCAGCAGGTAAGGGAACGTGGCATTGGTGAGCGCGAAGGTGGAAGTGTGCGGCACGGCGGCCGGCATGTTGGAGACGCAGTAGTGCAGCACGCCGTCGACAAAGTAGACAGGCTCGGTGTGAGTGGTGGCGTGGGAGGTTTCAAAGCAGCCGCCCTGGTCGATGGCTACGTCCACCACCACCGCGCCGCGCTTCATGTTGGCGATCATCTCGCGGCGCACCAGCTTGGGGGCGGAAGTGCCGGGAATCAGCACCGCGCCCACCACCAGGTCCGCGGTTCTGAGGGTCTCGCCGATGGTCCACGCGTTGGACGCCACTGTAACCAGGCGCGCGCCGAAGATATCGTCCAGTTGCCGCAGGCGGTTCAGGTTGCGGTCGATGATGGTCACGTGGGCGCCCATGCCGAGAGCGATCTTGGCGGCATTGGTTCCTACCACGCCTCCGCCGATGATGACGCAGTTGGCCGGCGCGACTCCGGGCACGCCGCCGAGCAGCACCCCGCGTCCTCCATTCGGCGCCTCGAGATACTGTGCGCCCACCTGCACGGCCATCCGCCCGGCCACCTCGCTCATGGGCGTGAGCAGGGGCAGGGAACCGTCGAGATCGTGAATGGTCTCGTAGGCCACCCCGTTCACCTTGGATTCGAGCATGCGGTTGGTCAATTCGGGCAGCGGGGCGAGATGCAGGTACGTGAAGAGAATCAAGCCGGGCCGCAGGTGGCTGTATTCCGAGGGCTGCGGCTCCTTTACCTTTACCACCAGGTCGGCTCGGCGCCAGACATCGGCGGGAGTGGGTAGGATGACGGCGCCGGCTGCGGCGAACTCATCGTCGGTGAGGGAGCTGCCTTGACCCGCGGTGGTCTGGACGAGTACCTCGTGGCCGGCCTCGCGCAGGGCCGTGACTCCGCTGGGCACCAAGCCGACGCGGGTTTCATGATCTTTGACTTCTCTGGGGACGCCGATGATCATCGGGGAGACTCCTCTTCAAGGTGGTGCTGACATAGGGTATCACACGCCATAGGACGCGCTAAACTAGGCGGACAAGGCTCCTGTGGACGCATTGCCCCGCAATCCGATTTGCTATGTCCGGCGCGCTCTCGTCATCGCCTGGTGCGCCGGAAGAATAGCCGCACAGGATCTCACCCTTCGGTCGAGCTTAGACGCCGTTTTTGAAAACCAGGCGGCCCGCAGCTATGGCATACAGGCCGGAGCGGCAACATATTTTCGAATTTCGGTAAAGCCGCATGGGTCGCCAATGACCGTCCGGTTAAGCGCGCCATCGGGAGCGGTCCTGGCGACCGTCGAGAATGCAGCGGGACAGCAGCGCATGATGGAGCTTTCCTGCAGTACCGTCGAAGCAGGAACCTACCGCCTGAGTGTCAGCCTCGCCGAAGCCGACGCCCCCATCCGCAGCTACACCATCACCCTGGCCGAAGTGCGTCCGGCACGGGCGGATGATGCGAAGCGCGTCCAGGCGGAACAAACTCGCGAGGCGGCGAAGAAGCTGCAGGCGCAGGGGACCAAAGCGGCGTTCACGCAGGCCATCGTGCAATTCGATGCGGCGATCGCCCTCTGGCACGAGTTGGACGACAAGCAGGAAGAGGGCCGCGCGCTGGATGCCAAGGGCGACGTATACCTTTCTCTAGGCGAGAAGGCCAAAGCCCAGGAATGCTTTGAACGCGCGCTGGCGGTGGCCAACGCAGCCGGCGACGATGATGGGCGCGGGAGCATCGTCAGTAACCTGGGCGTGGTAGCAGCCTATTCGGGGAAAACGGCGAAGGCGCTCGAATACTATCAGCAATCCCTGGAGTACAGCCGTAAGGCGGACGACAAGGATCTGCAGGCCATCACCCAGAGCAACATCGGCTCGGTGTACATGAATCAGGGGAATCCGGGCAAGGCGATGGAATATGTCAGCCTGGCTGCGCAGCTGGCGCAAGAAGCCGGCGACCGGAAGGTGGAGACCACCGCGCTGGCCAACCTCGCCAGCGTTCACTTGAGGCTCGGCCATACCCAGGAGGCGCTCGATTTTCTCCAGCAGGCGCTGCCTCTCCGCCGTCAGATTCAGGACAAGCGGGGCGAGGCGCAAACATTGAACTATATGGCGCACGCGTACGCGCAGCTGGGCGAGCCCGACAAAGCCGTGGAAGCCTACCGGGAGTTGCTGCCGCTGGCCGCCGCCGCCGGCGACAAACGGGGCCAGGCCATGGCGCTCGGCAATCTGGGGACCGCTGAAATGGCGCTCAGCGAGCCGCGCGAGGCGCTGGATGCTCTGCACCAGGCGCTGCCCCTGAGCCGGGATCTCGGCGATGCGCATGTCGAGGAGAGCGTGCTCACCAACATCGCGCGCGCCTACCTGTCATTAGGCGATTCCGACCGGGCACTGGAGTATAACGCGCAGGCCCTCAAGATCCAGCAGCGCATCGGCGACAAACGCGGACAGGCTGTGGCGCTGGGCAATCTGGCCGCATCGTACGAATATAAAGGCGAGCGCGACAAGGCCCTGGAAAGCTATCAGCGCGCCCTGGCCCTGGCGCGTGAGGCTACCGACCGTTCGGTGGAAGCCAATCTGCTTGATAGCGTCTGCACGGTTTTCCTGGGCCAGGGCAAGGCCTCCGCGGCGCAGCCGAATTGTGAGCAGTCGTTGTCTATATCGCGCGAGTTGGGCGACCGGCAGCGCGAGGCCGTGGCTCTGCTGGGGGTCGGCTCGGTCTACCTGGCGCTGGGCGATCGCGAGAAGGCGTCTGGGCCGTTACAGGCGGCCAGGGAAGAACTCTCCCAAATCGGCGATCGGCTGCATGAATCGAAGACGCTTTTCCGGCTGGCGAAACTGGCGGCGGACAGCGACGACTGGCAAGCCGCGCTCCAGCAGCTCGACGGCGCGCTCGAAATCAATGAAGCCTTGCGCGCCGATATGATCGGCTCGGAGCTGCGGTCTGCATATTTCTCAACCGTGCTGGAGCAGTATGAGCTACGTATCCGGGCGCTGATGCGCCTCGACCGGCTGCATCCCAACCAAGGCTACGACATGCAGGCCTTTGAAACGTCGGAGCGCGCCCGCGCCCGCAGCCTGCTGGATATGTTGAGCCAGTCGGGGGAATCCATCCGGGAGGGCGTCGACACGGAGTTACTCCGGCAGGAGCGCATCGTGCGCGCGCGCCTGCGCGCCAAGGGCGAACAGCAGATCAAGTTTCGCGCGGACAAGGACGCGGTGCGGGCGGCAGCCACCGAAGCCGAGATCCAGACGTTGACCACGCGGTATCGGGAGCTGGAAGAGCGCGTGTTGAAGGCCAGTCCGCGATATGCCGCGTTCGTCGATCCGCAGCCACTCAGGCTGGCCGAGTTGCGGCGCGGGTATCTGGACGAGAGCACGCTATTGCTCGAGTATTCGCTGGGCAGTGAGCGGAGCTTCGTCTGGGCAGTCACCCAGCGGACATTTCGCGGCTTCGAGCTTCCACCGCGGCCGGAAATCGAGCGCCTGGCGCGCCAGGCATACGCCGAGCTGAGCGGCAACGGCGGCCCGCCTACAGATTCGTCGCTGGCGCAGTTGAGCCGCGCGATTCTTGGGCCGGTGGCGCCGGTCATCGGTTCGCGGCGCCTGCTGGTGGTGACCGAAGGCGCGCTCGATTACGTGCCCTTCTGCGCGTTGCCTTTGGGCGGCACACCTCTGATCGCCACGAACGAAGTTGTCAACCTGCCCTCGGCGTCGACCATCGCCTTCATCCGTCGCGGAACGGGTAAGGACCGCCTGGCCGAGGGCTCCGTGGCGGTTCTGGCCGATCCCGTGTTCAGCGCCGACGATGCCCGGTTTGGGTCCAGGGAACAAGCATCCACCGCCAGAGAAGCGCAACGCGGCACGCCCGAAAATCGAGCAATGGCATTCGACCGGCTGCCCTCCACGCGCCGCGAGGCGCAGGCCATCCTGTCTCTGGCGGCGGAGCGCAGCCGTTTCTCGGCGCTGGATTTCGATGCCAGTCTGGCCACGGCCACCAGCGGTGTCTTGAGCCGGTATAAGTTCATCCATCTGGCGTCCCATGGAATTGTGAATGCCGCGCATCCCGAGCTTTCCGGCATCGTGCTCTCGCTATTCGACCGCGCAGGCCACAGGCAAAATGGGCTGTTGCAGACCACCGACATATTCAATCTGCGCCTGCACGCCGAGTTGGTAGTGCTGAGCGCCTGCGAGACGGCTCTGGGCGCCGAAGTGCGCGGTGAAGGCCTGGTGGGTCTGACGCGAGCGTTCTGGTATGCGGGCAGCCCCCGCGTGGTTGCCAGTCTGTGGACTGTTCCGGATCTCTCCACGGCGGAGTTGATGACCCGCTTTTACAGGTCTATGCTGGTGGATGGCCTGCGTCCCGCCGCCGCCCTGCGCCGGGCTCAGGTATCGATCTGGAAGGAAGGCCGCTGGGCGCGGCCGCACTATTGGGCGGCATTCACGCTGCAGGGGGAATGGAGATAACCCGAACCAGTCCGGCGGACCTGGTGCGGCGCATCCTCGCCGGGGAAAAAAGCGCCGAGAACGAACTGGTCGAACGCTACGCAGGCGGAGTCCGGGTGGTGATCCGTCAGTCGGCCCCGGATACCGACGCCGACGACATTTATCAGGAGACCTTCTGCCTGGTGCTACAGAAGGTCCGGCGGGGCGAAGTGCGGGAGCCGGAGCGGCTCTCCGGGTTCATTGTGAGCGTGGCGCGCAACCTGATGATTGATCACTTTCGCCGGACTTCGAAGCAGCAGGCCAGGGAAGAGCCGGCGGAAACGGCGGTGCTGTACAGTCCGGAGCCCAGCCAGCTCGATCGGTTGCTGCAGGAACAGCGAAAGACGCTGGCGCGGCGAGTTCTGGCGGCCATGCCTTCGGAACGGGACCGCACGGTATTGTTCCGGTTCTATATCGCCGACGACGACAAAGACCGCATTTGCGAGGATCTGGGTTTGTCCAGCACTCATTTCAACCAAGTGCTCTGCCGGGCCAGGGAACGTTTCCGGGCTTTGCTGGAGGAAATGGACAGCGGAAAAAAATAACGAGCGAGAGTGGAATAACTATGCCGGAAGGATCACTTAGCAAATGAGAGACTCCGAAAACCCCCGAGGCGGCCCATGGATCACGCACAGATCGAAGAAAACAATCTGATCGATCGGTACGTCCGCGGGACGCTGCCGGTGGACCTGCGCGCGGAGTTTGAGGAGCACTTTCTGGATTGCCCGGATTGTGTGCAGCAGTTGAACCTCGCCACGCACCTGCGGGAGGGGCTGCGTCTCTCGGCGGCGGAAATGGCTGCGGCGGCGCCCCCGCGCGACTCGCCGTCCGTGGGCGTGCGGA
Source organism: Bryobacteraceae bacterium (assembly GCA_035308525.1). Taxonomy (GTDB): domain Bacteria; phylum Acidobacteriota; class Terriglobia; order Bryobacterales; family Bryobacteraceae; genus Bog-159. Next base: position 6,342 of record DATGGM010000271.1, read on the forward strand.
AGGTGTTCGCCTGGCGATGGGCGCCGGCTGCCGCGGCGGCTGCCCTGGTGCTCGCCCTGACGCCTTCCTTCGTTCTCGTCCGCCAACTCGGCTCCGCGCGCAGCGAGCTCGCCAGGAACCAGGCCGAGCTGAGCGCGGCTCACAGCCAGGCCGAGGGTATGGAACAGGCCGGCGCGGCGGTCTACATTCTGAGTCCGGTACGTGGTGAAGGCGCGCCAAATAGAATTGCGGTTCCGCCCGCCCCGGCGTTGACCGTACTCACGCTGGAGTCCGATTTTAGCCGCTTCGCCGCCTATCGCGCCATCCTGCGTAATGATCGCGGGCAGGTTGTATGGCAAAAGGATCAACTGCATCCCTCGTCTCCCGATGCCATCGGCATCGTGCTCTCTGCATCATTTCTTTCCGCCCCCGGTCTCTACAAACTGGCGCTGGATGGTCAGGATGCCCAGGGACGCTATCTGCCCGCGGCAACCTTCTCCTTCTCTGCCTCGCCCGCGCGGTAGCGTCGCGAGCTACAACGTGCTGATGATATGGCCGACCGCCTATTCTCCGACACCGATCTCGCCGGGCTGTACGACGCCTGGTGGCCGCGAGCTGAACGAAAAGACTTTGACTTTTACCTGCCGCTGGTGATGTCCGCTGAAGCGGTGCTGGACGCCGGCTGCGGAACGGGCGCGCTGTTGCACGAGGCCCGCCAGTCCGGCCATCAGGGCCGGCTATGCGGGCTCGATCCGGCGGCTGGCATGCTCACGCAGGCGCGTAAGCGCCGTGATATCGAGTGGGTCCCCGGCGATCTTACCTCGATCGCGTGGGCGCACGAGTTCGACCTCGTTGTCATGACGGGTCACGCCTTTCAGACGCTCATCGAGGACCAGGAGCTTCGGGAGTCGCTCGCGGCAATCCGCCGGGCACTTACAAACAACGGCCGTTTTGCTTTCGAAACTCGTAACCCGCCGGCACGCGCGTGGGAGAGTTGGACGCCGGAGAACGCCGTCGAGGTAACCGACGCGCAGGGCGGCACGGTGCGGATATCGACCCAGGTTGAGACAATCTTCGACGGTAAGACCGTTTCTTTCACTCACTCCTTCACCAGCCCCACTTGGGCTCAGCCGCGGCTCAGCCGAAGCACGCTGCGATTTCTTGATGCGGATTTGCTGTCCTCGTTCCTGGCCGGCGCTGGTTTATCGATCGAGGAGCAATTCGGGGATTGGGATCGGCAGCCACTGAGCGATGCGAGCCCGGAGATTATAACCATCGCGCGGCCGGGCCAGTTACAATCGCCCCCTTTATCTTCTTGAAAAAATCTTTCCGGTCGAGTGGCACAGTTCAGGATCTCCTTCCACTTTGTGATTGTTAGGCAATCTTGCCAAATACAAACAGAGGAAAGGGAAACGCCATGTCACTCGCAGAACGAATCACAAACATTTCCGCCCGGGCGGGCTTCACGATCGTCCCCCTGGCCATCGCTTTTTGTCTTGTCCCGGCCGTGCAAGCCCAGCCATCCGATCCGCTCACGGTTGCGCTGAAAGCGCATCCCGACTGGGTGCAGGTTCCGGGAGCCCTGATCCGCCCGGATTGCGTGCACGAAATCCCTAACGGCGCCCAGGTCGAAGAGAACGGGGATATCACCCTGGAAGGGTCCATCGTGGCGCATTACGACGCCTGCAGCGAGGCTCCCATCAGAACGCGTCCGCTACATCAGGTCGCTCCCCAATTTGGGGATGCTCCCGGCACAGGAAACGGCTGGGTCGAAGCGGTGCAAGAGGAAGTGTCGCTCGGTAGCGGCGACAACATCGACAAGATCTCGGGCACCTGGACCGTGCCAAATACCCCGACCGACAACGGCGGTTTGATCTACATCTTCAACGCACTTGAGCCGACCACCGAGAATTTGATCATACAGCCGGTTCTACAGTACGGCGCGACTTCCGCCGGCGGAAATATCGGCGGTAACTACTGGGTAATCGCCAGTTGGATGGTCGGCAGCAGTGCGCTTCACAGCCCCGGCGAAAGAGTCAATCCCGGCGACACCATCAGCGGCAACACTTACGTGACCAGTGTTTCGAGCGGAAAAACCAATTGGATCATCAAGTCCAAGGACACCATCACGGGCGCCTGGTCCAATCTCAAAGTGTGGACTTCCGGATATACGTGGAACTGGGCCTTCGCGGGCGTGCTGGAAGCATATAACATCACCACGTGCCTGGACTTCCCCTCCAGCGGCGAGACGCAGTTCAAGAACACCAAGGTCTATCACGGGTATCCCGCCTTCACCAGCGTGCCATCCACTTTCTTCGGGGCCGTGTACTCCTACGGCGGGCCTTCTTGCGGCTTCTCGCCGGTGTCAGGTTCGACGGACACTCTCCACTACTAGGCGATAGCAGCCTGCAACCATCGGCCGGGGGCTCCTGATGAGCTCCCGGCCTATTTGCATTTATGGCGATTGCATCAGGAAGCGGAAGTCTCCCACCGTATATAGAACCTTGCCGGGTGAGTCCGGCGCCGCGGAAACCTTGCCGGCACGAACCGCCTCGAATGCGGACACCAGATTGGGCAGCACCGTGGGCGGCGCGACGGGAACGTTGTGGGCGCCGAGCACCATCCGGACATGCGGCGCCAGCGCGGCCAGCCGCCTGATCGAGGCGTGGTAGGCCTTCAGGTCGGTCTCGGGGCGGAACAGCCAGATAGGAGCCGGATAATAAGTGTCGCCGGTGAACAGCAGCCCGTGATCGCGATCGAAGAGACAGATCGCATCCGGGGTATGGCCCGGCGTAGCGATAATCTCGAGGGACCGGCCGCCCAGATCGATCCGGTCGCCATCATGTTTAAACGCGGTGATCTTCCAGGGTCTGGTGGCATAGGCTTTGCGGTCGAATCCCGGCGGCAACTTGCCGCAAATCTCGCCGGGCGCTACTTCGGCCTGCGCCGCGTCGCGGGAGCCGGGTGCATTCGCGCGAGTGAACGCGGTATCCATGCCATATATCGTGTCGAATTGCCAGTTGCCGCCCACATGATCGTTGTGCGTGTGCGAGTTCAGCACCACGACCGGCAACCGAGTTAGCCCGTTTGCGATTCTCCGAATGTCGCTGATTCCCATGCCGGTATCGAAGAGCAGCGCCTGCTTGCGGCCGGCGATGAGATAGCTGATGGTCTCCTCCGACTGATGCGGTTCGTAAATGGCGGAAACTCCAGGCGCGACTCGATAGACTTCAAACCAGGGATCCTTGACTGGAACCCGCTCCAGGCCTTGATATTCGGCGCGCGGCAGCGGCCGGCACCAGGCCGGAATATCGGGCTGCGCAAACAGGACCGGCGTGAGCAGAGCCGCGCAGAGGAATTGCCTGACGGGAGACATTCCGTCCATGATCGCAGAAGGCAGGCCAGAATTCACGGCAGGTATATGTCAATACATCGGGCATCCGCTTGCTGGTCTTCATGGCGAGATGGAACTGATACTGGTTGGAATCACAGTCCTGACAAGCTTCGCGGCCGCCCTGGTCATCCAGGTAGCTGTTCTGACGGCAATTTTCGATGGCGCGACCTCGTCAGGTCAATCCGATTATCGCGGTTATAAGGAGTCAACACAATGAATTGGGATCAAGTTGAAGGAAAATGGAAGCAGCTCAAAGGCGCGGCGAAACAACAATGGGGAAAACTCACCGACGACGACCTCGATCAAATCGCGGGAACACGCGATAAGCTTGTCGGCAGGCTGCAAGAGCGGTACGGGATCGCGAAGGAGGAGGCCGGCAAGAGGGCCGATGATTGGGCCCGCATCCAGGAAGAGCATCAGACTCACAAAGCTAAAGGTTAGTTTATCCCTGGGGCGGCCGCAGGTGGTGGCGGCCGCCCTTTTTCGACCTGCCCCGCATCTCGAGCCCCCGCGCATTCGCGCGAGTGAAATCGGCCGATTCCATACGAAACTGCCCGTCATGCGCTAACTGAAGCGCCGCGCACCCGTCAAACTGGAGGAATCGTACGGAACAGCCGGGCCGCAAACGTGAAAACGACATTAATGCAGGATGTGCGCTTTGCGTTACGCCAGCTTAGGCGGACGCCCGGATTCACAGCGACGGCGGTACTGACCCTGGCGCTGGGGATCGGAGCGAATGCGGCGATCTTCACGCTCGTGAATGCAGTGCTGATGAAGAATCTGCCGGTAGCCGATCCGAAGACCCTGGTGCGGATTGGGGACAACAACGACTGTTGCGTGTCCAGCGGCGCGCAGGACGATGGCGATTACACCCTGTTTGCAACGGAGACCTGGCTGCTATTGAAGAAAAATGCGCCGGAGTTCGAGGAACTGGCGGCCATGCAGGCGGGTTTTGGGTACCGGCCGATCATCGCCCGGCGCGATGGAGACCGTGACGGCGCGCGGTCGGTGATGGGCGAGTTTGTGTCCGGCAACTATTTCCGCACCTTTGGGCTGCGGGCCCCGGCGGGACGATTGTTGGGCGACACAGACGATGTTGCGGGCGCGCCCCCGGCGGCGGTGATGAGCTACATGGCCTGGCAGCGCGACTATGCGGGCGACGCCTCGGTGGTGGGCAGCACGTTTTGGATCAATACAAAGGCGGTGACGATTGTCGGAATCGCGCCGGCAGGATTCTACGGCGACCGGCTGTCGAGCTCGCCTCCGGACTTCTTTCTGCCCATTGAGACGATGCCGGTGCTCGCGAATGTTCCCTATGTGCACGATCCCGACGCCCGATGGCTGTATTTCATCGGGCGCGTGAAGCCGGGGGTGGCCAGGGGGCCGCTTCGGGAAAAGCTGAGCGCGCTGGTGAAGCACTCATTTGCGGAAACCAGGACCTTTTCCTCGGGCCAGGGCAAGGCGCTGCTGGCGAAAGTACACGTGGTCCTGACGCCGGGGGGCGCCGGTATCCAGGAATTACAGGAAGTGTACGCTTCCAATCTGCGCCTGCTGATGATCATCTCCGGACTGGTTCTGCTGATTGCGTGCGCCAACATTGCCAACTTGCTGCTGGCCCGCGGGATGGGGCGCAAGGCGGAGCTATCCCTGCGGATTGCGCTGGGGGCCAAGCGAGGGCGGATCATCCGCCAACTGTTGACGGAAAGCGTATTGCTGGCCGGGCTGAGCGGGATTGCGGGACTGGCCGTGGCCTATGCGGGTACGCGCATGCTTCTGGCGCTGGCGTTTTCCGGCGCGCAACGCCTCCCGATTCACGCCAGCCCATCGATGCCCGTGCTGGCCTTTGCCTGTGGCCTGTCGCTGCTGACAGGTATCCTGTTTGGTTTGGCTCCGGCCTGGATTGCCGCGCAGGCGGAGCCGTCGGATGCGTTGCGGACCGGAGCACGGACAACGGGCTCGGGTGCTTCCCTGTTACAACGCGGCCTGGTGGTCGTGCAGGCGGCCATGTCGCTGGTGCTGCTGGTGGGCGCAGGGCTATTCTCCGAGAGCCTGAACAAGCTCCAGCACACGAACTTGCGGCTGGATACCACGAACCGCTATATCGTGCACCTCAATCCCCAGGCGGCGGGCTATGAGGCGAAACAGTTGGAGGCTCTCTACCGGACGATTGAGCAGCGGTTCCACGCACTGCCCGGGGTGAAGAAGGTTGGCATCAGCTTATATACGCCGATGGAAGACAACAACTGGAGCACCGGCGTTCAGGTACAAGGGCAGCCGAAATCAGACGCGGGCGCTTCCATCGTCAAAGTGAGCGCCGAATACTTCGATTCCGTAGGAACCCATGTCGTGATGGGCCGCGGGATCAGTGAGAAGGATACGTCGACCGCTCCCGCGGTGGCGGTGGTGAATCGGGAGTTTGTGAAGAAGTTCCTTAACGGCGGAAACCCCATTGGACAGCACTTCGGCACGGGGCCGGAATCATCCGGAGACTACGAGATTGTGGGCGTGGTGGAGGATACGACTTATACGAGCGTGCGATGGAAGGACCATCGGATGTACTTCTTGCCGATGATGCAGCGGCCGGCGAGCACGAAACAGCCCATCGATAAGGACGAATCACTGTACGCCGGGGCGATTGTCCTCGAAACGGAGAGACCCGTCAGCCAAATGGCGGCGCTCACGCAGCGCACGCTGGCGGGCATCAATCCGAACCTGACGGTCGTGAAGTTCCAGACATTCGATCAGCAGATCGCCGACCGTTTTACCGAGGAACGCATGGTCGCGCGCCTTACCACGCTGTTCGGCGCGCTGGCTCTCTTGCTCGCGACGGTGGGGCTTTACGGCGTGACCGCTTATGCCGTGGCCCGGCGGACGAGCGAGATCGGAATCCGCATGGCCCTGGGCGCCAACCGCATCGGGGTGATCGCGATGGTGATGCGCGGAGCCATGATCCAGGCCGCGCTTGGGCTGGCGATCGGGATTCCCACGGCTCTGCTCTGCATGCGGTTCGTCGAGTCACAGCTCTACGACGTGAAAGGCATGGATAGCGGCGTGTTGATGACATCGATTCTAACGCTGGCCGCGGCCGCATCCATTGCCGGGCTGATTCCAGCCCGGCGGGCGGCCTCGACCGATCCCGTGCAAGCGTTGCGCACCGAATAGATTCGCCCCGGGGTGGCTGGGAAAACCGCAAACAGTATTCGCTGGGGCGTTCCCCGAAATCGTACCCTATTGAAAACAAGCCCTATATTCCCCTTGACAGCGTATAGCAGATCGCTATATGATTATAACGATCTGCAATAATGAAATTAGGCGAGAAGCTCCGGTATCTGCGGGAAATCGAAGGCGCGCTGCGCGGACGCGAGCGTGAACTGACGCAATCCGAGATCGTGCGCCTGCTTCAGAAGGAGCTGGGGGAAACCATCAGCCAGGCGTATTTGTCGCAAATCGAAAGCGGCGCGCGGCCGCACCTGACGAATTCCAGCCGCATGCTGCTCGCCAAATTTTACAAGGTGCATCCGGGTTACCTGGTGGATGACCCGGAGGGATACCAGGAAGAGTTAGTGTCCGACTTGGGAGCGCAGGAGGACAAATTGGATTTGTGGCTGATCAACGGCGCGGAGCGTTTCCGGCGGGACGCGGAGTTGAGCCAGGCGCTGCTGCGCGTGGCGCGGCACAAGGAGTCGCGCATGTGCCTGGTGCTGCTGGGAGCCATTCTGGATAATCCAGGGCTCGCCGAGCGCTTGTTGCAGGTTCTGAAGCCGGCCCCCGCGCCCGCGGCGGTGGAGGCTATGCCCAAGGCTTTGCCTAAAGTGAGGAGGCGATCGCAATGACGTGGGCGGATTTCTATTTGATCTGTTTTCTGTTGGGGCTGGCGCTGAGCCTGCTGTCGGTGCTCACAGGCAGCGCGCATCTGCATCTGCCGCACATCCATGTGCCGCATGTGCACGGGCCCCATCTGCATGTGCCCCATGTCCATGTGGACGGCGCGCATGCGGCGGAGTCGGAAGGCGTGCCGTGGCTGAATTTCGGCACGATGACCGCGTTCCTGGCGTGGTTCGGCGGCACGGGCTACCTGCTGGAGCGCTACTACGCGGTCTGGTTTCTGATCGCCCTGGCGATCGCGGTGTTGAGCGGCCTGGGCGGCGCGGCCATCGTGTTCTGGTTTCTGGCGAAACTGGCCTCGGGCGAGGAAGAACTGGACCCGGCGGACTACGACATGGTGGGTGTGCTGGGCAAGTTGACCATACCGATTCGCGCGGGCGGCACCGGCGAGATAGTCTTCTCGCAGGAAGGCGTGCGGCGGGTGGCCGGCGCGCGCAGCGAGGATGGAATGGCCATCCCCAAGGGCGCGGAAGTAGTAGTGCAGCGCTACGAAAAAGGTATCGCGTACGTGCGGCGCTGGGAAGATATGACCGGTAGCGCGGAGGATCTAGCCGCCAAGGAGAGTTAGCGCGGGCAGGCGTGTCTGCCCACGCAAAAAAGGAGAGTTATGCAGAAGGACATGGTAGTCGTGATTGTTTTGCTGATGTTACTGGCGATCGTGCTGATCGCCTCGATGTTGGCACGGCTGTATCGCAAGGCGGGTCCGCATGAGGCCTTGATCGTATACGGCCGCAAGGGCACACGTATTGTCAAGGGACGCGGGACGGTGATCTGGCCCGTGGTCGAGAGCTATCGCAGCCTGTCGCTGGAGCTCATGTCGTTCGACGTGGCGCCGCAGCAGGACCTCTACACCCGGCAGGGCGTGGCGGTCACCGTGGAGGCGGTCGCGCAGATCAAGGTGAAGTCCGATCCGGAATCCATACAGACGGCCGCCGAGCAGTTCCTGACCAAGACCGACCAGGAACGCGAAGGGCTGATCCGGCTGGTGATGGAAGGCCACTTGCGCGGCATCATCGGGCAATTGACGGTGGAAGAGATCGTCAAGCAGCCTGAAATGGTGGGAGACCGCATGCGCTCCACCTGCGCGGACGACATGAACAAGATGGGCCTGGAAGTGATCTCGTTCACCATTAAGGAAGTCCGTGACAAGAACGACTACATCAGCAACATGGGCCGCCCGGACGTGGCGCGCATCAAGCGCGACGCCGATGTGGCGGCCGCCGAAGCCGAGCGTGACACAGCCATCAAGCGCGCGGAAGCGACGCGCGCGGCCGCCGTGGCCAAGGCGCAGGCCGATCAGGAGCGGGTGCTGGCCGAAACGCTGTCGCAGGCCAAGCAGGCGGAAGCCTCGCGCGATCTGGAGGTCAAGAAGGCCAACTATAACGAGATCGTGAAGAAGCAGCAGGCCACCGCCGACAAGGCTTATGAGATCCAGACCAACATCATGCAGCAGCAGGTGATCGCGGAGCAGGTGAAGATCCAGCAGGTACAGAAAGAGCACGAAGTCGCCGTGCAGGACGCCGAAATCCAGCGGCGCGAGCGCGAATTGATCGCCACCGTGCTGAAGCCGGCGGAGGTGGAGCGCAAACGCATCGAGACACTGGCCGAAGCCCAGAAATCGAAGTTGACCATGGAAGCCGACGGCCAGGCCGCCGCCATCCGCGCGCAAGGCGAGGCGGAAGCCGAAATCATCTTCAAGAAAGGCGAGGCCGAAGCCAAGGCCATGAACGTGAAGGCCGAGGCTTACCAGGAATACAACCAGGCCGCGGTTGTCGATAAGCTCATCACGGGCTTGCCCGAAGTGGTACGGGCGCTGGCCGCGCCGCTGGCCAACGTGGACAAGATCACCATCGTTTCGACCGGCGATGGAAACGCAGCCGGCATGCACAAGATCACGGGAGACATGGCCGCGATGGCGGCGCAGATCCCGGCGCTGTTTGAAACGCTTTCGGGAATGAAGATGTCCGAGCTTTTCTCGAAGGTAAGGCAGATTGGGGACAAACCCGTTCCGCCCGCGGGCCAGAACGGGGGAACGGCAACTTAGTGAACGGAACCCCGCCCTCCACGGGCGGGGCTTCCAGGAAAGGAGAAAGATCATGGCACTTTTAGAGCGAGTATCGACGTTAGTGAGGGCAAATCTCAACGACCTTATCGACAAGGCCGAGGAACCGGAAAAGATGATCAAGCAGGTGATTCTGGACATGCAGAACCAGCTGCTGCAGGTGAAGACGCAGGTGGCCATCGCCATCGCCGACCAGCACGTGCTCGAGAAGAAGCACCAGGAAAGCGAAGAGAAGAACGCCGAATGGACGCGTAAGGCGGAGATGGCCGTGGACAAGAAACAGGACGACCTGGCGCGCGCCGCGCTGGAGCGTGCCATGAGCTACCGGCAGATGGCCGACAACTTCAAGCAGCAGGTGGCGGATCAGAAGCTGCAGGTGGAAAACCTGAAGTCCGCGCTGCAGAAGCTGGACCAGAAGCTGGTGGAGGCGCAGGCCAAGAAGGACCTGCTGATCGCGCAGCACCGCCGGGCGCGGGCCGCCAGCAAGGCCAACGACGCGCAGTTTGCGACCAGCGACCACTCCACGGCCGCCACGTTCGAGCGCATGCAGGACAAGGTCCGCCATAGCGAGGCGGTGAGCCAGGCCAAGGCGGAGATCTTCAAGGACGATGTGGACGAGCAGTTCGCGGCTCTCGATAAGCAGGACAAGATCGAGAAGATGCTCGCCGAGATGAAGGCTAAGCGAGGGTGAGGAGCGCACATGACCCCCTTGGAAGTACTCTTGCTGTTGACTGTCGCCGCGCTGTTCTACCAGGAAATCACGTGGCGGGATAAAACGCGGCGCATCGAGGCGGATTACGAGAAGCGCCTGGCGACGGAAGTGGCGCTGGCGTACGAGACCGGCCTGTCGGACGATGAAGGGCCGGTGCGTGCGCTGACGTTTCAGGCGGAGAAACGGGAGCCGCAGGGGTTATTCCACGAGGTGACGCGGCACCTGTTTATCGCACTGACCATGATCGGCGACCAGGTGAAGTATGCCGCCGGCGATCTGAATGAGATCGAGCGGTTCAGCATTCCGCCGGAGATCAAGCGGGCGCTGCTGGAGTTCGTGGCGCCCGGGCGGGCGGTGGCGATGGGGGCGGGGAGGTAGAGTATAAGATGCGGCGCCAAAGTTCCGCTTAACCGTTTTTGTTAGTTTTCGGCTGTGTTGGCTCTCGCTGTTTACTTGACCGCTCCCGCATAAGCATGTTAGCCTCCAGCGGACATGCTTACATCCGGACTTAGCAAACAGTTTCTATTCTTAATCTGCCTTGCGCCCGCTGCCTGGACCCAGCAGAAATTCGATCTCGGCCTGGTAGGGCGCATCAAGACGGAAGCTTACGATCATTCCAAAGTCATGGATCATCTGTCTTGGCTGAGCGATGTCTACGGACCCCGCTTGACTGCCTCGCCCGAGTTCTTCCAGGCCGCGGAGTGGGCCGCCGGACGGCTGCGCGAGATCGGCCTGAGCAACGTGCATCTGGAGCCATGGGGGCCGTTCGGGCGAAGCTGGTCGGCCGAGCAATGGTCGGTCGAAATGGTCGAGCCGCGCTACGCGCCGCTAAACGCTACACCGCTGGCCTGGACCGAGGGGACCAACGGTCCCATTACCGGCGAACTTATTCTGGCGCCGATGAAGCGCACCTTCGATCTGAAAAAGGCGCGCGAAGAGTTCGAAGCGTACAAGAAACAGTGGACCGGCAAATTGCGCGGCAAGTTCGTGATGCTGGCGGATCCCAAGGTCCCTGGGGAGCAAAGCAAGCCGCAGTTTAAGCGCTACACGGATGCCGAGCTGGGGGAGATCGCCGCGGCGCCCACACACGCCGCCAAGAATTACGCCAAGCTCGACGACTTGAAATTTCCCGAGGATCCGGATGAGCTCGGCAAATTCTTCGCCAGCCTGCCGGATTCCACTTTCGACGACCTGTTCTACGGTCACATCGCGCTGCAAACCGAAAGAAACCGCTTCTTCGTGCAGGAAGACGCCTTGGGCCTGTTGATTCGCGACGACCGCTCGCACCAGGGCACCACCAACGCCGAGCAGGCCGGCGCGCACAAGAGCGAGGTCCCCCTGGCGCCCCCGACTTTCACCGTTACGGCCGAGCACTACAACCGCATTGCCCGCATCATGGAAAAGAACAGGCCGGTGAAGGTGCGCGTGTCGCTGAAGGTGAAGGCGTCGGACAAGGATGTGGATTCGGCCAACATCATCGGCGAGATTCCGGGCGGCAAGAAGAAGGACGACGTGGTGATGATCGGCGCGCACTTCGATTCCTGGCATGCCGGAACGGGCGCCACCGACAACGGCGTCGGGAGCGCGGTGATGATCGAAGTGATGCGCATTCTGAAGACGCTGAACCTGACGATGGATCGCACGGTGCGGATCGGGCTGTGGAGCGGCGAGGAGCAGGGGCTCTATGGATCGGAGGCGTATGTGAAGCAGCATTTCGGCGATGCCAAGACCATGAAGCTGTTGCCGGAGCACGCCAAGTTCGCCTGTTACTTCAACCTGGATAACGGCAGCGGCAAGATCCGGGGCGTCTACCTGCAAGAGAACGAGGGCATGCGGCCGCTGTTTGAAAGCTGGCTCGCGCCTTTTCGGGATGAAGGCGCTACCACCATCACCATCAAGAACACGGGAGGCACCGATCATCAATCGTTCGACGCGGTCGGTCTGCCGGGCTTCCAGTTCATCCAGGATCCGCTGGATTATGGCAGCGTGACGCACCACTCCAGCATGGATACCTACGATCATGCGGTGCCATCGGACCTGATGCAGGCTTCGGCGATACTGGCCGCGCTGGTTTACCAGGCAGCCAACTATCCGGAGCTGATGCCGCGCAAGGAATTGCCCAAGCCACGCTAGAGCCGCGGCCCGGCAAAGCGGGCGGCGATCACGCGGGGGATGCCGGCGAGGTCGGGAGCCGTTTCGAGATCCCGCCAGCCGCCCGCGAACATGGCGGCCACGCGGTCGCGCGTGTGGAAGCCCAGTTCCATGATCAACCATCCGCCGGGGCGCAGCACGCGTTCCGCATCGCTTACCAGTCGCTGGTAGATTTCCAGGCCAGTTGGTCCCGCGAACAGCGCCTGGTGCGGCTCCCAGTCGCGCACTTCGCGTTGCAGGCCCGCTGCGTCAGCCAGCGGCACATAGGGTGGATTCGAGACGATCAGGTCCATTGACGCGCCGGCGACGGCGGACATCAGGTCGCAAGCTACCCATGAGACGGACGCCTGCAATCGCCGCGCGTTTTCAGCGGCCACGCACAGCGCCGCCGGGGAAATGTCGGTGGCCCATGCCGCGGCGCCGGTTTCCAGATGCAGGGTCACTCCCAGGATGCCGGAGCCCGTCCCCACGTCGAGGATGCACGCCGCGCGCGGCGCCAGCCGCAACACCGTCTCCACCACGTGCTCGGTCTCGGGGCGGGGGATCAGGACATCCTGCGTGACCCGGAACTCGCGGCCGTAGAATTCCTGGCGGCCGGTGATGTATTGGGTGGGCTTGCCCTGCATGCGCTCGTGCAGGTAGCGGCCGTAGTGCAGCCATTCGAGCTCGGAAAGCTCATGCTCGGAGTGCGCCACCAGGTAGATGCGGTCGCGGTGCAAGGCCTGCGCCAGCAGCACTTCGGCGGTAAGCCGCGGCACGCCGACGGCGGCATCCTGCAGGAGCCTGACGCCCTGGCCGAGCGCGGTCTGGACGTTCATGGGGGCTTACGCGGCGACCACGCCGGCGTCGCTGTGCTGCTTGAGCTTTTCGGATTGATAGTGCGTGGCGAGGGCATCGACGATAGGTTCCAGGCGGCCCTCCATCACGATGTCGAGCTGGTGCAGCGTAAGGCCGATGCGGTGGTCGGTGACGCGGTTCTGGGGGAAGTTGTAAGTGCGGATCTTCTCGCTGCGGTCGCCGGTGCCCACCATGCTGCGGCGCTCGGCGCCCAGCGCCGCCTGCTGCTTTTCGAGCTCGATCTCGTAGAGCCGGGAACGCAGCACGCGCTCGGCCTTGGCGCGGTTTTTGATCTGCGATTTCTCGTCCTGGCAGGAGACCACCAGCCCCGTGGGCAGATGCGTGATGCGTACCGCCGAATAAGTCGTGTTGACCGACTGGCCGCCCGGACCGGAGGAGCAAAACGTGTCGATGCGGATATCCTTGGGATCGATCTTCACCTCGACCTCATCGGCTTCGGGGAGCACCGCCACGGTAATGGCCGAGGTGTGCGTGCGGCCCTGCTGCTCCGTCACCGGCACGCGCTGCACGCGGTGCACGCCGCTTTCGTACTTCAGCTTGCTATACACCCGATCGCCCGAGACCAGTGCGATAATTTCCTTCGAGCCGCCCACCGCGGATTCGCTGGTGGATGTGACCTCGATGCGCCACCGCTGAGTCTCGGCGTAGCGCGAGTACATGCGGAAAATCTCGGCCGCGAACAAAGTGGCTTCGTCGCCGCCGGTGCCGGCGCGAATTTCCAGCACCACGTTCTTTTCGTCGTTGGGATCTTTGGGCAGCAGCAGCACTTTCAAGTCCTGCTCGATCTGCTGGATTTGCGGTTCCAGGCGGGCCACTTCGTCGGTGGCCATCTGGCGCAGGTCGGGGTCCGATTCCTGCAGCATGCCGCGCGCCTGCTCGAGCTCGCCGGCCGCCTTCTTCCATTCGCGGTACTTGTCCACCACCTCCGCGATGTCGCTGCGGGCTTTGGCGGCTTTGCGATACTCGGCGGCGTCGGCGATCAGCGCGGGGTCCGCCAACTGGCGCTCGAGGTTCTCGAAGCGCACCTCGATCTGCTGCAGTTTGGGAGCGAATTGCATGGATGTTAAGCGATGACCAGTTCGCCGCCCTGAGATTTCTCGAGGGCCATGGCGCCTTCCAGCGCGTGGATGGCGACGGCCGCCTGCTCGTCCGACGGCGGCTTGGTGGTGATGCGCTGCAGCCACAGGCCCGGGGCGGTGAGCGTGGCCATGAACGAGCCCCGGCGGCGGGCGGCGAAGCGAATCAGTTCATAGCTGACGCCCGCGATCACCGGCAGCAGGACCACGCGCGAAAGCAGCTTCAGACCGAAGCCGGAGAACGGGATCAGGGTATAGAAAACCATCGACACCACCATCACCACCATCAGAAAGCTGGTGCCGCAGCGCGGGTGGTACGTGGTGAACTCTTGCGCGTTTTCCACGTTCACCGGTTTTCCGGATTCGAAGTTGAAAACCACCTTGTGCTCGGCGCCGTGATACTCGAAGACTCGGTGGATGTCTTTCATGCGCGAGATCACAAACAGAAATGTCAGGAAGATCCCGATGCGGATCAGGCCGTCGGCGGCGTTGAAGGCGATGCGGCCCTGCAGCACCGGATACCACTTCTCGAGAGAGGTGACGGCATACAGTGGCACGAACTTGTAGAGGAACACGAAAAACGCCAGAGAGAAGATCAGGTTCATGCTGATGGCCCAGTTGGGGATTTCCTTCTTCTCGGCCTTTTGGGGCTTGGAAGCCTCGGTTTCGAGCATGGCGTTAGCCGAGAATTTGAGAGCCTTCAGCCCCAGGGCCATCGCCTGATACAAAGTGCCGACACCGCGCAGTACCGGGTACTTGAAGATCTTGTGCAGCTCGGACATGCGGGCCAGGGGTTTCTCTTCGGTGACGATCTCGCCATTCGGCTTGCGGACCGCCACACAGTAGCTGTGCGGGGCGCGCATCATCACACCTTCGATAACCGCTTGCCCGCCGACCAGGGTCTCCTCGCCACTTTCGAGGATGGGCATCAACTGGATGTGGGTGAAAAGGCGGAAGTAGTTGCGAAACGACACGTTACCTCTCTGGAGTGATACGAATCCATTATACCGCAGGGGCTGGTGGGATACCGGTTGCCTATAGTTATGCCGCACGCTCAGCGGGGGATCACCGGCAGCACCAGCGCCGAGGGATGCTGCGCGTCATGGTAAATACGTTGGCTGGCCTTGGCCATGCTGGCCGATCCCGCGATGGCTGCGCCGGTGTTCAGGTTGCGGTTGAAGCGCGGAAAATTGCTGCTCGATACATACAGCCGGATGCGGTGCCCCGCCTTGAACAGATTGCTGGTGGCCCACAGATCGATCGAGTATTCGTAGATCTTGCCGGCTTCGATCGGCTCGGCGTGTTCGGTCCCATGGCGATAACGGGCGCGCACGACGCCGTCGGTAAGAAATCGCGCGTAGCCGGATGGTTCCACGTCCGCCAGCAGGGCGGTGAAATCGGTATCCGCCGCCGAGCTGGAGGCGAAGAGAGTCGCGGTGATCCAGCCGGTCGCCTCCACGTCGTGCGCCAGGGGCGGCGTGGAGAACACCAGCACGTCCGGGCGGTTTTCGTTGGGGCGCTGATCGGCCGGCCCCGGCGGAATCTGGTCGCCGCAGCACAGCCGTCCGCCGATGGTGGGCACGGGGTTGGCGGGATCGTATTCGTAGGCCGCCGGCTCTTCGGCAGCCGGCGCCTCGGTGGCCAGCGCGCCTTTGCGCAGGTAATACCTGGTGTAGCGCGTGCGCGCCAGGGGAAACTCCTGCTCGTCGCGCCAGGCGTTCTCGCCCATCACGAATATACGCACCGGCGCGCCGGTGGCGTACTCGTTGCGCTGGCCCTTCAGCGCGTAATCCGACCAGCGCAGGATGGTGCCGTCCGAATCCAGCACCGCGCTCTTGCCGAACGTCACATCCCCGATCTTGCCTTCGGGCGAAGTGCCGGCGTGCGCCCACGGGCCCAGCAGCAGGCGCTGGTCGGCGCGCGCCGGCGACGAACGGCGCATCCCCACGTAGTTCTGAATGGTGCCCTTCAGAAAAATGTCGTGCCAACCGCCCGCGTGCAGCGCCTTGATATTCATTTGCGCGTAATGGTCGGAGATCTTCCAGGGTTTCCAGTAATCGTCGTCACGGTCGTGCGCCACCCAGTCGCGAAAGTAGGGCGCCAGTGCCGGAACCGGCGGCAGATCCAGCATGCGGTAACTATCCACGGGCAGTTGCGACACCCACGCTTTGGGGTCCTCCAGGCCGCCTGCCTTCCGGCGCAGAGTATCCACCGCCAGGCCGCTAGACCAGGAACTGGCGAACCATTGCATCAGTGCGCCGCTTTGATAGGTCCAGCCATCGTAGTATTCCGATGCGGTCACGTAGGGTTGGATGGCGACCAGGTGGGGCGGGGAAGAGATGGCCGCCAGCATCTGCGTGGCGCCCACATAGGAACCGCCGAACATCCCCACTTTGCCGTTGGCATAGGGCAGGGCGGCGGCCCACTCCACCGTGTCATAACCGTCCTGGCTTTCGTAGCGGAAGGGATAGAACTCGCCCTGCGAGTCGAACCGGCCGCGGGTGTCCTGGATGATGACCACGTAGCCGTGCGCGGCCATTTGGGCGGCGGAACCCTCGCCTCCCGCGCGGTTGTATGGGGTGCGCTCGAGCAGCACGGGAAATTTGCCGCCGCCCTCCGGCTGGTAGATGTCGGCCACCAGGTTGACGCCGTCGCGCATGGGGACGGAGACGCCGCTGTGGATCTTCAGCGGGTATGGCTGACCGGTCGCGGCGAGGGCAAACGCCAGGGAGAGAAGGAAAGCAGAGGCAGGTCGCATCGCTAATTATGATACTCCCCAGCGCTGTTTGTTAAGATTTAACTATGCGATTCCCGCGTCTTTTCCTTGTCCGCCAGCATTTTCCCGACCGCCGCATTCCCGATGTCGCCGCCGAAGTCCACCGTCAGCTGGGCAGTTCCGGATTCGCGGCGGGGCTGAAGCCCGGCTCGCGCATAGCTATCGGCGTGGGCAGCCGCGGCATCACCAACATCTCCACCATCACGCGCGCGGCGGTGGATTTCTGGAAAGTACAGGGAATGCATCCGTTCATCTTTCCGGCCATGGGCAGCCACGGGGCGGCCACCGCGGAAGGCCAGGCCGACGTGCTGGCGCATTACGGCATCATCGAAGCCACCATGGGATGCCCGGTGCGCAGTTCGCTCGAAGTCGTGCCGCTGGGGAAAACTCCGCAAGGCATCCAGACATACATGGACCGCAACGCTTACGAGAGCGGCGGCGTCATGCTGTGTGGCCGCGTGAAATGGCATACCGATTTCATGGGCAAGATCGAGAGCGGCCTGCTCAAGATGATTGCCATCGGTCTGGGCAAGTTCGCCGGCGCGCAGCACTATCACACGTATGCCTTCAGGCTGGGTCTGGAAAACACCATCCGCGCCATCGGCCGCACGGTGCTCGATTCCGGCAAGGTTCTGGGCGGCCTCGCCATTCTGGAAGACGCCCACCACAACACGGCCAGGCTGGAGGCGGTGCCGGCGCAAGGCATGGAACAGCGGGAGGAAGAGCTGCTGGCGCTGGCCAAGTCGTGGATGGGCCGCATCCCGGCGGACCTGGATATTCTGATCGTGGACGAGATGGGCAAAAACATCAGCGGCGCCGGGATGGACACCAAGGTGATCAACCGCAGCGTCTTTGGCGACTACAATCCATGGCCCGATACCCCGCGCATCGAACGCATCTTCGTGCGCGACCTGACGGACCTGACGTATAACAACGCGGTCGGGGTGGGGATGGCCGACGTGGTCACGGATCGCCTGGTGAACCGCATCGACTGGACACCCACGCGCGTCAATTCGCTGACCGCCTCCACGCCCTCCGCCATTCGCACGCCCATCCATTATCCGACCGACCGGGAATGCCTGGAAGCCATCGCTCCCACGGTCGGTAAATTCGATGCGCGCGAAGTGACCATCGGATGGATACGCAACACGCTGGAGCTCTCGCTGCTGGCGATGAGCGAAAACCTGCGCCCCCAAATCGAGCGCAACCCCATGCTCGAAATT
>DATGGM010000272.1:0-7548 GCA_035308525.1 Bryobacteraceae bacterium
TTCAGGGCTTCGGCGGGCGTCACGGAAGCCATGGTTTCCTTGGGGGTGTTGCGGAAGGGGCCCCCTGAGGCCGTCAGAATGAGCCTGGAAACCTGGTCCCGATTGCCGGCGCGGAGGCATTGATGGACGCCGTTATGTTCGCTATCGATGGGCAGCAACTCAGCGCCGCTGGCTGCAACCGCGTCCATCACCAACCGCCCCCCGGATACCAGAACCTCTTTGTTCGCCAGCCCCACCCGTTTGCCCCGTCGAATGGCTTCGTAGGTAGCCTCCAGCCCGGCCACACCCACGATAGCTGAAATAACCATATCGGCTTCAGGTGCAATTGCCACCTGCACTCTGGCGGCAGGGCCGAAAGCCAGCTCAGGCCAGTTTGGACGCGGCAGGCCGGATTCGGATAGCCCGGCGCGCAGCCGGTCAGTGGCCTGGGATGTCGCCAGAACTGCGATATTGGGATGGAACTCTATGATTTGCTGAAGGATAGTCTCGACATTCTGCCCCGCCACGAGGGCATGAACGCAATAGAGATGACGGTTTTGCCGTACCACATCGAGCGTGCTGGCTCCAATGGAGCCGGTTGATCCCAGCAGGGTCAGGCTTTTCATTTCAAGCAGTTGCGCGGCTGGTGCCATCATAGCACGAGTGCCCGATTCCAGGATGGCTGCTGATTCTTTAAAGACCCATACCCTTTCGGGCGCCGGGGAGGTTTTGCTTCAGGGGTCTTTTATTTAGAGGTTAGTCTCGCTTTGGTGGGAGTTGCCTCCCCGGCTTAATTCCAATATTAGAAGATTCGACCCCGGAATGCAACAGTTTTTTGTATTTCTTCGGTTGGCGGGACTGGAAAAGTGATTATATGCACGCTCCAAGCGGCGGCACTGGAAGAGCTAGAACGTGAAGCGCGCGCCGATCTGGGCGGCGAACGGAATGCCGACCGTGGTGCCTGGTCCGAAGAAGTCGCCTAGAGCGCCGGCGGGCACCCGCAACTTATTCAGGCTGGTGACCGGCTGAGTCTGCGTACATCCGGCGTTCAGGCAGAATGCCGTGATGTTGGCGGGATCGTTCACGGGCAGCGGGAAGGCAGCCACGTTCGTTACATAATTGGCGCCGGGATTGTTGCGGTTGAACACGTTGAAGAGCTCGATGAAAGGCGTCAACTGCCAGCGGTCATGGAAGCTGAACGGACGGCTCAGGCGCAGGTCCACCTGGAAATAGGGCTTGCCGCGGAATTCATCCAAACCCGTCTGCACTCCGTTCACTACGGCCCGGTCGTCGAGGGTGTCGCCGAAGCCGTTGACATCCACCGGAGTGGTGAGCGTGAATGGCCGGGCGCTTTCCGCCTGTCCCAGAAGCGCCAGTTCAAGCCCGCCGGGCGCGCGCCAGGTACCCGCCAGAACGGCGCGATGCGTGACATCCTCTCCGGATGGACCGTAATCCCCCCTGGCGAAGGCATGCAGCGGATTGCAGACACCGTTGACGTAATCGAACAACTCGCCGAGCACGCAGCCCCAGGTGTAGGCGCTCGATAGGGTGTAATTGAAGACCATGCTGAAGCGGCGTGAAACGTTGCCTTGCAGATGAACGGACAGGCCGTCGTAGCGCGAGCGATTGTCCGCGCGGAAGACCGTGAGATCGGGGACATCCTGCTGCTGCGCCGCGAACAGCGAGTAGCCCGCCTGATACTGATAGCGCCTGTAAGAATGCACGCCTTCCTCGTGTGTCCAGTCCGCGCTGGTCATCCACTTGGAATTGAAGGCATGCTCCACACCGGCGCTGACATGCAGCGCGTACGGCGTCTTATACGCCGGATCGATGAGCGCACCCGCGCCGCCATTCGCGGCGCCCGGCAGACATCCCGGATCCCCGGGCTTAACGCACACGCCCGGCGGCTCATTCACCGCCTGAAAGGCGGTCACCCAGCCATTCTGCGCCAGGTCGTTATAGAAGAGACCAAACCCCGCGCGCAGCACCGTGCTTCTGGAATCACCCGTGGCGTAAGCCAACCCCAGGCGCGGCGCGACAGCCTTGCGGTAGTCGTGGGGTGCGCCGGGATGCTGGAACAGGGGTATCCCCAGCGCCTCGACGGTGAGCAGCGCGGGGTTATCCAGTTGGGAGCGGCCGGAAGCCGTGAAGAGTCCGAAAGTGGTGTCGTAGCGCAGACCGTAATTGAGGGTAAGGCGCCCGGTGACGCGCCAGGAATCCTGTGCATACAGGCCCAACCGCTGCACGTTCTGCGAGAAGCCGCCGTTGCCTGCCGGCGTGCTGGAACATGTGGTGCCCGGAGTCACCTGCAAGACTGCTGATGGGGTGCAGGTCAGATCCACGGCGAATTGCGCCGGATTGCCCACATAAACCGCCGGGTTCCGCGCAAACACTGTCAGGCTTTCGGCATTGCCCGGCAGCGCGCCGCTGAGCACCGGCTCGTGGATGATATCGATTCCGAAGCTGGGCGAGTGATGCCCCGAAGAATGCGTCACCGCGTAGCGCACCTGGTACTTCTGCTGGTTGCGCAGAATCGGAAAAGCCGTAATCGGCGTGACAAACTGGTTGTCGCCAAAGGTCTCAAAGCCGGAAATCGTCTGCGACGTGGAGCTAAATGGGAAAGCCAGCGCGAAGCCCAGGTTCGAGTTACGCGCCTCGGTCAAATGCAGGCCGCTGGCGTTGAAAGTAAATGCGCCCAACCAGTTGGGGCTGAAGATATACTGCTCGCCGAGCACCAGATTCATGTAACTGGAATGCCAGTCGGCGCCGGTGGAAGGCAGCGTGGCCTGCTGGACGAAAGCGTTGTCGGTTACGTAATTGTCAAGTGCGGCGCGCAGAAACCACTGCGAGCGGGCGGACTGCGTCCAATCGAACCGCATGGTTCCGAGAAAGTCCCGGAAGGGCACCGGAGCGTTATTGGGCACGGAGATCGAGCTGACGCCCGGGATCAATCCCTGCGATGCCAGCGATGCCAGGGCATTGAACTGGGTCAGCGCCGCGGGGCTGTAGGCGATGCTGGCATCCTCATGAACGTGTTCGAACGAGGCGAAGAACCAGAGCTTGTCCTTGACGACCGGCCCTCCCAGCGTGCCTACATAATTCTGGCGGGAAAAAGGCTGCTTGGGCAGCGGCGCGGGATTCTCAATCGGGTAGCGCGCATTCAACGCGGCGGCGCGCTCGTACACCGCCGCCTCGCCTTGCCAGTTGTTGGCGCCGCGCCTGGTGGTGATCACCACCGAACCGCCAACAGTGCGCCCGGTATCCGCCTCTTCCTGTGAGGTGCGCACGGCGAATTCCTGGATCGCTTCCGGGGAGAAGTTCTGCAGGAAGCCGCCAATGTAGTCGTCCGAATTATCGCCGCCATCCACCGAGAGCACGTCGTTCAGGCCCGAACTGCCGCCGAACGATACCGCCGTAATGCGCGCCTTGGTGGGATCGGCGGGCTCCACCGGCTCAGTGCCGGGCACCAGGAAGGCGATGTTGCCGAAACTGCGGTGCGCCAGCGGAATGGCAGCCAGATCCTGCGCCGTGACGGCTCCGCCAAGAACGGCACTGGTGGTATCCACGGGTTGGGCGGCAATGGACGAAGCCTGCCCCTGCACGTTGACCGACTGCTGCAATGCCGCCGGTTTCAGCACGACCGTGAGTTCCCGCGTGGAACTGACCACCACCGAAACATCCGCGCGGGCCTCAGTGAATCCGGGGGCATTCACCGTCGCGCGCCACACGCCGGGCGCCAGGTTATCGAAGCGGAATTCACCGCGCACATCGGTCGAGCCGCGGCGCTGGTCATTGGACGCAACCGCGCGCAGGTTGATGGCGGCGGACCGGACGCGGCCTCCGTGCGCATCGGCGACGGTGCCTACCAAACTGCCGCGAAAGTCCTGCGCCAGCAAAATTGCCGCGAACCATGGCAACAGACCGAGACACTTCACCTACAAGCTCCCTGGCCTGGCAGCACTGCAACTCCCCTGCATGGATGCAATCCATTCGCGGATGAGCGCCAGCCCCTCCTGGTGGACCATGGAGCGCCCGAGTTCCGGCATCATAATTTTCGGAGTAGTGGATTCCATCCGGTGCACCAGGATGGACTCCTCCGGCTTGCCCCGCACCACGTCGAACAACAGTTCGCCCGAACCTTGTCCGGCCGACACCGGCACTTTGCACAGGCCCATGCGCATGGGATCGGTTTGAGCGGCGGTGAGATAAAGTCCGGTGTTACTGGCCGGTCCACGCGGATTGTGACAGTGCGCGCAGTTGATCTCCAGGTAGGCGCGCGCGCGGGAATCCAGAGTGCCGCTGCCCGGGTCGTCCCAAACGGCTAGCTTGGGCGCCTGGTCAGGCGCCGGCGCGCCTTTCAGATATCCGATCCTGGTCCAATAAGCCAGTTGGTTGGCGCGTCCTTCGGGATAGTCGAAATCCTTATTCAGGTTGCGCGCTTTCAGACCGATGGGCGTGACCACCTTCGACCGGTCGTGGCATCCTTTGCACTGGTTGGTGTTGGGGATTGCGTAGTCGATCGTGTAGCGCGTGCCGGACGGGTGTGTCCAGTGGACCGTAGCGGGATCCGCCGCGACATCCAGAACCGCCTCGGTCTGCTCCGCGTTCCACACATACGGGAGCGTAACCCAGCCCGCGCTGCCCTTCACCAGCAGACGGGTTTCGATGATGCGCTGCCTGCCGGCGTGATCGGCATCGGGAAAAGCGAAAGTCTTGGAGAAGATTGTGCCTTTGGGGAAATCGAAGACTTCGGTATCGTTGTAAGTTGCGGATGTACCCGGCGGCATCCAGACGAAGCGATACTTAGTCGCGTAGTCGGAAAACAACGGCGTATTCAGATCGTACGGAACGACGCCGGCATTGGGCTTCAACGCGGCGGGATCCCCGGTGAACAGACGCCAGGCGGAGAGCCTGGCGGGATATGGCTCCGCGGTGTGCGGGTGCACACTCCGGCTGCACGCCGAAAGAAGGATTGCGCCGGCGAGAGCTCCGGCGCGGCAGGCTGAGAGCCTGCGACACATCGATCAATTGCCTCCGCCGGCGGGCGCGCCTGCCGCGACTGCGGGAAGATTGACGGCGGACAGCGGCGTCAGCGAGCAATTATAAGGCTTCAGGTCGCGGCTGACATGCTTGAAGTGATTGCCCGCATCGTAATTCATGAAGTTGGCGTCGCCGTTGTTCTGGATGCAGATGCGCAGATCGTCCGGCAGCCACCGGGCGCCCGTCAGCTTCTTGGGATTCATGATGCCGTCAAACAGAATCGCCGGCATGGGCTTGCCCACGACGGGCGCTAGCTGGTCGGCATACTCTCCGCTGGGGTTTGTTCCGCCGCCGGAAATAGCGTTGTCGTGGACATAGATGGCTTCCGGAAACGGATCGTAGCTGGCGTCGTTGATGGGATTCCCGGTAGTGAAGTAACTGATCACGGACACGTTCGCGGTGTTGTTGTCTTTGATGGTGTTCTTGAAGACTTCCACGTGATTGGTGGCCAGTACGATGACGCCTGTGCCGGTGGGCACTTTGGCCACCATGCTGCCCTTGGCGCCGAAGTTCTGCGTGTTGTTCTCCGCGATTTCATTGTTGAACACGCGCGTGTTCCCGCCGCCTTTGACCGGCAGATCGGGCAGGTTGAACACCAGGATGCCGCCCGTGTTGTGGGTCGCCTTGTTGTCGTAGACGTCCGCAAACTGCGAATTCTCGATTTCGATGCCGGCCACATTGGCTTCGGCGCGGCTGCGGCGCACGATGATATTGCTCGACTGGCCCACATAGATGCCGGCGTCGGCGGCGCCGATGGAAGCAGACTCCTCGATCAGCACGTTCTTGCATTGCACGGGGTAAATGCCGTATGAGCCGTTGTTCACACTGGGACCCCCGGTCCACTCGGTGCGCACGCGGCGCACGGTGACGCCGTTGGCGCCGTTGATCTTCAGCGCGTCGCCCTTGGTATCTTCAATGGCCAGGTCTTCGATGGTAAAGCCGTTCGAAGTGACCTGCAGCCCTGCGGGGCCGGTCTTCTGGTTCTTGAACGACAGGATGGTCCTGTCGATCCCCCTGCCGCGAATGGTCACGTTATCGACCGAGAGCGAAAGCGCGCGGTCCATGTCTAGCCGGCCTTCAGGCAGCTCGATGACGGCGCCGGGCTTGGCGGTGATCAAAGCCTCCTGGAATTTCTTTTGAAAATCGGGGCCGGCGGCGAGGCTGGAATCCTTTCTGGCACAGGAGAGGCACAGCGTGAGACTGGCGGCGAACAGGGCGGCAGCAGTTTTGGTCATAGAAGATCCTCGGCCATGATCTGGCATACGGGGGACTAAGCAAGGATACCGCCGCGCCTTTGGCCGGCGCAAGGCGGGCCGTCATCCGGCTGCTCCGCCGGCTACTGATTTTGTAATAATGAGGCGTGCTGCGGATCGGCCTTGTCGCCTTCACGGTGGCCGTAGTTGTGGGATGCGCCCAGGCACAGGACGACCAGAAGGCCCGCATGCAGGCCCTCTCGCGCGCCCTCGGTGTGGAATGCGCTCAGTGCCACGCGGCGGACGACTGGAAGCGGGACGATAAACAGCAGTTTGCATTCACCACCCGCATGATGAAAATGACAGAGGGGCTCAGCGCCGGCACTCTGCGCGACATGGGCGGGCTAACCTGCTGGACGTGTCATCGCGGCAAGCTGAAACCGGAACGGATGCCGCGCGCCGGTTGGCAGGACCGCTTAGCCAAGTGGCCGGAGGCGTTAAAGTGAGCGAAGCGGATACGAAAAAGCCGGCCAAGGACGTCTATCGAAACATCCGCGTGTTGAACGATACGCCGGCCGGTTCCATTCCCATGACCATGAGCGTATTCGCCGCGGCCCTCGGAGTCTCCTGCGAGTATTGCCACGTGCCGGGGCACTGGGAATCGGACGAGAAACCCGCCAAATCCACTGCGCGGATCATGTTGGGTTTGTTTCGTGAAATTCCCGCTTATTTCGACAGCAGCGTCAGCCGATGATGCAATGCTACACCTGTCACCAGGGCGCGGCCAAGCCCGAACGGCTGGCGGCGAGTTAGTCATGGTTGGCGCGTACCAGCAACCCTAAAGTCGTCACGGGCTGGACACGTAGGTCACATTGACCTGCACTTGAAAATTAGGAGACGTTATCTGGTATTGCCCCGCCGAGCCGGGTACCGGAGGCAGAGTGAAGGGCGTCCCGCCCAGGTCCGTGTTATCGGTGAATCCGCATTTTTCAATCAGCGCCAGGCCGGCATCATAGGATGTCTGTCCGAACAGTTGCCCGAATAAGCTGTCGATGCACTCCGCCTGGTATCCCTGAACATAAATGCTGATGGTGTCGGTGCTCTGCACGTAGACGTCGTAGGTCGCGCCCGGAATGCTGATGACCTGGCCATTCTGGTTGTTCAGCAGGCCCTGTGCCAGACCGGAGAGATATGTCCACTGCCCGCTCACGTCCGCCCAGATTTGCCAGGCGCCCGATGTATGGGTGACTTGAACGCTGGAGATCTGCACCTGGAAGTGATTCCCCGGCGAGTTGAAGCGGTCCCAGGCAAACTGGAGACTGCGGGCATAGATACC
>DATGGM010000273.1:0-3593 GCA_035308525.1 Bryobacteraceae bacterium
CAACGCCACGAAAGGTGTCCGCATGACCCGCCCACTGTGTCCTTACCCACAAATCGCGGTCTACAAGGGCGCCGGTGACACCAATGATTCCGCGAGCTTCGAATGCCGGACCCCGCCTGCTAATTAAAGTTGCTTTATCCAGGCAACTGCATCTGTTATGCTCACGTCAGTGGACGTTGGAGGCCACCACCATGGCTACCTGTAACGGGTTGAAGTTCTTAAGACATTTTCTACTGACCACGACTTATGCCAGCCTTTGCGTGCTGGCAGCGAACGCGCAGGATCCGCCGTCGCGCGTCGCCGATTTGAATTACGTCACCGGAAACGTTTCGCTGCAGCCGGCCGGCGCCGACGATTGGTCGCCCGCCGTCATGAACCGGCCGCTCACCACCGGTGATTACCTGTGGGCCGACAATGACTCGCGCGCCGAATTGCATCTGAATAACGCCGTGATCCGCCTAGGCCCGCAATCCAGCCTCGGGTTTCTGAACCTCGACGACAGCCTGGCGCAGCTGCGCTTCGCGCAAGGCGAGATGATCCTGCGCGTGCGCCGTATACGCGAAGACGAGAGCTTCGAGGTGGATACTCCCAACGCCGCCGTCACCATCCTGCGCGAAGGCGAGTACCGCTTCAACGCGGATCCCGATTCGGCCACCACCTGGGTGGTGGTCCGGCACGGCGAAGCCGAAGTCACCGGCGGCGGCCAGGCGTTCTCGCTGCGCGCCGGCAACAGCGCACAGCTATCCGGCACCGATCAGCTCGCTTACGACGTGCAGTACGCGCCAGATCCGGACGGGTTCGAAGCCTGGTCCGAAGACCAGGATTCCCGTTACGACCGCTCGCCATCGGCCCGCTATCTGCCGCCCGATGTGATCGGCTACGAGGAGTTGGATAATAACGGCGTGTGGCGCGAAACGCCGGGCTATGGCGCGGTGTGGTACCCCTCCGTGGACGCCAACTGGGCGCCCTACCGCGATGGGTATTGGTCCTGGATCGAGCCGTGGGGATGGACCTGGGTCGACAATTCCCCTTGGGGCTTCGCGCCCTCGCACTATGGCCGGTGGGCCTACGTCGGCGGCGGTTGGGGTTGGATTCCCGGTCCCATGGTCGTCGCTGGCGGCGGTCCCGCAATGCGCGCCGTTTACGCGCCGGCGCTGGTGGCTTTCATCGGCGGCGGTGGTTGGGGCGCTTCGCTCTCCATCGGTGGACCCGCGGTCGGTTGGGTGCCGCTGGGGCCTGGCGAGGTCTATACTCCCGCCTACCAGGTCAGCCAGAATTACTTCCGCACTGTGAATGTCTCCAACACCACGGTGGTCAACACGGTGAACATCACCAACGTGTATAACAACGTATACGTGAATAAGAATGTCACCAACGTCACCGTGAATCAGCGGTTCGCGAACATGACCGCGCCCAACGCGGTCACTGCCATGCCGCAGAATGCCTTCGCCAGCGGACGGCCCGTAAAACAGGTCGGCGTAACCGTTCCACGGAATCAGGTCGCGCAGGCGCAAGCCGCTTCGATGACCATTGCGCCTTCCGTGGCACCCGTCAAGCAGTCGCTCGCGCCCGGAGTGGTCAGCCGCCCCGTGATGCGGCCTCCCGCGCGCGCCATCAGCATGCCGGTCGTCGCCAAGGTGGCGCCGCCTCCCCCGCCCGTACCGTTCGCCGCCAAGCAGGCCGCGCTGCAGCAGAATGTGGGCCGGCCGGTGAACATCCCGGCTATTCGCCAGACTATAGCGCCGCGCGCCGTACCGGTAGCCGCGCCCGTCGTCAGGGTGGCGCCCCCTGCGCGTCAGGTGGTGCCGCAGGTAAGGCCGGTGCAAGCCGCGCCGCCGGCCCGCACACCGCCTCCGCCAGCCACGCCTGCAAATCGGCCCCCGACACCTGCTCAACCCGCGCCGCAGAATAATCCTCGTCCCAACGAGACGTACCGGCCGCCACAAGCTCCGCCGCAGCAGCCGGCCAATCCTCGTCCGCCCGAGAATAATCCGCGCACGGTAGAACCTCCCCCGGCTCGACCCCCGCAGCCTAGCCAGGTGCAGCCTCCGCCGCGGCCCGTACAGCCTCCGCCTCCCGCGCCCAGAGCTACACAGCCGCCTCCGCAGGAAAAGCCCGCTGCCAAGCCGCCGGCCAAGCCCAAAAAGGAGACGGAGAAGGACCACCAGTAGTCCCGCCATTCCAGGGAGGCGTGTGACGCGCCTCCCTGTTTACCCAGGCATTACTATCTTTAGATGTAATTGATCGCTTCCCGCGCGCGGCATAACATAAGTTCACGGACATGGACGAGCTTCGCTATTACCTGGAGACTTTGCTGGACCACCAGTGCAGCTCCGCCGCGAATTGCCCGAAGTGCGAGAGTCTCCAGCGCATTTATCAGTTCATGCAAACTGAACTGTTCTCCACGGTGGTTTACGCGGAAACGGCCCTGCAGCCGCGTCAATTCCAAATGCGGGAAGACAAGGGCGCGAACCGCGCCGTGCGCCGCGCTTAGCGGATACTGGCAATCCGCAGTTCCGTGCGGCGAATCATCCGCGGCCACAGTGAATCCGGGTCCGCATCGTAAATCACATCGACGCTCCCGGGGAAAATGTACCAGGCGCCTAAATCCAGTTCATTCTCCAGTTGGGGGGCCGTCCAACCAGCGTAGCCCAGGTACACGCGCACCTTGTCGGCATCCATGGCCGATCCGAATACTTGCTCCAGGGCTTCCTTGGCCGAAACCAGAAAGACGTCCCCCAGCACGCGGGTGGCGTCCTCGGGCGCGCGGCGCGAGCGTACCAGCGCTACCACTTCCGTCCTGCCCACCGGGCCGCCCGCGTACACCAGATCCGCCCGGTCTTTGGCTCCCGCAACGCCTTCCAGCACGCGCGACACCGGCACCTTCGACCGGCGATTCACAATCAGCCCCACCACGCCGTCAACATCGTATTGAACCAGCAAAACGACCGTCTTGGCGAAATTCGGATCGGGCAGATCCCGGCTGGCCACCAACAGCTTCCCCGCTCCCAGATCTTCCGGGCGCGTGGACTGCGCCGTCGCCAGGCGCCAGGCGCCTTGCAGGAGAAGAATTGCTACGGCGGCCGGCAGCCAACGCATAACTTCAATTCTACTCTCTAAATCGCTTCCAACTCTTCCTGCAGCATCTGCTTCTGCCACAGATCGGCGTAATAGCCGCCCGCGCCGGCTAGATGATCGTGCGTGCCCTGTTCCACGATGCGGCCGCGCTCCAGCACCACGATGCGATCGGCGTGCCGCACAGTCGATACGCGGTGCGAGATGAGGATCACCGTGCGCCCGCGCATCACTCCCGCCAGACCCTCCAGAATGCGCTCCTCGGTTAGCGTGTCCACGCTCGCCAGCGCATCGTCCAGAATCAGGATGCGCGGGTTGCGCAGAATCGCGCGCGCGATGGCCGTGCGCTGCTTCTGCCCGCCCGAGAGCGTGATGCCGCGTTCGCCCACCAGCGTTTCGTAGCCTTTTGGAAACGTCTCGATATCAGCCGCCAGTCCAGCCAGTTCCGCCGCTCGCCGGATTTCTTCCACCGTGGCGCTCTCCACGCCGAAAGCGATGTTCCCCGCAATCGTGGCGCT
>DATGGM010000274.1:0-21020 GCA_035308525.1 Bryobacteraceae bacterium
CGCCCCCGTTCCGCCGCCGAAGCCGCGATTAGCCGGGTTTCGCCCCCCGCGATCCTGGCCACCACCAGGTTGCGAAAATAGCGCGCCAACTCGCGGCTGAAGTGCTGCAGGTTCTGGCCGTTGCGCTCCAGTTCGTTCACCACCTCGAGCATGCGGGCCGCCGCGCCGTCCAGCAGCGCCTGGCTCACGTGTCCCAGCGCATCCAGCGAAAAGGCGCCCAGAAGCGCGCGCACTTCCGCGGCCTGCAGGGTGTCGCCGCAGCAGGCGATCGCCTGGTCCAGAGCCGAGAGCGAATCGCGCACGCTGCCCTCGCCGGCCTGCGCCAGCACCGCCAGCGCTTCCGCGTCCGCCTGGATGCCTTCCTGCCCGCAGATCCACGCGATGCGCGCCACCAGCTCGTCGAAATCCACCGCCCGAAAACTGAATTGCTGGCAGCGCGAAGCGATGGTGGCTGGGATCTTGTGCGCTTCGGTGGTGCACAGCATGAAAACCGCCCACGCCGGCGGTTCTTCAATAGTCTTCAGCAGGGCGTTGAAGGCCTCGTTGGTGATCTGGTGCGCTTCGTCGATGATGAAAACCTTGTAGCGGTCGCGCGCCGGCTGGTAGCGCACGTTCTCGCGCAGCTCGCGCATTTCGTTGATGCCGCGGTTGGACGCCGCATCGATTTCGATCACATCCACCGATCCGCCGGCCGCGATTTCCCGGCAGCTCGCGCACACCCCGCACGGCTTGCTGGTGGGACCGTTCACGCAGTTCAGGCAGCGCGCCAGAATGCGCGCCACGGTGGTTTTGCCGGTTCCCCGCTGCCCCGAAAAGATGTATCCGTGCGCGATGCGGTTCTGCGCGATAGCGTTTTCGAGCGTAGTCTTGACGTGCTCCTGGTTAACCACATCCGCAAACGATTGGGGCCGGTATTTCCGGGCGATGACTTGGTACATGGGTGGGCCGATGCCAGGCCCCGGGTGATCCGCGGCACACAGGTTAAACCACTACCGTTGCTTCCTTCCGGACCTGGCGGGGTTCGCGGCCGCCTGTCGCACGGAGCCCGAGACCTGACAATTCACTATCGTAACATGTGGGCTCCCCCTCACCCGCCGTCCGCGCTATGCTGCTTACCATGCTCGATCTCACGCGGCACCCGCACCGCCGCTTCAACCCGCTCAACGGATCCTGGGTCCTGGTATCGCCGCATCGTACGCAAAGGCCCTGGCAGGGACAGATCGAGAAGGCCGTCCAGGCCGCGCAGCCGCATTACGATCCCACCTGCTATCTTTGCCCTGGCAATTCGCGCGCGGGCGGCGTGCGAAATCCGCCGTACACCAGCACGTTTGTGTTCGATAACGATTTTGCCGCGCTGCACCCCGCCACGCCCGCGGAACCCTGGGACCACCGCGGCCTGCTGGTGGCTGCCGGCGAGCCGGGTGTCTGCCGGGTAGCCTGCTTTTCTCCCCGCCACGATCTCACCGTCGCGCGCATGACCGTGCCCGATCTCACCCGGGTGGTGGATCTCTGGGCCGCGCAGTACGCCGAACTGGGCAGCCTCGCACAAATCCAACACGTGCAGATCTTCGAGAACCGCGGCGAGATGATGGGCGCCAGCAATCCCCATCCGCACTGCCAGATCTGGGCCACCGGCAGCATTCCCCCGGAGGTCGCCGCCGAACAGCGCGAGCAGGCCGCCTGGCGCACCGGCCGCCGATCGTGCTTGCTATGCGATTATCTGGCTCTGGAACGCGAATCCGGCGAGCGGCTGGTCTGCGAAAACGAATCGTTCGCCGCGCTGGTGCCGTTCTGGGCAGTGTGGCCGTTCGAGATCATGGTGATCGCCCGGCGCCACCTGACCGCCCTGGACGAGCTGGACGCCGCCGGACGCACCCGCCTGGCCGACATCCTGAAGCGCGTCACCACCCGCTACGACAACGTTTTTGAAGCGCCTTTTCCCTACACTATGGGCTTTCACCAGCGGCCCACGGACGGCGCGGCGCATCCCGAGTGGCACTTCCACGCGCACTTCTATCCGCCGCTGCTGCGCTCCGCGACTATTCGCAAATTCATGGTGGGATTCGAAATGCTATGCATGCCGCAGCGCGACATCACCGCCGAGAGCGCCGCCGCCCGCCTGCGCGCCATGTCCGAAACGCACTATTTAGGCGCCTGAGGCCGCGCCGCAATCAGCCAGAACGCCGCCTCCGAGTCCGGATCGTCCACGAAGTGCTCGTCGCTGTTGTAGCACCTCGAAGCCGGCCTCGCGTAGATCGTTTTCGGCCACGTCCAGCCGCAGCACATGGTTCTTCATCTGGACCTCGCCCGGCCGCGATGCCGTCTTGTGCGCCAGCGGGTCGAAGATGACCAGTATCCCGTCCGGCTTGAGCGCTTCGCGGAATCGCGCGAGCATCAATCCGATCCTCAAAATCGCCAGCCGCATTTACGGATTGTCCCACGGCCCCACCCGCCTTGTGTTTACCCCAATCCCTATGGTATTGTCGGTCTCTTACTGGTAAATTCTCATGGCCTACGTAATCGCAGAACCTTGCATCGGAACCAAAGACACCGCCTGTGTGGACGCCTGTCCCGTGGACTGCATTCATCCTAAAAAGGATGAGCCGAACCACGCCGAGGCCGAGCTGCTGTATATCGACCCGGTCGAATGCATCGACTGCGGCGCCTGCGTGCCGGTTTGCCCTGTCTCGGCAATCTTCGCGCTCGACGACCTGCCGGAGAAGTGGTCGGACTTCACCGCCAAGAACGCCGCGTACTACGGGCGATAGGTCGCGCTGCTGGTATCCGTCTCCCAGATCCGCACGTGTCCCAGCTGCACTGACGCGCCCCTCTCCAGCCCGCCGCGGATCTCGTCATAGAAGTACTTGGCGATGTTCTCCGCCGAGGGATTCAACGAATCAAACGGCGCCAGATCGTTCAGGAACTGGTGATCCAGCCGGTCCACCACCGCCTGCATCAATTTCTTCACCACCACGAAATCCACCAGCAGTCCGGTCGCATCCAGCTCCGGACCGCTAAACGTCACCTGCACGCGGTAATTGTGGCCGTGCACGTTCTCGCATTTGCCGCGATAATTCCGCAGCGCGTGTCCCGCCGCGAAAGTCTCTTCCACGGAAACTTCAAACATTGAAAAACCTCTCCACGTCTGTGATGCTGGTCGTGAACCCGTAATCCGGCAGGCTGTCGAAAAACACCTGCCCGTAGCGCTGCTTGGTCACCCGGTTGTCCAGCAGCACCAGGACGCCGCGGTCCGCGCGGCTGCGGATCAGCCGCCCGAAGCCCTGCTTCAGCGAGATGGCAGCCTGCGGCACCTGGTAATCGTAAAACGGATTGCCGCCGTCCTGGCGCAGTTTTTGCACCCGCGCATCCACAATCGGGTCACTCGGCACGGCGAAGGGCAGCCGGTCGATGATCACGCAACTCAACTGGTCGCCCGGCACGTCCACCCCCTGCCAGAACGACGATGTGGCGAACAACACGCAATTGGGCGTCGCCCGGAATTCTTCCAGCAACGCGCTGCGTGGACCGGTGCCCTGCATCAGCGTCGGGTAATCGATCTCCAGCGAGATGCGGTCGTACATCAGGCGCATTTGCTGGTAGCTGGTGAACAGCACGAACGCCCGCCCGCGGCTGAGATTCAGCACCTGCGTGACCTCGGTGGAAGCTTCTTTCGTGAACGCCGGATTGCGCGGATCGGGCAAGTGCTGCGGCACATAGAGCAGCGCCTGCTTCTGGTAATGGAAGTGGCCGGGCACCAGCAACGTGCGTGTCTGCGCGATCCCCAGCCGCTTCCTGACGTACTCGAATCCGCCCGATACCGCCAGCGTAGCCGACGTCAGCACCGCCGTATCCACCGCGTCGAACAACCGCTCGGTGAGCAGCGGCGCCACGTCGATGGGGGTAGCCTGCAGGAACATGCCGCGTCCGCGGCGCTCCACCCAGTAGACATAACCGGTGTCGTCGTTCTCCAGCACGAATCGCAGCGCCTGGCCCAACTCTACGGTGCGGCGGTACAGCGGGTTGACTTCTTCCGGCGGATTCTTCAGCAGCTTCAGGTGCGAGCCGATCAGTTCGAGCGACGTGTGCAGGTCGCGGTAAGTCTGCTCGTGCAGTTCCAGGAATCCCGCGCGGCCGGTGAACGCCGCGCGGCCCTCCGGCGCCGGCAGCATGGTAAAGAAGTGGCCGGCAATCTCTTCAAAGCGGTCCAGTATGCGATCCAGCTCCGCGGAGCCGAACTGCTTGGCCCGCGCCACCGCCGAAACATCGC
Source organism: Bryobacteraceae bacterium (assembly GCA_035308525.1). Classification (GTDB taxonomy): domain Bacteria; phylum Acidobacteriota; class Terriglobia; order Bryobacterales; family Bryobacteraceae; genus Bog-159. The sequence goes on from DATGGM010000274.1 coordinate 4,268, forward strand.
GGCGCAATTCCTGAAAGCGGAAATTGCTGATGGAAACTCCGAAATACTGTCCGGCCACGTCCTCGATCTCGTGCGCTTCGTCGAACACCACCGCGTGATATTCCGGCAGGATGCCGCCTTCCGCATCGCCCTCCGCCAGAATCTGCTTCAACGCCAGGTCCGCGAAGAACAGGTGATGGTTGACGATCACGATGTCGCTTTGCTGCGCGCGCTCGTGCATCAGGGTGAGGAAGCAGCGGCTGAACTGCTTGCACTTCTGGCCCGTGCAAAGATCGCTGCGAGCGTCCACTTTGCCCCAGGCCGTGGATCGCTCCGGCAGGGTCTTGATTTCCGCGCGGTCGCCGATCTCGGTGGTCTTCTCCCACGCCTCGATCACCTGAAAATCGGCCACTTCCTCCAGGCCGTCGAGCACCGCCTCGCGCTCCGCGTCGTAGATCTTCTGGCGGCAGGCGTAATTGTTGCGGCCCTTCATGTAGCAAACCCGCAGCGGACGTGGGAAATGCTGCTGCAGGAACGGAACGTCCTTGAAGAAGAGCTGCTCCTGCAGGTTCTTGGTGCCCGTGGACACTACGATGCGTTTGCCGGAGAGAATCGCCGGCACCAGGTAGGCCAGCGTTTTGCCGGTGCCCGTGCCGGCTTCCACGATCAGGTGCTTACGGTCCGCCAGCGCCGATTCCACGGCTTCCGCCATGGCCAGCTGGCCGGGACGATATTCGTAATTCGGATGCCACTTGGAAAGCGTGCCGTGCCGCGAAAAGAACTGGTGCACGCTGGCCGCGGCTTTGACCTCGGTGGACATGGCGGGGATCAATCCGATTGTAGCTTGTGGAGCGACTCACTTTTATCGCGGATTCCCCGCCGCGCACCGCTGCTCCCAGCTCTGCGGCCCCATCCCCGTATCCACCCGGTCCATTGTGATGCACCCCTCCACCGGGCAGACCAGCCAGCACAGGTTGCATCCCACGCACTCCTGCTCGTCCACCTTAGGAATGCGCACGGCGGGCGTGTGCGACGTATCCACCGCCACCACCGCGGGCGTCTGCGCCGGCCGCGCCCGGCTCTGCGCCATAAGCTGTTCCGGCGTACTCACCCCGTCAATATGGATGCACTGGTGCGCGCCATCCCAGCACGCGATGTAACACAGATCGCAGCCAATGCATAACTCCGGGTGAATGCGCGCCACGATCTTGAAATTCAGATCCAGGTGCTTCCACTCGGTGACGCGCGGCAGGCTCAGCCCGCGGAAATCCCCCAGGCTGCGGAAGCCTTTCTCGTCCATCCAGTTGCTCAAGCCGTCGATCATGTCTTCGACCATCCGGTAGCCGTAATGCATCACCGCCGTGCAGACCTGCAGGCTCGTGCAGCCCAGCAGCAGGAATTCAGCCGCCTCCCGCCAGCCTGAAATTCCGCCGATCCCGGAGACCGGCACGCCGCACTCCGGATCTCCCGCAAGCTGCTGCACCATGTGCAGTGCAATGGGTTTCACCGCCGGGCCACAGTAGCCGCCGTGGCTCGATCGCCCGCCCACATCCGGCCGCGGCGTGAAGCTATCCAGGTCCACGCCCGTAATGGAGTTCAGCGTGTTGATCGCCGAAAGGCCGTCCGCCCCGCCCTGTTTGGCCGCCCGCCCGATGGCGCGAATGTCGCCCACGTTGGGTGTCAGCTTCACCAGCACCGGCGTCCGCGCGACTTCCTTAACCCACCCTGTGATCAGCTTGGCGTATTCCGGTACCTGCCCCACGGCGCTGCCCATCCCGCGCTCGCTCATCCCGTGCGGGCAGCCGAAGTTCAGCTCCAGGCCGTCCGCGCCGGCGTCTTCCGTCCGCCGCACGATTTCGTGCCACGCCTCCCGCCGCGATTCCACCATCAGGGAAGCGATCACGGCGTGCCTGGGATACTGTTTCTTCACCTCCGCGATTTCGCGCAGATTGGTCTCGATGGGCCGGTCGGTGATCAGCTCGATGTTATTCAGGCCCATCATGCGCGCGCCGTTCCAATCCACCGAAGAGTACCGCGAGGATACGTTGACGATGGGTTCGCCGATCGTCTTCCAGACCGCGCCGCCCCAGCCCGCGTCGAAGGCGCGCTTCACCTGATCGCCGCAATTGCTCGGAGGTCCCGACGCCAGCCAGAAAGGATTGGGCGATTGGATGCCTGCAAACCGCGTGGTCAGATCAGCCATGGAGCGTCTCCAGGTACCGCGCGATCCCGGCCGCCGCGCGCTTGCCGTCCGCCACCGCGTCCACCACTTCGCGCCCGCCGTTCACGCAGTCGCCCCCGGCAAAGTAGCGCGGGTTCTTGGTCTGGCACGTGGCGCGGTCCACAGCCACCGAGCCGCCTTCCAGGCTGACATCCCGGAACTGGGATAGAAAATCGAGCAGGCGGGATTGCCCGATCGAAGGAATCAGCATGTCGCACGCCAACCCGAAATTGGAGCCGGCCACGGGCAGCGGCTGGCGCCGGCCTCTGCGGTCCGGCGGCCCCAGTTCCATGCGCACGCATTCCACCGATTCCACAGCAGCGCGTCCGTGAATCGCCACCGGCTGTGTCAGCCAGTGAAAGCGGACGCCTTCCCGCTTGGCCAGGTCGAACTCGAACTCGAAGGCGGGCATCTCCGCCTCGCTGCGTCTGTACAGCACGTGCACTTCCTGCGCCCCTAGCCGCAGTGCCGCTGTGGCCGAATCGATGGCCGTATTGCCGCCTCCCACCACCACCACGCGCCGCCCCACGCGCGCGCCTCGCCGCGTCTTGTAGTCCGCGATAAATCGCAGAGCGTCGATCACCCCGGGCAGCCCCTCTCCGGGTATATCCAGCGGCTGCGTGCGTCCCAGGCCCACGCCCAGGAAGATGACGTCGAATTGCTCTTCCAGTTGCTTCACGCGCAGCTCGCCGCCGATCTCCACGCTCAACCGGAACTCAACGCCCAGCGAGCGTATCAGCTCCACTTCCTGCTGGCTGTCGGATGGGCGCAGCTTGTATTCGGCCACGCCATAAGTATTCAATCCGCCCGCCAGCGGCCGGCTGTCGAAGATGGTCACCGCCCAGCCCAACTGCCGCAGGGTGGCGGCGCACGCCAGGGATGCCGGACCCGCCCCGATGCAGGCCACCCGTCCCCGGCGCGTTTCCGCCGCCGCTGACAACCGCCGGCCGCTGCTATAAAAGTGATCCATGGCGTGCCGCTGCAGCCGGCCGATCTCGATGGGGTGCTGATTGTATCGATGCATCACGCACGCACCCTCGCACAGCACGTCTACCGGACACACCCGCGCGCAGCTCAGTCCCAAAATGTTTGCGTTCAGGATCGTCATCGCCGAGCCGCCCAGGTTCCCGCTGGCGATCTTCTTGATGAAAGCCGGAACGTCTATGTGGGTCGGGCAGGCGTTGGCGCAGGGCGCGTCGTAGCAGTAGAGGCAGCGGTTGGCCTCGGCCAGCGCCTCGCGGCGCCCCAGCGGTGGATGAATCTCGGCGAACTGGACATCGAATTCGCGCTCGTTCATGGGTTCACGCGGTGGTCAGAGCGCCGTACATGTCCGGACGCCGGTCGCGGAAGAATTGCCAGGTCTTGCGCACTTCCGCTATCAGGTCCAGATCCAGATCGGCGGTCAGCACTTCGTCGCGGTCGCGGGATGCCTGCGCCACGATCTGGCCGCGCGGATTGCAGAAGTAGCTCGATCCGTAAAACTCGCCGATGTTCCAGGGAGCCTCCACGCCCACCCGGTTGATGGCGCCGATGTAATAGCCGTTAGCCACCGCGTGCGCGGGCTGCTCCAGCTTCCACAAATGTTCGCTCAGTCCAGCCACCGTCGCCGAAGGGTTGAACACGATCTCCGCGCCGTTGAGCCCCAGCGCCCGCGCGCCTTCCGGAAAGTGCCGGTCGTAGCAGATATAAACGCCCACCCGCGCCACGCCCAGGTCGAACACCGGATAGCCCAAATTCCCCGGCCGGAAATAGAACTTCTCCCAAAAACCGGGCGCCACGTGCGGGATATGCGTCTTACGATATTTGCCCAGATACTCGCCCGCCGCCGAAATGACCGCCGCCGTATTGTAGTAGATGCCCTCCTGCTCCACTTCGTATACCGGAACAATCAGCGCCACGTGGTGCCGGCGCGCGACATCTTGCATCAGCCGCACGGTCGCGCCCTCCGGCACCGGTTCTGTGAAATCGTACCAGCGCACCTGCTGCTCCGCGCAGAAATACGGACCGTTGAACAACTCCTGCAGGCAAACTATCCGGGCTCCAGCATCGGCGGCTTGTCGGATGTAACCCAGGTGCTTCTCGACAGCGGCGCGCTTGATCTCCGCGAGAGGCAGATCCGGCGGGACATCCGCGTGCGCCTGAATGAGAGAACAGCGGACCAGACGTGGCATCTCGCATTATTATAGCGGCTAGTTTTATCCGCGTTCATCTGCGTTAATCTGCGGCCAATTAAGGTTGCAGCATTCGCATCCGCAGGTTCCGGAACTCCACCACGCTGCCCTTGTTATGCTGTTGCAGCGCGAGCAAACCTTTTTGGTGGGTATTCTTTCCATCCACGTAATCGACCACCACTTTATCGTTCACCTTGATGATGATGTGATTCCCATTGGCAATCACATCCTGCGTCCACCAGGTGTCGTCGCGGATCAGTTGCTCTTTGATGTCGGCGAATCCGTAGAGGCTGCCCGTGCGGCGCCAGTCCGAATGCGTGTTGTTGACCTGTGCTTCGTATCCCGCCGGCCACTCCGGCCCGAACTTCGCGCGGAAGTACATCCCGGAATTTCCGCCGTGGTTGATCTTCACCTCCGCCTGGAACTCGCAGTTCGCGCACTCGTGCAACATGTAGAACAGGTGGCTGCGCTCGCCATCGCCTGTGATCTTGCCGTCTCTGACGGACCAGCTCGCGGCGTTGTCGGCGGCTTTCCAGCCCTCCAGCGTCTTGCCGTCGAACATGCTGATCCACCCGCCGTTATCATCGGCAGCCATCGAACAAGCCGCCGCCAGCCCGGCCGCGGCCAGGAACATCGCGCATTTCATGGTTTGAGAACTCGCTTTCGCGCCCATCTTACTATAGTGTCCTGATATGCTGGGAAGTCGATGTACCTGAAAATCCTGGCGCACCCCGTTTTCGTCAACCTGAACTTCCACATGCCCATGATCGTGGATCTCTCGCATCCGCTGGTCATCCTGCAAGGCGAAAACGGTTCCGGAAAATCCACCCTGCTGCACTCCATTTACTACGCTCTGAAAGGCCAGCAGGTGGATGGTTACGTGTACCGGCTGGATTCCGGCGACGTGAAGCTCGACGAAATCTACCTGTTCGATGCCGAGGCGCACAATCCGCGCACGCATCCGGAATTCTTCAAGGACGACCCACGGCTGCAGGAATTTGTCAGCATGGCCAGTCACGGCCAGGTGATGCTCAGCATGTTCCGCGAGAATTTCCCCAGCCTGCCGGACGGCACCGTCCTGCTGCTCGATGAGCCGGAAATGGCGCTTTCCGTTTCCAACCAGCGCCGCATTCTGAAGATGCTTTTGGAATTGGTGGACCGCAAGAAATTTCGCGTGATTTGCGCCACGCATTCGCCCGTGCTGATCGAAGCTCCGGAAACTTATACCATCAACCTGGATAACCACATCAACAAGAATGTGCTGGCCACCGATCTGGGCGTGCAGGGCGCCAGCACGATTCAATAGCATGGCCCCGCTGATGCGCTTCGTCATCCCGGTCGTATTTTCCATCTTGCTAAGCGTTGCCGCCCAGGCCCGGCAATATGACCTGGTGCTGGCCCGCGGCCGTGTGATGGATCCGGCTTCCAATTTGGATGCCGTGCGCTACGTCGGAATTCAAGCCGGAAAAATCGCGGCGATCTCCGAAACGCCATTGCAGGGGAGCAACGTCCTGGACGTCTCCGGACTGGTCGTGGCACCGGGCTTCATCGACCTGCACTCGCATGGACAAACGCCGGAAAACTACCGCTTCAAAGCCCGCGATGGCGTGACCACCGCGCTTGAAATGGAAGTGGGCATCTCTCCCGTGCCGGAATGGTACCGCGCGCGCGAAGGCCGCGCCTTGATCAACTTCGGCGCTACCTCCGGCCACATCCCCGCGCGCATGGCCGTCATGCACGATACCGGCAAACTGCTGCCGCGCGATTCCGCCAAAGGGCCCGCAAATCCAGGCGAGCAACAGCAGGTCTACGATTTGGTGCGCCGCGGCTTGGACGACGGCGGGCTGGGTATCGGCATGGGAATCGCCTACGTCCCCATGGCCACTCGCGCCGAGATTCTGAAACTGTTCGGCCTGGCCGCCGAGCGCCATACAGCTGTGTACGTCCACATCCGCAATGGCGGCCCGGTGGAGCCCGGCGTCATTGACGCGCTGCAGGAGGTCATTGCGGACGCCGCGGCCACCGGCGCTTCGCTCCACGTGGTCCACATCACCAGCATGGGCTTGCGCGAAACGGGGCTATGTCTGGATATGATCGCGGGCGCCCGGCGCCGCGGCCTGGATGTGACTACCGAGATGTATCCCTACACCGCCGGCATGACCGATCTCAGCTCGGCGGTCTTCGATGAGGGCTGGCAGGCAAAGCAGGGCGGGATTTCGTTCGGCGACTTGCAGTGGGCGTTGACCGGTGAACGCCTCACCGCCGAATCGTTCGCGCGCTACCGGAAGCAGGGCGGCATGGTGGCCATCCACTCCATCCCCGAGGAGATCGTCCGGCTGGCGGTTGCCGATCCCATGGTGATGATCGCCAGCGATGGCATTCTGGATAACGGGAAGGGCCATCCGCGCGCGGCCGGCGCCTACGCGCGCGTGCTGGGCCGCTACGTACGCGAGCAGCACGCCCTGACCCTGATGGATGCCTTGCGCAAGATGACCGTCATGCCTGCCGACCGGTTGGGCATCCGGACCAAAGGCCGCCTCGCGCCGGGCGCGGACGCCGATATCACCATCTTCGATCCGGCCCGCGTGACCGACCGGGCTACGTTTGAGAATCCCGCGCAGTACTCGGAAGGCATCACCGACGTGCTGGTGCATGGAGCCTTAGTGGTCAAGCACGGTGAGCTGGTGGATGGCGTCGCGCCCGGCCGGCCTGTGCGGCGTTAGCGTCCCGCCGTTGTTGCGCCTCGCCCAGCCACTGCGCCATCTTCTCGTCCTTCGCGGCGTGATAAGCCCAGCCTTGGGCGGTAGCGCGCCAGCGATAATCGCGGATCGTCATGTCGATGCCGCGGTCGATGAGGAATTGCATGGCTGCGTAGTTTTTAAAATGCACCAGCTCATGCAGGATGCCGGCAGGTTCATGGGAGCCCCAGTTCGTGTTGATATCAGCCCCGTGACCGAGAAGAAAGTCGGCGATCTCGAAGTGGCTGTTGATGACTGCCCAGGCGAGCGCGGTGTCGAGAACCTGTTGCACAGTGGGCTCGCCCCATTGCAGATCCCTCCGGGCGAATTCACTGTTGGCGGAGAAGTGATTCGCGGGGTCGCCCAGGGCGGGCTTGCCCGCCGCGTCGAACCAGCGTTCCACGCGTGCGAGGTCCCCGATCCCGGCTGCATGTGGCAGATCGTCGGGGAGCCGCCAGATGCGCAGCAGCATCGGAAGCAGATCGGGCTTCGCATATACGAACGCGAATTCAATGGCCTGCGATGGCGGCGGCACAGGACTGCGCAGCAGAGCGGGATCGAGATCGAGAAGCGCGGTAATGAAAGCGGCGCGATCGCGCAGCACTGCCCGTTCGATCAATCCGACCTGAAATTTCACGCATGCCTCTCCCAACATCCATGCTTCGCGCCGCAATCCGCCGACAAAGGATGTCAGATCGCCGTCGTTCACCGCGCGCACGACCTGTCGCATGACAAATGCTTGCCAGGGCCCGGCCGGGTCGGCGTTGGTAAACGCTGTGATCTCGGAGTCCGCGATGATGTATCGGACCAAGGCGGTACGTCCCGGCCCGCCATCGATCTGACTTCCCAGCCCAGCGTCGAGCGTGATGGCCCGATCCAGCAGCAGCGCCGCTGCGGTTTCATGCTGGAACCGGCAGGCACAAATGAATGCTTCGTTCACCTCTGGAATATCAAAGCTGTTCGTCTCGAGGCACGCGCGAACGCCATTGACGTCGCCGCGCGCGGCAAAGAACTTGAGCGACGGGGGGAGAAGGCCTCTCCGGTGGAAGAGATCGAGCAACCCCCTTGCCCGGTCTCGGATCAGGTTGCCGCATACCGGGGGTGCCACGACTGCGCCGGCATCAATCAGGAGTTCGGCACATGCCGCGCGCGTGTACTGCTGCTCTCGGGATGGGTCGAAGCTGTCGCCGTAGGATCCGGTAGCCGTCCCGAGCAGTCCACCGTCGTTTTCATCCGCCCTCCACGACAATAACGCCGGGTATTCAGCCAGAAGCCGCCGTAGGCCTTCGATGTCATTGTCATGGATCGAGCGGCGGGCTTGGGATACGGCCCACTCGAGTCCCCTGCCGAGGCGATGCCTTACTTCTTTAATCAGGTCCTGCCAACCTGGAAACCCATATTCGCGCGCCAGTACCATCTGGGCATCGCGTTGCGACAACGGCAATTTGGCTTTAGGCAGATGGGCTCGTGCCCGGTCGATGGCGCCTGGATCGCCGGCAGCGATGCCACGGGCCAGTTTCTTGGCCTGTTTGCGCAGCGATTCCGGCGAAGGAAGAGCCGGAAGTTTCGATGTGGTCATTACGGCCTCCTTTCAAGAGCGCCTGTGACCCGCTGATACAGGCTGAAAGAAGGTGCCAAGCACGCCGTGTGAATCGAAGCAGGTGGGATTGTTCCCTTGCCGCGGGCCGGTGGTGCCCTGTCGCACGCTGTGGCTATTGTCCGTAACTTGCAATCGAACTGTCAAGCCGGATTTCACGATCCAAACAAAAAAAGGGGGCCCGCCGCGATAGTCACGGCGAGCCCCGTCCTTCACGAACGCACTACTTAGCCGGCGCAGTCCCGGCAGCGAATAACGAGTTCCAATTCCCGTTGCCGTTCCGCATCAGCTTGAAAGCCACGGCTTCGCCCGGCTTCACCTGCTCCATGATGCTGCGTACATCGGTCGCCGAGTTCACCGGATGGCGGTTGATGGCTACGATCACATCGCCCCGCTGCAGCCCGATGTCTTCAGCGAACGAACCGGGGGCCACGTTGGCGATTACTACGCCGCCGGTCGCGAGACCCATCTGCTGGCGATCGGATGAACTCAGGTTCTGCACCGACACGCCCAGCCGCGCGTGGGTGGCTTCGCCTCCTTCACCTTCGGGCGCAGCGTTGCCCGGATCGTTGTCGGCCACGATCGCGGCGCGGTCGCCGATCTTCACCGACACTTCCATCAGTTTGCTGTCCCGCAGCACTTTCAAGTTCACTGTAGAGCCAGGCTGTGCGGCGGAGATTATCGACACAAGCTGATCGCCGTCTTTCAGGCTCTGGCCGTTGACTCCCACGATCACGTCGGAAGCCTGCATGCCAGCCTTAGCGGCCGGACCGCCGGGCGTCACCTGCTGCACGAATACGCCGCTCGATGCGCCGTAAGCTTTCAGCAGCGCGTCGTTCTGTTCGCCGGCGAATTGAATGCCGATCGCGCCGCGCGACACTTTGCCGTTCTTCACAATCTGGTTGTACGAGTTCACGGCCAGGTTGCTGGGCAGTGCAAAGCCGATGCCTTCGAAGTTGCCGCTGCCGCTGGCGATCATAGTGTTGATGCCGATGACTTCGCCATTGATGTTCAGCAGCGGTCCGCCGCTATTCCCGCGGTTGATCGCCGCGTCCGTCTGCAGGAATCGCTGCAGTTGGTGGCCTTGATCGTTGAGATTGCGGCCCTTGGCGCTGATGATGCCGGCCGTCACGGTCTGCTCGAGCCCGAACGGGGAACCGATGGCGACTGCCCAGTCTCCGGTCTCCATGGCGTCTGAGTTGCCGATACGCACGGGCGTGAGCTGCTTACCCGCGTCGATCTTTAGAACGGCCAGATCGAGCTCGGGGTCGGTGCCGATCAGCTTGGCCGTGTATTCGGTACGGTCGTTGGGCAGCTTCACCTGGATGCGCGTGGCGTTCTCCACCACGTGATTGTTGGTCAGGATGTAGCCGCTGTGGTCCACCACGAAGCCGGAACCCAGGCCCATGGCGCGCCGCGGTTGCTGCGGTGTGCCTTCAAACGGATTCATTTCGCCGAAGGGATTCTCCGATGGGTTCCCGTTGAAGAACCCACGCGCAGGCCCGCGCTTTTCCGTAATGGTGCTGACGATCTGCACCACGGAAGGCTCGGCTTCCTTGGCGATCTTGGTGAATGAGTTGGATAGCTGGACCGGGCTGGGAACAACCAGCGCGGCCGGCGTAGCGTGCGCAATCCCGGCGTGACTCGCCAGGTTTGCGGTTAATAACCCCGCGCCAAAGACCATGAGCGCAAGGGTAACGATGGTTTTGTTGAGCCTCATATTACCTGTCCTTTGTGAAGAGAATTTGGTGCTTAGATACCGTTCAAAACATGCGGCGGAGGTGGTTCGAAGAACACCACCGTGATGACGTAGTAACTGGGAGAAAATTCCACCTGCCAGGCGCGCACCACCATGTATGATGCATCCGCCAGGCCGGGCGGAGACGCCGGTTGTACGGCCTTCGCCATGCGATTGACAGCCAGGCGCGGCCGGGCGCGGCCGGGTTCGCGCGGCGCCAGAGAAATGGCCGGAGCCGCGGGCGCGCTCAGATGCACAAAGGCCATGGTGGCCAGCGGAACATCCTCCACACCCACCAGCGGCGTGGTCTTGGCGGTCACGATCAGGGCTGCGCTGACCAGGGCGCAGGCCGCCATCCAACCGGAGCGCGAGAAGCGTGGCATAACGTCCCGGTCCGGCCGCAGCAGCGCTTCAATGCGCGCACTAATCTGCCAGCGCCGGCGCGTGGTCGCTCCCGGCGCGAGTTGCGGCGCGGATGCCCGCCGCGTCAGTTCGTGCAGATGGGTCAGGCAGGCGGCATAGGGGCGGACTTGGCCGGTGGCCGCTACCACCCAATCGTCGCAAGCCATTTCGCGCTCGATTTTCAAGCGCCGCCCGATCCAGTAAACCGCCGGATTGAAGAAGAACACAGCTTCAAGGATCGCCTGGATCAGTTGCGTCCAATCGTCCCAACGCCGCAAGTGCGCCATTTCATGACACAGCACCTGCTCGAACTCTTCGGGGCTGAGTTCCCCGATCAGCGATTGCGGAAAGATGACCGCGCGCCGCACAAAACCGGCCGCCATCGGCACTCGGACCTCGGTGGATGCCAGCACCCGGATGTTGTCGCGCCTGCCCAGCGGCATCGCGCGGCGCTGCAGACCATGGATGTGCACGAAACTCCATACGATCCGCGCCAGCAGGATAGCGGCGATCGCGAACCACGCCATCACCAGGTAAGCCGGCCACTGGGAACCAACTGGAACCGCGATCGGGGGGGCTGCAGCGGTAGCCACCGGTGCGGGCCTGGGTATCCAAAGCAGCGCTGGCGCCGCAACCATCAAAAGGAGCGCGGCCAACCAGACGGCATAACGGGTGGTCGCATTCGAGCGCGGCAAAATGCGTAACAGGCCGGCTGCCAGGGCAGCCAGCAGCAATCCCAGCCAGAGGCCGTTGAGCCCCATGGAAACTGCCATCGCCACCGCCAAATCAACGAAACGAACCCAAATCACTGGGCACCCCCTCCTTCGCCCGCGATCAGCTTTTTCAGCCGGTGCAACTCCGTCTCATCCAACTGCTCGTCTTCCAAAACATTCAAAATCAGCAGTTCGGGAGAATCCTGGAAAAACCGCTGCATCAGGTTCTTTACCGCCTTCCGGCTAGCTTCACCGCGTTCCACCACAGGATGATAGACGAACGCGCGGCCTTCTTTGGTATGGCGAACGTATCCCTTTCGTTCCAGGATACGGAGCATGGTCAGGACTGTATTGTAGGCGACGCCAGTATGGTCCAGGGCCGAGACTACATCCGTCACCACCGCCGAGCCTTTATTCCAAAGGACTTCCATGATCGGCAGTTCGGCTTCCGTGAGCGTTGCTGACTGTCTTCGTGCCATGGGCGATTCTCTTAACGAATTAAGAATTGCTCTAATTCTGTTTTACCGCGAACCCCGCCAGGCTGTCAACTAATTTTTTAAGATTTGATTCTGCAGCCGCCCGAGTGTATCGGGTTATCCTGTTGTGTGACACTCCCGCGCCTCGCCACGATTGCCGGAATCGCGATCATGGCGGTTTCCCCCACCCTGGGCCAGCCTCCAGCCAGTAAGCCGTTCAACGGCATCGTCCGCGACGTCCGCCGCGAGCTCGCCGCCGGCGCACTAGTACGGCTGGAATCCGGCGGCCAGCGCTATAGCGCCACCACCGCCAAGGACGGCACATTTTCACTCGCGGCGGTGCCGCCGGGCGAATACTCGCTTACGGTCGAATACCGAGGCGTCACCGCCGCCCGCCCGCAACGAATCCACCTTCCTCGCGAGACCGCCGTATCTCTCGAAATCTCCGCCGGAGGCACGCTCTCCCTTGCCGACGAGACCGCCCGCGAAGGCACCGGCGGCCAGAATCTCTCCGGCAAAGCCGTCTCCGAACTGCCGCTGAACAAGCGCGACTTCAGCCAGTTGCTGCTGCTGGCAGCCGGCACCATGACCGATACCAACGGCGCATCCAACTTCACCCAGCAATTCGCCGTCAACGGACAGCGCGGCACCGCCGCTGTCTTTGCCATGGATGGCGCCGATTCGAGCGATCCCGAAATGGGCGGGGCGACATTCACCAACTTCAATGTGGACGCAGTGGAAGAGATCCGCTCCAGTTCCGGATGGATGCCCGCGGAAATCGGGCGCGGCGCAGCCGGCTACACGGACATCATCACCCGCTCCGGCACCAACGCGCTGCATGGTTCGGTGTTCGAGTTTCTGCGCAACGCCGCGCTGGACGCGCGCAACTTCTTCGACCGCCAGTCATTCGCGCAACCGGGCCGCATCCCCCCTTTCATCCGCAACGAATTCGGATTCACCAACGGCGGCCCTATTTACATTCCGCACGTCTACGACGGGCGCAACCGGACCTTCTACTTCGCGGAGTACCAGGGTTTTCGCCAGGTATTGGGCACTACACAAGTGATCCCGGTCCCCACGGCCGCCGAGCGCGCCGGGTTCGACACCACGGCTTATCCGGGCGACACCCTGATCGTCCCGGTGGATCCGCGCATCTCCCAACTGATTGCCCGCTATCCGCTGCCGAATGATCCTTCGGGTCCGTATGGGGCGCGCACCTATGCCACCTCATCCAAGGTCACCACGGTGGCGGATCAATTCTCCGTGCGGATAGATCACCAGATCTCAGCCAAGTCGCGCCTGTTCGGCCGCTTTACGATCTGCGACACCACCGGTCCCACCACCAACCCCAGCCAGACCGCCCTGGACAAGCAATTCGCGGCGGACTTCCTCGACCACCAGCGCAACGCCGCCATCACCTACAGCCGCACTCCATCGGCCGGCTTCACCATGGAATCGGGAATCAGCTTCACGCGCACCACGCCGTTGTTCCCGACGTTCGATCGCACCGACCCCGCCCTGACGTTTGGCGACGCCTCCTACGAAGCCTTCAACGCCGCCGCCGGGTCCGTCCTGGGCGCCTACGGCAACCTGTTTCAGGTTCGCCAAAACTTTCAGTGGACGCGCGGCAGGCACACCTTCAAAGCCGGCGGCGAAGTGCGTGGCAACCGCGACACCACTGTGTTCGCCATCAGCCCGAATGGCGCGTACCAGTTTGGCGGCGGGACGGCTTACGCCATCGCCCCCATCCGCTCGTCCAGCGGCATGCACGATATAGCGGTGGGCGACCCCCTGCCGGATGCGCTCACCGGCTTGCTGGAAGCCAGCGCGTTCGGCTATAACACGTCGGTCGCCCCGCCCAATTTCGCGCAGGGCGCCGCCATCGGCGATTCCGCCATTCATCGGGATGCTTACAACTTCTACTTTCAGGACAGTTGGAAAGTCTCCGGCCGCCTGATGCTGAACTACGGCTTGCGGTACGAGATCGAATCGCGCATCCGCGAGGAAGACAAGCGCACCTCGGCGCCAGTGCTGGGGTTGAATACCGGCGTGGCGCCCGGATCCCAGCTGCTCATCAACCCCGATCCGGCCTACAAACTCGACCCGCGGGGCTGGGGGCCTCGTCTGGGGCTCGACTGGCATGCGGCCTCCAATACCACGGTTCACGTGGGCGGAGCCATCACCACGCTGCTGATCAACCTGTGGCAGGATAATTCGCTCACCGGCAGCACGCCGTTTGTGGTCTATCCGCACCTCAATGCCGCGCCGGGGCAGCCCATCCGCTTCGGCATGAACATTACGCCTCAGCAACTGCCCACGGTCTATTCGGTGAGCGGAGCGAACGTCTTCGCGTCGGGGAATTCCGAGCTGGTGCCCGGCAACACCGCCATGGATCTGCTGCGCTACGAGCAGGACCTAGCCGCGCTCTCGCCGGATCATCAGATCACACCGATTCAGGTGCTGGGCATCTCGCCCAGCTTCCAGAATGGCTACATCGCTACCTGGACCGCGGGCATCGAGCAAAAGATCGGCGGCGTGAACCTGAACGCCGGATATGTGGGCACTGCGGGAATCAAGCTGCCCGCCATGGATTTTCCCAACGGTTATTCCGGCGCGTCTCCCGCCTTCGCGCCTTACACGCAGTTCGACTCGGCCGGGCGAGTGACCGGCGGCTACGGCCCGGTGACCATCATGACCAACCGCTCGCATTCCACCTATCACGCGCTGCAGATATCGGCCCAGCAAAACCTCACCCATTCCGGGCTCGGGTTTCAGGCCAGCTACACCTTTTCGAAATCGATTGACGATACCAGTGCGGTGGTCGGCGGATTCATCGCGGGCCAGTCCGGCACGGTCGCCGCAACCGCGCCCATGGATCCTTTCAATGCAAGTCTGGACAAAGGGCCGTCAAACTTCGATGTCAAACACGCCCTGGCGTTCAGCCTTTTCCAGGATCTGCACGCCGACCGTGTGCCGTTCCTGCGGCCGCTGGGCAAAACCGTTACCGGGGGCTGGCAGGTGCTGGATATCGGGACCTTGCAGAGCGGCTCTCCGTTTACGATCTATTCCGGCGAGCAGCAGACCGGCGTGGGCGCGCAGGGCACCGACCGGCCCGATCAGATCGGCACACCCGTCTTATCCACCAGCCGCACCGTGCGCGAAGATTATTTCGGACTGGGCGCGAACAACGCTTCGCTCTTCTCCATCCCGCTCGGATCGTTCGGCACCCTCGGCCGCAACACGTTTCGCGGCCCCGCGCTGCATAATTTCGATCTCGCGCTGATCAAAGACACACCGCTGGCGGAGCGGGCCGGCGTCACCGCCGCGTCTCTGCAATTCCGCGCCGAATTCTTCAATGTATTTAATATCGTGAACCTCGGTCTGCCCTCGAACATCGTGCTGGGGCCGGGCTTCGGCGAGATCAGCCGCACCGCGAACAATTCGCGCCAGATTCAGTTTTCGCTGAAAGTGATTTATTAGCCACCGCTCACGGATTGATCTTGTAGTACGCCTGATACACGCCCATCTTCGGATACAGCACGTGCGACCGGTACAATTCCATGATCTGGCGGATGTGCCCGAGATCGTGGAAGGCGAATTCGTTCAGGAGTTGCGCGATCGTGAGGTGGCCGAGTTCTTCGTGTACCGCCGGCCGGTCCCCCGCGCCGTCGGGCATCCCATCCAGCAGTGCCATGGTCGTGGCGCGGAGCGTCCGGCGGGCGGCCGCCAGTCCAACTGCTCCGCCGTGGCCAGCGATACCACGCTGCGGACAATGCCGGGGGTCTGCCGCAGGATCCGCAGGCACTGTTCACAGTTGGGTATGCTCGAATCAACCATAGATACCCTCAGAGTACAATAGAGATTAAATCCGTGAAGAATCCAAGGGGTGCAAAAGACCGGCCCGCGCTCGCGGTTCTGTGCTGCTGCGGCGCTTTACTGACCGGTTGCGGAAAGCAACAGGCACAGCAAATGGGCGGCATGCCTCCGGTGCCGGTTAGCGTGGCGGTTGCCGCGCAGGAAGCCGTGCCGGTCCAGATCCGCGCCGTCGGTACGGTGGAACCGTCGTCGACGGTGCAGATCAAGTCGCAGGTCGCGGGCGAACTGATGAAGGTGCATTTCGCCGAAGGCAGCAACATCAAGCAGGACGACCTGCTGTTTGAAATCGACGCCCGACCGTACCGTGAGGCGCTGGCGCAGGCCGAAGCGGCGCTGGCCAAGGACCGCGCTTTGCTGGCTCAATCGCAAGCCAACGTGGCGCGCGACCAGGCCCAGGCCAAGAGCGCGGAGGCCGACGCCTACCGCTACGAGCAACTGGCCAAGGAGCAGGTGGCTTCCACTATGCAGGCCACTCAACAGCGGGCCGCCGCCGACGCGGCGCACGAATCCGTGCGCGCCGACCAGGCCGCCATCGAAAGCTCCCGCGCATCCATCGAGAGCGACCAGGCCGCCGTGGCCCGCGCCAAGCTGGACGTAGGCTATTGCGAGATCCGCTCTCCCACCAGCGGACGCTCCGGTAATTTGCTGGTGCATCCCGGCAATCTCATCAAGGTGAACGACGTGCCGCTGGTGGTGGTCAACCAGATCGCTCCCATCTTCGTGTCGTTCGGCGTGCCGGAGGAGCAGCTTGGCGCGGTCCGCAAGCGCGCGCTGGATGCCCTGGTAGTGCAGGCTTCCACCGATGCGGAGCCGGACAAAGTGTCGCGCGGCCGGCTGAAGGT
>DATGGM010000275.1:0-9258 GCA_035308525.1 Bryobacteraceae bacterium
TGCTGTGGACGCTGCTGGCCATCTTCATTCCCAACGCCATCGGCATCATCCTGTACTTCGTGCTGCGCGATCCGCTGCTGGCGCATTGCACGCACTGCGGCGCGGAAGCCCGCCAGGGGTTTGCATTCTGTCCCCGCTGCGGAGCGCCGCTGGCGGCCGCCTGTCCGCAATGCCGGCGCGCCGTGGAGCCGGGTTGGTCGCACTGCGTGAACTGCGGCGCAACGCTCACTGCGTCCCCCGTATCTTGATTTGCTCTTGCCGCCAAACTGTAAATAATCTGCACGAGATGACGCCTGCAATGGACACTACGGACCGCAAGTTTTTCGAGTCTGCCCTGCGCGGCCGGATGTAATCATCGTGGCGGCCGGCGTATCCGGCGTCATCACCGCGATCAACTTCGCGCGTGAGCGGTGGCCATCGATTTTGGCCGCATGAAGTCCGTGCGGGTGGATCCGATGAGGCGCATCGCGCGCGCGGAGGGTGGTCTCCTGGGGCGCGAGTACGATCAACGAGACGCAGGCCTTCGGGCTGGCCTCGCCCGGAGGAGCGATTGGTACCTCTCGCGGCGCTACGGTATGGCGTGTGACAACCTGCTCTCGGCGGATATCGTCACCGCCGGAGAGCTGATCACCGCCGCCGCGGACAGCCACCCGGACCTGTATTGGGCACTCCGTGGCTCCAGCGGTTCCGCGACGTGTCACTGGAGGCCGATGACAACTTCACGCTGCTCAGCGGCTTGATGCCGGCCCCCGACGGCGCCAGGATTTCCGGCATCCTGCTCCCAGGACGACGCCCAGGTCGCTTGGGCGCGCGCACTGTGGCAGCAGATACTTCCGCATTCGACTGGGCAGGCCTACGTTAACTACCTGTCGGCGGGAGACGATGTGCATACCGCCTACGGGGACGCGCGCTATCGGCGGCTCGCCGCGGTGAAGGCGGTGTATGACCCGGGCCCCCCGGCGCCTATCCTCGCCGCCCGATGGCCGCCCAAACCGCCGCCCCCGCCCCGATAGTCGCCAGCGCCGTAATCGACGCCATCGGCTGCCAGATGACCCCGTACACAATCATGCACGCCCCCACCAGGATGTACGACAGAGGGATCGCCGGAAAGAGGAAGCTCACCGGACGCAGTTTCTGCCAGCCGGGCGTCCGCCGGAAAATGAAGAGCGAGGCCACCGACATCACCGAGAAGAACGTCAGGCTGAACCCGATGTAGTAAACCAGTTGCGGAAACGGCGTCAGGGTCATCAGCATGGCGCACAGGCCCTGGCTCAGGATGGCGATGTACGGTGTGTGCCATTCCGGGTGCACCGTGGCCGCCATTTTGAAGAATGCCTTGTTCTTGGCCATGGCGTAGTACACGCGCGGCCCGATGGTTACCTCGGCGTTCACCGTGGCCATCAGCGATAGCGCCATCAGTGCCGAAAAAGTCCCGGCCACCTGCGGGCCGAACAGGTTGGAAGCCGCCAGCGAACCGACCGCCAGAACGCCCTTCATCGATTCCAGAGGCGTCGAATAAATGAACACCAGGTTCAGGCCGATGAACAGCGCCATCACCAATCCCGTTCCGGCTGCCAGCGACGCCGGCAGCGTCCGCTCCGGGCGCTTCAGCTCCTCGGCCACGTACGTGGCGGCGTTCCACCCGCTGTAGGCCACCATCACCCACAGCAGGCTGATCACGAACTGTGTGGGCAGCGTGGTGGTCGCGCCGCGCACGGCCGGCTCCGAAAAATGATGCCAGCTTCCCGATCCGCTCAGGAAACCCAGCCCGATGAAGCCGATGATTACCGCCAGCTTGGTGGCCGTGAGCGCATTCTGTACGCGCGCGGTGCGCCGCACTCCCAGGCAATTCAGGATGCTGAAGCCGGCAATCAGCAGGCAGGCCACCATCTGTCCGGCGCCCAGCCGGATGGAAAACGGCCCCGAGCCGATGACGTAAGCCGCGTTGGCCTGCTTCAGCGATGGATAGAAATATCCTAAGTAGTCTGAGAAAGCCAGGGCGGCGGCCGCGATGGGTGCCGAAAATCCTGCGAAGAACGACACCCAACCGGTCATGAAACCCCACACCGGGCTGAACGCGCGCGTCAGGTAGACGTATTCTCCGCCCGAGCTGGGAAAGTTGATCCCCAGTTCTGAGTAGCTCAGCGCGCCGGCCAGGGCGAACAGCGCTCCTACCATCCAGTCAGCCAGGATCAGCTTCGCGCTGCCCAGATCCCGCGCCATAAATCCAGTGGCGCCGAAGATCCCCATCCCCACCATGTTGGAGACCACCAGGGCAGTAGCGCTAACGAACCCGATCTGACGTAAAAGTCCCGCCTTCCCCTGAACCTGAGTGGCCATGTTTGCTTATGGTCATTGTAGGTCTTTCAGAGCGTGAACGGGATTTTCATGAGGAACAAGGCGGGAATATCGTCTGGCGGGCTTTGGGGTGGGTCACAGGCAGCAAGTGGCTCGCGGTTCACGCTCCAAGTCGTATAGTGATGTGAACCGGCAAACTGTTACACCCGTACTTGCCCGCCGCGATAAGCTGAAGGTGCGCTCATGCACACCAACCGATTGGCCCGCGAGCAGAGTCCTTACCTCCTTCAGCACGCCCACAATCCCGTGGATTGGTATGCCTGGGGGCCTGAGGCCTTCGAAAGAGCCCGCCACGAAGACAAGCCCATCTTTCTTTCCATCGGATACTCTACCTGCCACTGGTGCCATGTGATGGAGCGCGAGTCCTTCGAGAACGAAGCCATCGCCGCCATCATGAACCAGCACTTCGTGTGCATCAAAGTGGATCGCGAAGAGCGCCCCGACGTGGATCGCATCTATATGGCGTTCGTCCAGGCCACCACCGGCGGTGGCGGCTGGCCCATGTCGGTCTGGCTGACGCCGGATCTGAAGCCGTTCTACGGCGGCACCTACTTCCCGCCCGAGCAGCGCTACGGTCATCCCGGCTTCCCCATGGTGTTGGAACGCGTCGCGGAGGCCTGGCGGATGGATCGCAGCCGCGTCGAGGAGTCCGGCCGCGAGGTAGTCGAACAGTTATCCAAACAATCGGCGGTGGGCCCCGCCGGAGCGGGTTCCTCGCTGCGCGCGGACCAGGGCGCCCTCGATAGCGCCTTCTATTTTTTCCGCCGCAGCTTCGATCCCCGATATGCGGGTTTCGGCGACGCGCCCAAATTTCCGCGGCCGGTGGTGCTCAACTTGCTTCTGCGCTACTACGCGCGCGAGCGGAACCAGGAAGCCCTGGACATGGTCCTGGCCACCCTCCGCGAAATGTCCAGGGGCGGCATGTACGATCAGCTCGGCGGCGGATTCCACCGCTATTCCGTGGATGCTCGCTGGTTCGTTCCGCACTTCGAGAAGATGCTGTACGATCAGGCTCAGCTCGCCGTCTCGTACCTGGAAGCGTTTCAGATCACGCATGAAGTAACCTACGCCCAGACCGCGCGCGGTATCCTCGACTACGTGCTGCGCGATATGCGCGACCGCGATGGCGGATTCTTCTCCGCCGAGGATGCCGACAGCGTCATCGACCCCGCCCACCCCGATGAAAAAGGCGAAGGCGCATTTTACGTTTGGACGCAAACGGAAATCGAAACGCTGGCCAGCCGGCCGATGGCCGAATGGTTCTGCCGGCGCTTCGGAGTCAAGCCCGGCGGCAACGTGGACAACGATCCGCACCAGGAGTTCACCGGCAAGAATATCCTCTACCAGGCGTACCCCGAGGAAGACCCCGCCCGCCAGGCCGCCATTCTCGACACCGCGCGCAAGCTCCTCGCAGCCCGCGGCCATCGCGTGCGCCCGCACCTCGACGATAAGATCCTGACCGCCTGGAACGGCCTCATGATTTCCGCCTTCGCCAAGGCCGGCGCCGTGCTGGACGAGCCGCGTTACGCCCAGGCCGCGCGCCAGGCCGCGGACTTCATCTCCGGCCGCATGTACGACGCGTCCACCGGCATCCTGCTGCGCCGTTACCGCCAGGGAGATGCAGCCATCCATGGCTTCCTGGACGACTACGCCTTCTTCATCCAGGCCCTGCTCGATCTTTACGAAACCGCCTTCGAGTGGCGCGATCTGGACCTCGCCATCCGGCTCACTGGAAAACAAGCCGAATTATTCGAAGACCGCCGGCAGGGCGCATTCTTCAGCACCGCCGCGGGCGATCCTGCCCTGGTGCTGCGCATGAAGGAAGACTACGATGGCGCCGAGCCCTCGGGCAATTCCATCGCCGCCCTAAACCTGTTGCGTCTCGCCGGAATCACCGGCCGACGCGATCTGCACGACTCCGCCGAGCGCGCGCTGGCTGCCTTCGGGCCGCGCATGGTCGCGGGACCCGCGGGTGTCCCCCAGATGTTGGTCGCGTATCAATTCGCCCTGTCGAAGCCCCGGCAGATCATCCTGGTCGGCGAGCGCGATGCGCCGGATACGCAGCGCCTGCTCCAGGCGCTCCACTCGCGCTTCGTTCCCAATCGCATCCTGCTGCTGGTGAATCAGGTGTCTCGCGCGGCCCTGGCCGGCTACCTTCCGGCAGTCGCCGAAATGACGGCTCTCAATGGACGCTCCACCGCTTACGTCTGTGAGAATTACGCCTGCCGGCTACCCACCGCCGACGTAGACGCGTTCGTGCAGTTGTTACAATAGTCCAATCACCCAAACTCAGGAGGACAGATGGAAAGACCAGGAGCAACCACCATGCGCGGGGACCCCAAGACGCTGATCGGGCCGGAGTTGAAACCCGGCGATCCGGCCCCCGATTTTTCGGTGGTGGATAACAGTTTAAAGCCGGTGAATCTGGCGGGCACCGGGAGCCATGTGCGCATCTTCAGCGTGGTGCCGTCGCTCGACACGCCCGTGTGCGACGCGCAGACCAAACGTTTCAACGAGGAAGCCGCAAAGCTACCCAACGTGGACATCTTCACCGTCAGCATGGATCTGCCCTTCGCCCAGAAGCGCTGGTGCGGAGCTTTCGGAGTCGACAAGGTCAAGATGCTTTCGGACCATAAGGACGGCTCTTTCGGCAGCCAGTATGGCACCCTGATCAAGGAATTGCGCATCGAAAGCCGCGCCATTTTCGTGGTGGACAAGAACAACACCATAAAGCACGCGGAGTACGTGAAGGAAGTGGCCGATTTCCCGAATTATGAAACAGCGCTGGCCGCGGCCCGTGCCGCGGTTGGAAACTGAACCGCGCGCCTGAACGGGCGGCGCACGAGGACACAACCTGAGCACCGACTCCCCAACGCCGGTCCTGGCCGAGCGGGTACTCACGCGGGCCGTGGAGAGCCCGCTGGTGCGCGGCGGCCTGACCATCGGGGCCGGCATTATTACCGGCAACATCATCGGCTTCGTGCGTGTCGCCCTCACCGCCTACCTGCTCGGCACGCACTCGCAGGCCGACTCCCTGGCAGTCGCCGTGGGCCCGTTGGACGCGCTCAACTCCGTACTCATTAACACCATGGTTTTTGCGTTCGTGCCCATGCTGACGGCGCGCCAGGGGGCCGAACGCACCGCCGTCTTCCTCAAGCTGAGCCAGTGGTTCGCCTGGCTGTTCACTCTGCTGACTCTGG
Source organism: Bryobacteraceae bacterium (assembly GCA_035308525.1). Taxonomy (GTDB): domain Bacteria; phylum Acidobacteriota; class Terriglobia; order Bryobacterales; family Bryobacteraceae; genus Bog-159. The sequence continues at coordinate 5,559 of DATGGM010000275.1, forward strand.
TGATCGTGATCTCCGCGCCCTGGCTGATCACCGTACTGGCGCCGGGCCTCGATCCTCGCTACCATGACACCTCGGTCACCATCCTGCGCATCTCCGCGTTTTCCATCATGGCCGCCGGCTCCGCCGCGATTAACTGCGCCTTGCTGTACACCGACCGGCGGTTTGCGCCCTTCGCGTTCTACCAGGCGTGCCTGAATGTGTTCACGATCGCCGGCGCCGTGAGCCTGTGGCGCATGCTGGGGGTCTACGGTTTTGCGATCGGCTACACAGTAGGGGCCTGGGTGCAATTTGCGGTGGTGTACTTCTCCGCGCGCGCCGGCGTGGATCATCAGAACCTGCCGGCGCCCAAGCTGCACTGGCGCGAAATCCTCTCCCGCCCCATGGCCATCTCGCTTTATGCCGTCTGCCTGGCGCTGAATATCGTCTTCACCCGTGCCTGGGCCACGCACATCGGGCCGGGCATGGCCGCCGCGCTGGATTACTGTCTGCGCGGCGTCGGAGTGCCGCTCGCCTTTCTGGTAAGCCCCATTTCCAACTCGCTCCTGCCGGAGATCGCCAAACTGCGTAGCAGCCTGCGGATGCGCGAGGCTTTCCATCTGATCGACAAGACACTCGGCTTGGCGGCCCTGGCTGCGGTGGCGGCCTGTGGAGTGGCGCTGGCCCTGCGGCAGCCTGCCATCGCCATCCTGTTTCAACGCGGCAATTTCACGGCGGAATCCACCATACTGGTCTCCACGGTTTTCCTGGGTCTGGCGCCCAGCCTGATCGGGTGGAGCTTGCTCGAACTGACCGGCCGCGCTCTCTTCGCTCTCGACCGCCCCATGCTGCCGCTGTGTGCCGCGTTCATCCCCGTGCTGGTCAACGGTGCATTGACGCTCTTCCTGCACTCCGCCAATCCGCAATGGATCGGCCTGGGCGCTTCAGTGGGCTTGATGGTTGGATTCCTGGCGCTATTCGGCGCGGCCCACCTCAATCGGAAGCGTTGGATGGCTTTGAACTGAAGAACCAGGCCGCCTCCGGTATCTTACTCAGCCGCTCATTCTCGGCGTTGAATTCGCACCCCAATAGCGCGATGGCCGCCAGCAGGTACATCCAGACCAGCAGCGCAATGCTGGCCCCAATGCTCCCGTACATCACGTTATAGTGCGCCATGTGCCTGACATACCAGCCGAAGCCCAGAGTAGCCAGCATCCACAGTACCGCCGCCAATGCCGCGCCCGGAAACAGGAAGCCGAAACGCTGCTTGCGGTTCGGTCCGAAATAATACAGCAGCATCGTGACCAGAATCATAGTGGCAAACGCTACCCCATATCGCGCCACCCGGCTGAATAACTCCCACACCCACGCCAACGGATTCCATAATGGATCCACCTTCATCCAGCCCAGGACCACCGACTCCACCTGGTTGCCGAATAAGAGAATCGCGGAAGCCGCCACTAAGGGCGCCGCCGAAAGAAAAACCAGCGCGATCGCCACACCCGTGTTCGCCCAGAAATTGCGGTTGCGAGGCACGCGGTACACCGCCTGAAAGCCTTCGATCAGGCTCTTGATGACACTCGAAGCCGCCCACACCGATACCACCCCGGCCACCACCAGCACCAGCCACGGACGTGCTCCTTGAACCTGAAAGTGGCGCAGCACCAGGTCCTCGGTTCCAGGCGGGACCACTTCGGAGAGAAAACCCTTGATGGTGTCGGATACGAACTCGGCGCCCGTCTGCACCAATATGGCGGCCACGGAAGTCAGCACCGGAAAAAACGACAACAGGGCCGAATAGGCCGCCCCCTTGGCGATGCTGAAGCAGTTGTCGTCAGCCGCCGCAACGACACATCGCTGCAGAAGATAGGGAACCGTCTTCCAGGTCAGCCGCACAGAGCTAGTATAACGATGTGCCCGCGCTCGAACCGGCCTACTTGCCTGCTTTAGATTTCCGGAAAGCCGCCCAGCGTTTCTTCGTGGCGGCTATGATGCGCGCCCGCCCCGCGGCGCTCAGCACACGCTTCGGCTTCTTAGCCTTGGGTGTGGCGACCGTTGCATGACCGGACTTAAATGCAGCCCACCTCTTCTTTTGGGCGAGAGCGATACGCCTGCGTGCGCCTGCGCTCAGCTTCCGTCTCTTGCCCGCGGCTGCGGGAATTCCGTCCGATGCAGCCGGTTGACCGCCAATCCTGCCGCGCAAATCCGCGATCTTTTCCTCGATCTCAGTCCGCTTGCGTTCGAAACCGACTAATGCGGCTTCGAGTATTTCCGTGTCTTGCTTGGAGTATTTGGGCATCACGCCGATTATACACTTACTTACGCGATGCTGTCTCTGAGTTTTAATAATTGAGAGTAGCGATACAATACCATGGTGGATCGCAGAAGCTTTCTGGGTTTGGCTGCGCCTGTGGCGCTCCGTGACAAGCTGGGTGCGGCCGTATCCGTCCCTATCATCGACAGCCATATCCACCTGTTCGACACAGCGCGTCCCCAAGGCGTGCCCTGGCCGGACAAAAAGGACGCCGTGCTCTTCAAACCGGCCTTACCCGCCAGATATCGCCAGGTCACTAAGGGGCTCGGAATCGTAGGCGCCATCGAAATCGAGTGCAGCCCCTGGCTCGAAGACAATCAGTGGGTCCTGGATGTCGCCGCTAAAGATCCGATCGTGGTCGGCGCCATCGGAGACCTGGATCCCGGTAGCCCGCGGTTCCGCGCCGACCTGGAACGTTTCCAACGCAACCCGCTGTTTCGCGGTATCCGCTACGGTAACCTGTGGGGCCGCGACTTGGGCGCCGGGCTCGGCAAGCCCGAATTCGTCGCCGGACTCAAATTCCTTGCCGGCGCCGGCCTGGTTATGGACACAGCCAATCCTACCCCGGCGTTGGTCGCGGACGTGATCCGGCTGACTGATCGCATTCCTTCTCTGCGTGTCGTCATGGATCATCTCCCGCAGCTTGACCCGGCTACCGCCGATCTGCGCGAACTCGCCAAGCGCCCGCGGGTTTACGCCAAGGTGTCCGGAGTCCTGCGCCGCGTGCATGGCAATGTACCGCTCGATCTGAACTTCTACCGGGACCGCCTGGACGAAATCTGGGGTCTCTTCGGCGCGGACCGCCTCATCTTCGGCAGTGACTGGCCGAATAGCGACCAATGGGGAACTTACCCCCAAGTGTTAAAAATCGTACGGGAATATTTTTCCGGCAAGGGAGCTCCTGCCCAGGAAAAATATTACTGGAGGAACTCCCTGGCGGCTTACCATTGGGCCAGGCGTGACACAAACCAACCTGGAACATCCTGACATTATGAGACACCCGGCAGCCGCGGCTCTGTATCTGACTGTAACCCTGTTGCTGGCTGGCTGCGGCTCGAGTCAGCCGGCGGATATCGGCCCTGACATCGCGCGCATTCGCGCTGTCGACAATCATGCGCACCCCGTGCGTGTAACCGGCCCCGGCGAAGAGGACCGCGAGTTTGACGCGTTGCCGGTCGATAACATGGAGCCGGCATCCGACCCGGTGTACCTCCGGCCCGGCGCGCCGGGCCTCGCGGAAGCCGCGCGCATGCTCTTCCCTTCGCGCGCCAAACAGCCCGCCATCCAGGACAAAGGCGACGGATATCCTGCCTGGGTGCTCGATCGGATGGGCGTGGAAGTGATGCTGGCTAATCGCGTCCAAATGGGGCGCGGCATTCAGCCGCCGCGCTTCCGCTGGGTGCCCTATGC
>DATGGM010000276.1:0-32990 GCA_035308525.1 Bryobacteraceae bacterium
GGGCGCGCATCAGTTCGTGCGGCCAGGCGTCGCCGCGCAGGCAGCAGTCCAGCAGACGCGCGGCGAGTTCGTTACACGAAGTATTTGCCAACGATCAAATCCAGTTTGCGCCGGGTGGCTTCCGGCACCAGCTTACGATCGGTAATGATGGCATGAGCCAGCGCCGATCCGCATTTGCAGCTTCGCGCGGTGGGCATGCCCTCCACCGCAGCCGCCACGACTTCGCAGGCGTTCTCCGCATTCTTCACCAGGTTGGCGATGATGTCCGTCACCGTAACGGCGTCGTGATCGGGATGCCAGCAGTCGTAATCGGTGACCATGGCCACGGTCACGTAGCAGATCTCAGCCTCGCGGGCCAGCTTAGCTTCCTGCAAGTTGGTCATGCCGATCACGTCCATGCCCCAGCTGCGGTACAGGTTCGATTCGGCGCGGGTGGAAAAAGCCGGGCCTTCCATGCACAGATACGTGCCGCCCGCCTTCGTGTTCACGCCGGCGGCCGAGCACGCCTGCCGTACGACTTCGGCGAGCTGCGGGCACACCGGGTCAGAGAAGCTCACATGCGCCACCAGCCCTTCGCCGAAGAACGTGGAGATCCGGCCGCGCGTGCGGTCCACAAACTGATCCGGGATCACGAAATCGAGGGGCTTGTGCTCCTCTTTCAAAGAGCCCACCGCGCTGAGCGAAACGATGCGCTCTACGCCCAGCGATTTCAAGGCGTAGATGTTGGCTCGGAAGTTCAGCTCGGACGGCGCGATGCGATGTCCGCGGCCATGGCGCGCCAGAAATGCCACGCTGTGGCCCGCCAGCCGGCCGACGACCAGGTTATCCGAAGGCGCGCCGAAGGGGGTCTCCAACACGACTTCTTCCTGCACTTCGAAGCCGGGTATGGAGTACAGTCCGCTGCCGCCGATGATGCCTATTTTTGTTTGCATGTTGTGACTGCCTGCAATAATTCGGGGACGCCGGCGCCTGTGGTGGCGACCGTACGGACGATGGGCGGGGTGGGCGCGTCCGGGGGGCCGAGGCTGAGCATGCCCTGGATTTCGTGCTCGATGCGCCCGGCTCCCGGCTGATCCGATTTGTTGATCACGAAGACGTCCGCGATCTCCATGATGCCCGCCTTGATGGCCTGCACGTCGTCGCCCATGCCGGGCACCAGCACTACCACCGTGACCTGCGCCACGCCGGTTATTTCAATTTCGTCCTGACCCACGCCCACGGTTTCGATGATAACTACTTCCTTGCCCGACGCATCCAGCAGCGCCGCCATATCGCGCGTGGCCGCGGACAAGCCTCCGTGAGTGCCGCGGGTAGCCATGGAGCGGATAAAGATGCCGGGATCCGCGTGGTGATCCAACATGCGGATACGGTCGCCCAGGATGGCGCCGCCCGTGCGGCGGCTGCTGGGATCGACGGCGATGATTCCGGCGGTGCGCCCCTGTCTGCGCAGCTCGCGCGCCATGGCATCCACCAATGTGCTCTTGCCCGCGCCCGGTGGTCCCGTGATGCCCACGATCAGCGCGCGCCCGGTGCGCGGCTGCAGTTCGCGCAAAACTTCCAACGCCGCCGCATCGCGATTCTCGACCCCCGTGGCGGCACGCGCCAGCGCGCGCGCGTCCCCCTCCGCAATCTTACGCGCCCAATCGGTCATCAGCTTTTCAGGAGCTGCCGCGCGATCACCAGCCGCTGGATCTCGCTGGTGCCTTCCCCAATGGTGCAGAGCTTTACGTCGCGATAGAACTTCTCCACCGGGTAATCCTTGATGAAGCCGTAGCCGCCATGAATCTGCACGGCCTCGTCCGCCACACGCACGGCGGCCTCGGAGGCGAACAATTTCGCCATGGAGGATTCCTTGGTGACGCGCTGGCCGCGATCCAGCTTGGTGGCGGCGCGGTAGTTGAGCAGGCGCGCGGCGTCGATGGACGTGGCCATATCCACCAGCTTGTATTGTATGGCCTGAAATTCCGAGATCGGCCGGCCGAACTGGCGGCGGAGCTTGGAGTAGCGCAGCGCCGCGTCGTAAGCGCCCTGCGCCATGCCGATGGCCAGCGCGGCAATCGAGATGCGCCCGCCATCCAGCACCTTCAGGCTGTCCACGAAACCCTCGCCGCGCTTGCCGAGCAACTGCGTGGAGGGGATGCGGCAGTTTTCAAAGATCACCTCGCCGGTGGCGCTGGCGCGCAATCCCAGCTTGTTCTCCTTCTTGCCGGGACGAAAGCCGGGGGTGCCGTGATCGATGATAAACGCCGAAATGCCGTGCTGCGCGGCGGTGCGATCCGTCACCGCCATGGCCACGCAGACATTGGCGTAATGCGCGTTGGTGGTGAACGTTTTCGCGCCGTTCAGAACCCAGCAACCGTCATCCAGCGCGGCCGAGGTGCGGGTGCCGGCGGCGTCCGAACCGGCCTCCGGCTCGGTCAGCGACCAGCAGCCGATCCATTCTCCGGAGGCCAGCCGCGGAATGTAGCGCTGCCGCTGCTCGTCGGTCCCCATCTTGAAAATGTGATTGCTGCACAGGGATGTGTGCGCGGCCAGAATGATGCCCACCGAACCATCCACGCGCGACAGCTCTTCGATGATGATGCTGTACTCGACGTACCCCAGGCCGGCGCCGCCCAATTCTTCCGGGAAGATGGCGCCCATGTAGCCGAGCTTTCCCAGCTTGCGGACGGCTTCCATGGGGAAGATCTGATCTTCGTCCCATTCCATGACGTGCGGCGCGATTTCGGCTTCGGCGAACTCGCGCACGGATTTGCGAAGTTGAATCTGTTCCGGTGTGTATTCGAAATCCATAGGGGACGTTAGACGATCTCTTCCCTGGCGGAGTCCCAGTGGACAGCGCGCTGCAGGCGAAAGCTCTCCACCGCCATGCGGCAGGCTATGGAGACGCGGAAGCCCAGCTCAAACGGGCAATTGGGCTCCTGGCCCGAGCGAATGGCGTCCAGGAAGTTCTGCATGTGCGCGTTGGGTGCGGTGCGCGTGGATCCCATCGTCTCCGCGCCGTCCGGCCGGTTCACTTTCTGCGGCAGATAGCGGATCTGCTGGCTCTTGGAGACGGTGCCATCGGTTCCCAGAACGTCTTCCGTGCTGCCCAACTGGTTGTTGCCGAAGCCCGAGTCCCACGACCACAGAATCTCCTCGGAATGTTCCAGCGTGACGTTCATGGTATCGGGCACTTCGCGGCCGTCCTTCCACAGATACACGCCGCCCACCATGTTGGCCGTCTGTGGAACTTTCAATCCCATCACCTTGTACCAGAAAGCCAGTTGATGACACATGTTCTCATAGACGTTGCCGCCCGAATAATCCCAGAAAAAGCGCCAGTTGATATAGCGGTTGGCATCGAAGTCGTGCGGGGATGCCTCGCCCTGGAACGCCTTCCAGATAATGTTTTCGGGCGTCATGTCGGGGAACACCGGCCGGGCCCACTGCGGCTTGCCGTGCGGCGTGTTGCGATACATATGTGCGTGAATGGCGGTGACTTTGCCAACGTTACCGGTCTTCAGAAAGTTCACTGCGTCGGTGACCTGTCCCGAGGAGCAGCCCTGATGTCCGATCTGCACCGCGCGGTGGCCGGCGCGTTGAAAGGCGGCGCGCATGCGCTTGGCGTGCTCCACGCTGAACGCCATGGTCTTTTCCTGGTACACGTGCTTTCCGGCATCCAGCGCCGCTACGAAGTGTTCGCAATGCAAGTGCTGCGGCGTGGCGATCAGCACCGCGTCAATTGTCTTGTCGTCGAGAAGATGCCTGTAGTCGAGGTACGTCCTGGCGTCCGGCGCGATGGCGCGCACATCTTCCAGGCGCTTGGTGTAGATGTCCGCCACCCCCACGAATTCCGTGTTCGGACAGGCCAGCGCCTCGCGCATGATCTGCGTGCCGCGGTCGCCCGCCCCGATAATGCCGAGGCGGATGCGGTCGCCGGCCGCGAGCATGTTGGGAGCAGCGATAGCGCCGGCCAGACCGCTGGCGACCTTGCCGATAAAAATGCGGCGAGACTGCATGGAAGCTCCTTCGAAAGCACACGTCACGCGCGGGCAGACGGGTGGAAGATGTTGCTAAGGATCAGGATAGCACCGGTGGCCCGGGAAGGTAGCCGCGGGCGAGTGCCACGAAACTCTCCACCTGGCGGGCCTCCCAGCGGCCATCCTGATCGAGCTCATCCGCCATCAGCTCAGCCGCGCGGGGAGCCATGCGGATGGCGGCCCGGGCATTCAGAAACAACGCTCGGGTGCGCCGCGCGAGCACGTCTTCGACGGTACGCGCCATCTCGTGGCGCACTGCCCACACGATTTCCGCGCCGGTATAAGGCAGCTCCGGATCGAGCGGCTCGGCGAGGGCGGGCTGCGCAGCCATGATTTCGCGGATCAGCGGCGCGTCCGAGCCATAGACGCGCAACGCGCCGAATTCGCCGGCGCTGGGGTGGAAGCCATGCAGGTGCAGAGTTTCAGTAACGCACGGCTGCTCCGGAAGACGGCCCAGCATGGCCGCGTGGTTGACGCAATCCTCGGCCATGTGGCGATAGGTGGTCCATTTGCCGCCGCAAATCGTCAGCAGACCAGATGGGTCGATGTGAATGGTGTGATCGCGCGAAAGCGCCGCGGTATTGCCGCCGCCTCCAGACCGTACCAGCGGGCGAATGCCGGCGAAGACGCTCAGGATATCGCCGCGCTCCGGCTTGCGCGCCAGATACAACGAGGCGGTAGATAGAACGAACTCGATCTCCTGCTCCGTGGCCACGGGCTCGAGCGTGGCTTCAGCGACGGGCGTATCAGTGGTGCCGATCAGGGTGTGGCCGTGCCAGGGAATGGCGAACATGACCCGGCCGTCGCTGGTGTGCGGGACCATAATGGCGCTGTCGCCCGGCAGGAACGAGCGCTCGAAGACCAGGTGAATTCCCTGGCTGGGCGCGATCATGGGCGCGGCCGACGCATCCGCCTGCCGCCGCAAGCTATCGGTGAACGGACCGGTGGCGTTGATCACCACCCCGGATTGCGCGTGGAATTGTTCGCCGCTGTCGGTATCTCGCGCCACTGCGCCGTCGATGAAGCCTTCGGCATCCCTGGTCAGGCCGGTCACCTGCACGTAGTTGAGCAGGGTGGCGCCGTGTTCGCAGGCGGTGGCGGCCATGTTAATGAGCAGCCTGGAATCGTCGAACTGCCCGTCGAAGTAGATGACGCCGCCGCGCAGTCCCCCGGTCTTGATGGTGGGGAGGCGTTCGAGAGTCTCGTCCTTGGAAAGGATGCGGGATGCGCCGAAGCCGTACTTGCCCGCGAGCAGATTGTAGACCTTCAGGCCCAGGCCGTAAAAGGGCGCTTCCCACCAATCATAATTGGGCACCACAAAGGCGCGATCGTGCACCAGGTGCGGCGCGTTCCGCAGCAGCAGGCCCCGCTCACGAAGCGCTTCCATGACCAGCGAGACGTTGCCCTGTTCCAGATAGCGGACGCCGCCGTGCACCAGTTTGGTGCTGCGGCTGGAGGTTCCCTTCCCGAAATCGCTCTGCTCCAACAGCAGGACATGGTATCCGCGCGCGGCGGCATCGATGGCCACCCCCACTCCGGTGGCGCCCCCGCCCACCACGATGATGTCCCATCGGAGAGAGTGGGATCGGAGGCGGTGGAGCATCTCGGCGCGGTTCATGTGCGGTCAGCTCAGCGGACAGTATATCGCGGGCGGGTCCTTTTTTTGAACACGAATTGGCGGAACTTACGGACGTGCAACGGCGTTACAGTAAGACGAGAGGAATTCCACGTTTATGCGTATTTGCCGTCTCCGAATGGGCTTTCCCGCATTTCTGCTGCTGGCCGCCGCCGCCTTCGCAGCCGAGGATATCAAGCCGGAAGCCATTGTGGATAAGTACGTCGAGGTCACCGGCGGCCGGGCCGCCTATGACAAGGTTAAGACCGAGATATCGACGGGCACGCTGGAGATCGCCGGGATGGGGCTTAGCGGAGCTCTGACCGTCTACAAGGCCGCACCCGACAAGAGTTACACCGTAATCGATTTCACCGGCGTGGGCAAGGCCGAAGAAGGATCCGACGGGAAGGTGGCCTGGTCGATCAATGGCATGGAAGGCGCCCGCATCAAGCAAGGCGATGAACGCGCCACCACCCTGCGCAACGATGCGTTTCACATGGAGACACGCTGGCGTGAGTTCTACAAGAAAGCGGAGCTGGCCGGCAGCGAGGATGTGGGCGGCAAGCCTTGCTACAAAGTAGTGATGACACCCAACGAGGGCGCCGCCGAGAACCGTTTCTACGACAAGAGCTCCAATCTGCTGGTGAAGATCATCCTGCCGATCACCACTCCCCAAGGCGCCATGACCGCGGAAGTCACTCTGGGCGACTATAAGGACGAAGGCGGTTTACTAGTGCCGCACACCATCACGCAGAAGGTGCCCAACGCCGACATACTGGTGAAGATCACCGGCATGAAGTACAACTCGGAGATCCCGGCGGGACGCTTCGATCTGCCGGCAGAGATCAAAGCGCTGATGACGGATAAAGCCGAGAAGAAGTAGCGCCCGGCTATTTGTGCAACTTGCGCGCCCGCAAACAGTCGACTAAATCGGCTGGCCGGTCGGTCTGAATACCGGCCGCTCCCCGGTCGATGGCGCCCTGCCAGCCCGCTGGGTTATCGTCAGACCCCAGGCGGTCGACATAGATATCCGCGCCCGCGTGTTTAGCCAGCGCGATCACATCGTCCTTGAAATCGCCGGCGTCGAAGGCGACCACGCGCAGAGACAGATCCGCGAGCAGCTTCCGCAGATGCCCGGCGCCGGCGGCTTCCGGCATGATTTTCGCCCGCGGGCTCAGCGCCTGCACGCCTTTCAGGAAGCCCGAGCCACCGTAGATCACGGCCGCGCTCACCATGTCGGCTTTGGACAGGGCAGCCACTAGATCGGCCGGCGCGATGTCCTTGGAGTCTACGTAGACGCCGATCTTGCCGTGCGCCAGCGCCAGCGCTTCCTCAAAGGACGGGACGCGCGTGCCCGCAAATTGCGGGCTGAATTTGGCACCGGCATCCAGTGTCCGGATCTGTTCGAAGGTCAGGTCGCGAATGGCGCCCGTGCCGTTGGTTGTGCGGTCCACCCTGGCGTCGTGCATCAATACCAGGCGTCCATCGGCGGTAGTGCGCACGTCCAGTTCGAAATAGTCCGCGCCGGCGTCGATAGCGGCCTGAAAAGCGGGAAGCGTATTTTCCGGATGGGCGCGGTGCTCGCCGCGATGGGCGATCACTGCGATCTGGCAAGTGCACGTCGTGCCGGATAACAGCGTCAACCAAAACGCACAGGCGATCTTCATCTGTCGAGATACTATCAAAAGAGCATGATAGATTTGCGGGTGGCGCTTTACACGTTGTGTGTCTCGTCCCTGCTGGCGCAGGGCACGGCGGTAGAGATCCGAGTGACCGGCAACGAGCGGGTGGCGCCCGCGGCAGTCATCGCGGCGTCCGGTTTGCGCGTGGGCTCGGCGGTAACGCGCACGGCCCTGGATGCGGCGGCGCAGAAGACTCTGGACACCGGCTTCTTCTCGAACGTCAGTTACCGCTACGACCCGAAAGGCAAAGGCTACGCGGTCACGCTGCAAGTGACCGAGGAGCCCGCGGTCACCCCCGTGGAACTGGATATTCCGGGCCAGGATACCGAAAAGCTGTGGCAACAGTTAAAGGCTACCGACAGCCTGATCGACCGACGGATACCGGGCAACGACCGCGCCTCGACGTATTTCGGGCACGTGATGGAAGCGGTACTCAAGAAGTCGGATCATCCGACAGAAATCGTGATGAAGTCGGAGAGCAACCTGTCCAAAATGTGGCTGAGCTGCCGGCCGGCCCATCTTCCCACCGTCTCCGCGATCAGCTTTGAGGGTAATTACGCGATAACGCCCACGGCGCTCAAAGCGGCCCTGAGCAAAGTAACTCTGGGGGAGGAGTATACGGAGCGCGATTTCCTGCGCAAGCTGGAACTGAACATCAGGCCAATGTACGAGCAGTTGGGACGCCTGACGGTATCGTTTCAGAAGCCCAGGATGGTGGCCGCGGGCGCCGACACGGTAGCCGTTGCGGCGGAGATCGATGAAGGGCCGGTGTGGCGTCTCGGCAATGTGGACCTAAATGGAGACGCTCTTCCGGTGGCGGCCATGCGGGATGCCGCGCAGTTCGCGGTGGGCGCGCCGGCGAATTGGACCCAGTTCATGATCAGCATTCAGAACATGGAGAAGGTTTTGCGGCGGGACGGCTACTTGCGCGTATTTTCCACGCCTGTCCGCGCCTTTCGCGCTACGGGCGAGATCGTGGATGTGCACGTGGAGGTCAGGAAGGGTCTGCAGTTCCTGTTCGGGAAGCTCTACATCGACGGCCTGGATGCGGACACCCGGGAGAGCCTCGCCAGCCAGTGGAAACTTCCGGCGGGGGCGCCCATGAACGAGTTTTACATCACCGACTACATGCGTTCCGTGCTTCCGCCGCTGCGGGGCAAGTTCAAGACCTATCGCTCGGAGATGCGCCCCCACGCGGGAACCAACCTGATGGATGTGACACTCATCTTTCGCTGAGGCGCGCGCTTGCGGCGGCGCACGCTTCCCTGCGATGCTGGCAGGCATGCTGGTTTCTCGCAGAACGCTGTTGGCGCTGGGCCTGAGATCGCTGGCCGCCGCACCCCCCGCACGCAAGCTCAAGGTGATCGTGACCGGCGGGCACCCCGGCGACCCGGAGTACGGCTGCGGCGGCGCGGCCGCCCGCTATGCGGACCAGGGGCATGACGTCGTGCTGCTCTATCTGAATCGCGGCGAGAAGCGCTGTCCGGAACCGCCGGCCGACGCGGCGGGGAATGCGCGAGTGGCCGAGGCGCGGCGGGCTTGCGAGATCCTGAAGGCGCGTCCGCTCTTCGCCGGCCAATGCGACGGCCACGCCGTGGTGGACGCGGCTCACTACCGGCAGTTCCAAGACCTGATCGAGGCGGAGCGTCCCGACGTGCTCTTCACGCACTGGCCGATCGACGGCCACCGCGATCACCGCGCCATTTCCGCGCTAGCCTACGATGCCTGGCTGGCGATGGGCAAGAAGTTCGCGTTCTATTTCTACGAGGTCTCCGACGGTGAAGATACGCTGATGTTCCAGCCTACCGACTACGTGGATATCACGGCGGTGGAGGCTCGGAAGCGGCTGGCCTGCTATGCGCACGCGTCGCAGGCGCCCGACAAGTTCTACGCAATGCAGAGCCAGGTCACAAGGTTTCGCGGCGTGGAGAGCGGTTATCTCCACGCCGAAGGCTACATTCGCCATGCGCAGAGCCCGGACAGGCTGCTGCCATGACGGGCTAAACGCAGGGGATGCAGATGATGAACCAGTTCGTGAAACCGGTGATGGATGTGTTCCCCAACTTCGAATCCAGCGCCACGCGATCCGAGACTGCCAGAACCGCCGCACCGGGAGTAAACGCGACCATGGCGGTCGTTTGGGAGCGGCAGACTTCGGTGCACTTCAAAAACACCTCGAGATTGTCAGTGGCGGCAGGAGTGGCGAGCGCCTGGTTAACCACCGCGCGGCTGAACATGCCGCCCTGGAAACCGGCGCCATCCAGCGTAGCCTGTTGCACCTGATTCGACACAGCCGGCGAGGCCACGTTGTAAGTGATTCCGGAAATCTGGATCTGGCCCGTTTGTACGCTCCAGGGAGCGGCGAACTGCAGGGCAAAGGCACCTACGGGCGCCAGCAGCGGAGTTACCTGTATCTGGTCCGAAGTAATTTCGGGCGCCCCGCCCGAGGCCTTGGCATGGTACGCGAAGTTCCCCACCACCAGGTTGCCGAGCACACATCCGCCGGGACCCATCGCGATGTAACTTGCCAGAGTTCCCGGCGCACAAGGCGCGGCATATCCAGCAACGGCCGAAAGCGCGAAGCCCAGAGCGACAAGCAGCAGTTTTTTCATGTTGACCTCCTGGACCTGAATTCTATCAAGGCAGGGCGTTCGCGCTAAGAAGAGCAGTACTACTACCCGAGCGAAAAGTTACATTTGAAGCGCGCCATAATTAATTCATGTGCGGCATCGTGGGGTACATCGGAACCCGCAAGGCGGTTCCCATCATCCTGGAGGGCCTGAAGCGCCTGGAATATCGCGGCTACGACTCGGCGGGCATCGCGGTGTATTGCGACGGCGATCAACTCGCCGTGCGCCGCGCGTCCGGCAAGCTTCGCAACCTGGAAGAAGCCATCCGCCTGAACCCCGTGGATGGAGAATACGGCATCGGCCACACGCGCTGGGCCACGCACGGGCGCCCCACCGAAGAGAATGCCCATCCGCACCGCGACTGCAAGGGCGACATCGTGGTAGTGCACAACGGGATCGTCGAGAACTACCTGGCGCTGAAGCAACAACTCCAGGCCGAAGGCCATCAATTCCAGACCCAGACAGATACGGAGATCATCGCTCACCTGGTGGAGAAGCATTTCCAGGGGAACCTGGAAGAGGCGGTGCGCGCGGCGGTCAAGGAACTGACCGGCGTCTTTGCGCTGGCGGTGATCGCGCGCACGGATCCGAACAAGATTGTAGCTGCGCGTTCCGGCCCGCCGGTGGTGATCGGACTGGGCGACAACGAATACTTCGTAGCGTCGGACGTGCCCGCGATCCTGCACCACACGCGCGACATGTTCTTTTTGGCCGATGGCGACCTGGCGGTGCTCACGCCCGAGGGCGTGCATCTCAGCGATTTCGACGGCCGGCCCGTCAACCGGCAGGTCTCGCATATCCTGTGGGACCCCATCATGGCCGAAAAAGGCGGGTACAAGCATTTCATGCTCAAGGAGATTTTCGAGCAGCCGCGGGCCGTGCGCGACACAACGCTGGGCCGCGTGAGCCAGGAGACCGGGCACATTTTCCTCGAGGAGATGGACATCGCCCCGCAGGAGTTCCGCGAATTCCGGCAGGTGAAGGTGATCGCCTGCGGCACAAGCTGGCACGCGGCGCTGTGCGGCAAGTTCATGATCGAGAAACTGGCGCGCATCCCCGTGGAGGTGGATTATGGCAGCGAGTTCCGCTATCGCGATCCGCTTCTCGATCCGGGCACGCTCACGATAGTGATATCGCAATCGGGCGAAACGGCGGATACCCTGGCGGCGCAGCGGGAGGCCAAGCAGAAAGGATCGAAGACGCTGGCCATCTGCAATGTGATCGGCTCGATGATCACCCGCGAGGCGGCCGGCGCCATTTATACACACGCGGGGCCGGAGATCGGCGTGGCTTCCACGAAGGCGTTCACCTGCCAGTTGACGGCGCTGTTCATCCTGGCGATGTACCTGGCGCAGGAGCGCGGCAAGCTGGATACTTCCGCCGCGCGCTGCCTGGTGCAGGAGCTGTGCCGCATCCCCGGGAAGCTGGAGGCCGTGCTTTCGCACGACGCCGCTTATGAAGAGCTGGGCCGCAAGCTGTTCCGCGCCGGCGACTTCTTGTTCCTGGGCCGCGGCGTGCATTTCCCCATCGCGCTGGAGGGCGCCCTGAAGCTCAAGGAGATCTCTTACATTCACGCGGAAGGGTATCCGGCGGGCGAGATGAAGCACGGGCCCAACGCGCTGATCGACGAGAATCTGCCGGTGGTGGTGCTGGCTACGCGGGACCCGGCGAGCGACGAGAGCCGGGTGCTCTACGAGAAGACGCTGTCGAATATTCAGGAGGTGAAAGCTCGGGAAGGCACGGTGGTCGCGATTTCGAGCGCGGGCGATCAGGAGACGCACAAAACCGCCGATCACGTGATCGAGATCCCGGCCACCAACGAATTGCTGGCGCCCATCCTGGAGATCGTGCCGCTGCAGCTTCTGGCGTATCACATCGCCGTGCGGCGCGGCTGCGATGTAGATCAGCCGCGCAATCTGGCTAAGAGCGTGACCGTGGAATGAACGGCGGCCTGTTGATGCTGGCCGGGCACGCCATCTATCAGGATGGCGGGTGGCACGGCGGACATCAGAACGAAGACCGGCTCTACGAGACGCACGTGCGCGATGCGTTCCGCATCCTGGAAGAAGAAGGCTACAGCGCGCTGGCGTTGAGCGGGGGCTGGTCACGTCCGCACCTGACGCCGGAGATCCATAACTCCGAGGCGCAAGGCATGCTGAATTACGCCCAATCCGCCGGCATAGTGCGACGCGCGGGCCCGGTGCTGCTGGAACAGTTCGGGCGCGACAGCTTCGAGAATCTGTTCTTTTCGATGCTCTGTTTTCACCGCCGTTACGGCGAGTGGCCCGTGCGCGTAGGGGCGGTGAGCTGGAAGTTCAAGGCGCTGCGGTTCTATCTGATCGCGTGCGGGCTGCGCCTGGCGGACACCCGGTTCCGGTTCTTCGGCAGCGGCGATGCGGCCGGTTTCGAGGAATTCGCCGTTGCCAGCGTGCAATATGACGCGATGATCGTGCGCGGAGGCGAGATCGTGGATCCCTTGCACCGTGACGCGCAGTGGTTCGGCGCCAAGCGGCTCGCGCGAACGCCGCGGGAATTCGCGACCGATACCGAATACCTGGAACGGGTGAAGCAGGAGTATGGGAATGCGGAATTGATCGACCGGGTAGAATCGATCAAACCCGGACCAGAGTGGCGTGGCATTGAGTGGCCCTGGGCCGGCCCTGGTGACGCGTAAGTCCTTTGTTCCTGGTAAAAACATTGGGTTCGTTTCGTTTTTCTGCTTTATGCACGGAATTCCATCTTCCTCATTTTGCGCGAGATGTACGAACGAACTCCCCGGCGCCGGCCATTGAAAGTTGGTGGCGGCGGGGAGAAATTATTCTCATGCCGCCTGCAAACATTTTGCAGGCAGCGGGGGCGTTACACCCGACGTCACGCAACTACGGCGCCGGTATCACCGGCAAAACGATACGAGACGGGTGTCTCCCGTCGAGATAGATCGTATTCTCGGCGATTTCAACCCGGCGGTTCTGATTCAGCGGCTCGCCGGTATTCGGATTTACATCGAATCGCGGAAAGTTGCTACTGGAGATATCCAAGCGGATGCGGTGGCTCTTCTGGAACAGGATAGAGGTGGGATACATTTCGATCGTGAATTCATAGGCGCGTCCCGGGTGGAGCAGTTCCGCCTTGCCGCCGTTGCGGTATCGGCCGCGTACGATGCTGTCACCGATGTTCAGATCCACGCCCGCCGGGAAATCGGCGTTCGGCGGATAGACGTCGATCAGCTTGGCCGTGAAGTCGGTATCGGGCCTGTTTGAACTCGCCCACAGTTTCACGATGAGCTGCCCGGTGACCTCGGTATCGTTTACCAGAGGCGCCGTCTGGAAGACCAGGACGTCGTTCCGCGCGGACAAAGGCCGGGTATCCGAGCACAGCCAAAAATCAGCACGGCAGCGTTGATCGGCGGCGCCTTGAAACATCAGGGTTCCCTGCGACGAGATGTTACCGCCGAGCGTGGGAACCGGATTCCTGGGATCGAACAGGAAGGTAACCGGCGAGGCCTCCAGGGGCTTTTCCGCCGAAAGCACACCGCCGGCGTGCAGATAATACGGTGTCGCGACGGCGCGCGCGAGGGGCCAGTCGTTCTCATTGCGCCAGTGGCCGCCCACAAAAAGGCGTCCCGCGGCAGTCTTGTGCGCATCCCCACCGCCCATCACATAGATGCGGACCGGCGGCTCGCGGTCCACTCCGTTATCGACGCCCTTCAACCAGCGATCGAACCAGCGGAGGTGAAAAGCATCGAGGTCCAGTGCGGCGTCGGCCGTGAACTGCGCCTCTCCCGCATAACTCAGGGTTTCGCTGCTGTGAATCCATGGCCCCACAATCAGCCGCTGCAAGCTGTGCTTCGCCTTTCGCAACGCGGGGAAATTGAGGTTTGCCACCTGTGTGCCCCAGGAGTCGTACCAGCCGGTGGTGTGGTATTCCGGAACGTCTTTGTACTCCGCCAGGTGGTCGATGACGCTGGAGCCGGAGTCTTTCCAAAAGTCGTCGTAATCGCCGTGCCCCATGGCCTCCACGAGCCACGATTCGTAATCCGGAGCGAACTTGAGCGGCGTGGTACCCGGACGCAGCGGCAGATTGCGGACGTAATCGCGGACGCGGGTGGCCAAGTCCGCGAGGGCAGGCGCGGCTTGGGGATCGGAGGCCGCCCGGGCGGCGGCTTCACGCAGCGAATTTGTGCCATTCGCAATGCCCAGCGTGAAGATCCAATTAAAAAAGCGCAGTTCGAAAGCGCCGTTATGGCGAACGCCATATCGTCCGAAATTCGACATGGCATTGCGCGGAACCATGGCCTTCAGGTAGGGAGCGCCGGCGATGGCCATGGCATGCTGCGTGGCGCCGTCGTAGGATGATCCCGTGGTGCCGATACTGCCGTTCGACCAGGGCTGTTCCCCGAGCCACTTCGCGGTATCGAAGCCATCATTCGGATCGTCACGGACGGGCACCCATTTGCCCTCCGACTTGTAACGGCCGCGAACATCCTGAAACACCACCACGTATCCGCGCCGTACGAAGTAGTCGGCGGATGACGCGACGAAACCTTTTCCGTAGGGCGTACGCTCGAGGATGATCGGAAACTTCTCCTCAACGGGAGCACCATCGCGCGCCGGCCGGTAGATATCGGTGCAAAGCCGGATGCCATCCCGCATCGGGACCATGATGTCCTTAACAGCAACGACCTGGTAGCTCTGAGCCCATATTGCAGACGTACTGAAGAGCATCACCGCGAAAGTCTTCATTGCCAAATGCTATCAGACCATCACCCGGCGACTACGCGCGATCTTCCGGCATCTCTTCCGCGATCAGTCGTAGTGCAAGGCCTTCGCCACGTTGATTCGCAGGGCACGACGCGCGGGCAGCAGGGCGGCGATGGCCAGAATTGCCAACAGCGTACCAATCGCGCCGCCATAGCCAACCGGATCAAGATTGCTGATGCCATAGAGCGCACGACGCAGGATCCTGGACGCGACAGCCGCGGACCCGGCGCCCACCAGCGTTCCCACCACGACCGGCCAGGAGAATTGGCGCAGAATCGCGATGAGCACATCACCGCGGCCGGCGCCCAACGCAATGCGAATTCCGATCTCCTTGGTCTTCTGCAGGACTGTAAAACTCACCAGCCCGATCAAGCCCACACCGGCCAAGGTGACCGCCACCAGCCCGATTAGTGTCATCACACCAGCCACCCGCTCCACCTGGAGCACATTATCACGATAGAGTGACTGGATCCGCCGGATTTCGGGAAAGAGCTTGGGATCGATGCTATCGCTGATTGACCTGGCCGCGGCCGGCAGGTTGTCGACGGCCCCGGCCATGCGAACGATCAAGACCATCCCCGGCATCTGATCCCGCGCCGCCGGCCAATACTGTTCCATCGCGTCGTCATCGTTCAAGGCATTCAGATGGGCATCGCCTATCACACCGATGACCGTGTCTTTCGCTTCTCCACCGCCGATTTGTTTACCCAGCGGGTTTTGACCGGGCCATTGCGCGCGTGCAAAGGACCGGCTCACGATGGCCACGTTTTTATCGCCCGGAGAAAAGGTTCGTCCGAGCAGCATGGGAATCTGCATGGTTTGGAAAAAACCGGGCGTAACCCAGTTCGGGTACAACATCATGGTCCGCCCGTCGATCTCACGATCCTCCCGGGATACCGTATGGCCCAAAGGCGGAAGCAGCACCAGGGATACCGAGCGAACACCCGGCACGGCAAGCAGGCGAGCTTGCATTTGATCGAGATACGCCTGCGCTGCCGCCGCACCGTAGCCGTGCTTGCCGAGTTGCGCATCCACCGAAACCAATCGCTCATATCCAAAGCCGGGATCGGTGTAGAGCGCGTGGTGCGCGGCTCGCACCAGCAGTCCGGATACAATCAGGAGCACGCAACTGGCCGCCACCTGGGCGGCGATCAGTATCTGCCGGGCCGTGGTTTTGTGTTGGCGCTGCCGGGCGACCTGCAGCGCGGGGGCCAGCCCGAAGAAGACGGCCGACACAAACGTCATGGCGACCGTGAACAGCAGAACCCGCCAATCCGGCGTAGCGCTCAGCCACTGGGGGGCGTCGAAGCTGAGGACAATTCGCACTACCGCGGAGCCCAGGGCCAGGCCTGCCACAGCTCCCAGACCGGCGAGCAAAAGACTCTCGGTCGACAACTGGCGGAAGAGGCGCCAACCGCCCGCGCCGATCGCCAGCCGGATGCGCATCTCAGGTTGCCGTTGCACGGCGCGGGCCAACTGCAATGCGCCCAAGTTGCTGCAGGCCACGGCCAGAATCAGCAGCGTCAATACGCCCGCCATGGCCGCCACCTGGTACATCTCGGGCTGCATGACCTGCAAATGGCCTCCCGGCGAACTCTGAATGAACTCCTTGTCCCAAACAGCGCCGGGATGCTGCCGCCGCAATTCGCCGGTCAACGCTCGCAGTTCCTGCTCCGCCATCCCGGCCGAGACGCCCGGGGCCAGCCTGCCCCACATGCGCACGCTCGAATCGTTGAAGTCGCTCAGCACTTTGCTGCCATCCAGCAAGTACGGCTGTTGCCGCATGGGCAGCCAGATGTCCGGATACTGTCCTGCGAGAACGGCCAGCGCCGAAGGCGCCACGCCGGCAATGGTCACCGACTTTTTGTTCAGGCGGATGGTGCGGCCGACAACGTTTGGATCCGCCGCGAACCGCCGCTGCCACAGCCCATAACCGATCACTGCTACGGGCGGGGCGCCGGGCGCGTCGTCAACGGCGGGATCGAGCAGGCGGCCATACGCCGCCCGACTACCCAATTCCGTGAAGTAATTTGCCGTTACAAACGAACAGCTGGTGCCTGCCAGATCGTCGTCGATCTGCACGGGCGGAACTCCCAGCGTGGCCATGGCGGCCGACAGTGTCTTCGCATGTTCGCGGTAGAACAGAAACGACGGGTACGCCATCTCGCTGGTATAGGCATTGGGCGAACGGCGTTCGAGCCGCACCAGGCTCTGGGGTTCGGGCACCGGAAGCGGCGTCAAGGCCACCATGTCGAACAGGTTGAATGCCGCTACATTAATCCCGACGCCGGCCGCCAGAACCAGTACAGCCGTTATGGTGAAGCCCGGCGATCGGGCCATGATGCGGAGGCCATAGCGCAGGTCCTGCCCCAGGCGGTCGATCCAAGTCCATCCCCAGGCATCGCGCGCCTGCTCGCGCAGTTGCAGCATGTTGCCGAAGTTCCGGTGTCCGGACCGGGCGGCCATCTCGCGATGGAATTCCATATCGGATGCGAGTTCCGCATCCCGTTGCCGCCGATTCCACCTGTAGCCAACACGTCGAAAGAATTCTCTCATGGGGAGCCTCCCTTACGCGTCGCGCAGAACGTCCTGGACCGCCTGGGAGACGCGGGCGTATTGGCTGCGCTCCTCCTTCAACTGCTTGCGGCCATCGGGCGTGAGCCGGTAGAAGCGGACCTTGCGTCCGGTTTCGGACGTGCCCCACTCGGCCATTACCCACCCTTTCGCCAGCATCTTCTGCAGGGTCGGGTAGAGCAGGCCTTCCTCCACTGCCAGCACCTCGCTGGAGAGGATGTGGATGCGCTGCGCGATCGCGTATCCATGCAGAGCGCCGCTGTGAAGAACCCGCAGAATGAGCAGGGGCAGGGCGCCCGGAGGCGTTACGGGATTAGGCCTATCGATCATATGCATAAGTATATTATGCCAATGGGGAAGACGTCAAGCGGCCCTGACGGATTTCGGCGCCGCAGGGCGCGCGTTACACGCGTGCCGATTCGATAGGCTGACCGCGAGACCGTTCGGTATACGTCGGATGGCAACGACAGCAACATGGCGGCCAGAAGCCCTGACGATAGAAAGGGGGGGCGGGCATGAAGCGTTTTCGAAAATGCTCGTTTACATCGCGATCATCGTTCGTTGTTGGCCATGAATATTCGCTCGTAATCCTCACTCTTTCCGGCCCAGCGGAGTGTTTTGGCGCGTTGGACAAGGATCTCATCACCCGACCGGCTAGGGTCGTCGAGAACCTCCATCACTTCGGCGATATAGTCCGCCAGCGGCATGGCACGGGGGTCGGCCGCCTGTTGAGGCCCACTCAGTTCCGTTTGCACGTACGGCGGGATCAGTTCGAGGACCTCCACGGACGTTTCCCTCAGTTGAAACCGGAGCGACTGCAGCCAGGAGTGAAGAAAAGCCTTGGTGGCGCAGTACGTAGGAAAAAGGGCGAGAGGAACGAAGGCTAACCCGGAGGTTGTCGTGATGATCGTCGAGTCGGGCTGCTGTCTGAGGCTGGGGAGTAGTGCCGCGGTCAGCTGGAGCACGCCGACGACGTTGGTTTGAATCATAGACCGCGCCCCGGAGAGATCGATGGCGCCGGCGGTGAGGTCTTCACGCTTCGAGATTCCGGCATTGTTGACCAGAACGTTCAGTTTAGGGAACTGTTCCCGGACGCGGGCCGCGAACGCGTCAACGGCGCGCGGATCCGCAACGTCGAGTTGCATGCCGTACATGCCGGGGTGGGCGGCGGTGACCTGGTTGAGCAGATTCAGACGGCGGCCGGCGATGATGACGTGATTACCGCGTTGATGGAAAACCTCGGCAAGGGCGCGGCCGATACCGCTGGTCCCGCCAGTGACGAGAATGGTATTGCCAGTGAGACGCATAGATTCTTTCTCCTGTAAAACGCGGCCTGCTACTTCTCGACAAGCTGAAGCACCGCGGGTTTCAACACTTCCTCGCACCACTGCCGGAAACTGGTGGGGGTGGTGGACTGCGGGGTACGCGGCGCGGCGTTGTCGAGGCCTTCGTTCTTGGCCACCAGCATATCGAGCATGCCCTGCGCCATGGCCTGGGACATGCCGGCCGCGGCCAGACTGGCTTTAAAGGCCTCGAAGGGGATCGGCTGGAAGCGCACGGGTTTTCCCAGCACTTCGGACATGATTTTGGCCATGTCGTTGAAGGACAGATCTTCGGGGCCGAGGAGCGGGACGCTGCCCTGCCCGCTCCAGGAGCGATCGAGGAGCAATTTGGCGGCGACGGCGGCGATGTCGCGAGTGGCGCAAGCCGGAAGCTTGCGGTCCCCGGAGATCGGCGAGAAGAACATGCCCTGGTTTCCGATCGCCTGGACCTGCCTAAGGATGTTGTCCATGAACGAGGGCATGGTCAGGGCCCGGTAGCTCACGCCCGTGGCGGCGATGAGGTCGTCCATCGCCAGCGACGCCGACACCAGCCCGGCGTTCTTAGGCCACCCGCGGCCCAGGGCCGAGACGCCGACCACGCGCTGGACCCGTTGGCTGCGGAAAGCTTCGCAGGCCGGCCGGGTGAAGTCGAGATAGGCGGCCATGACGCTGGCGGCTCGACGGTCCGGGGGCACCAGCCAGAACACGGCGTCAGCGCCCTCGAACGCCTCAGTGACGACCTGGATGTCGCCGTGCGACCCCTGCACGATCTCGACGCGCTTGCGCATTTGCGGGGGGAGGCGGGCGGGATCGCGCGCGATCACGCGGACAGGCTCGCCGCTATCGAGGACATTCTCGACCACCTGTTGGCCGATCGTGCCTGTTGGTGTGGTGACGACAATCATGATGCTTCCTCCATTATTGGGTTTTACTTCCGTAGTATGAGATGTTCGGAAAAGCAGACGGCTCCAGTGTATCGGTTCCCGGCTTGCATGGCGGCGCGGCAAAACGCGCCCCTTTGCGCTTTTGAGGAATACGCGCAAGACGGGGCGACCCGCGCCGCTTGAATCTAAGGAGTTCCTGGCTTGTATGGCGGCGCGGCAGAACGCGCCCCTTTGCGCTTTTGAGTAACACGCGCAAGACGGGGCGACCCGCGCCGCTTGAATCTAAGGAGTTCCTGGCTTGTATGGCGGCGCGGCAGAACGCGCCCCTTTGCGCTTTTGAGGCCGCCGCCGGGCCAAATGGGCCTGCCCCACAAGCTCAGTCGACGCGGCGGATTTCGGCGCCGGCCTGGGCCAGCTTGGCCTCGATTTTTTCGTAGCCGCGGTCGATGTGGTAGACGCGGTCGATGACGGTTTCGCCGCGGGCGGCCAGCGCGGCCAGCACCAGGGAGGCGCTGGCGCGCAGGTCGGAGGCGATCACGCCCGCGCCGGTCAGATCGGAGGGGCCGGCTACGATGGCCTGGCGGCCTTCCAGCCGGATATTGGCGCCCATGCGGGCCAATTCCTGGGCGTGCATGAAGCGGTTTTCGAAAATAGTCTCAACCACCATGGCGATGCCCTGGGCCTGAGTCATCAGGGCCATGTATTGGGCCTGGAGGTCGGTGGCGAAGCCGGGGTACTCTTCGGTGGTCACGTCCACCGAGCGCAGGCGTTTAGGGGCGCGGATCTGCAGGGTGGCGGCGTCCATCTGGGTGATTTCGGCCCCGGCTTGCAGGAGCTTGGCCACCAGCGCGCTGACGTGCTCGGGCACGCAACCGGTGATCTTCAAGTCGCCGCCGGTGATGGCGCCGGCGATCAGGAAAGTACCGGCCTCGATGCGGTCACTGATGATGGTGTGATCCGCGCCGTGCAGCTTGTCGACGCCGTGGATGTTTATGGTGGAGGTACCGGCTCCCTCGATCTGCGCGCCCATTTTGGTGAGCAGGGCGCACAGATCGGTGACTTCGGGCTCGCGCGCGGCGTTGCGCAGCATGGTATCGCCGCTGGCCAGCACGGCGGCCATGATGAGGTCTTCGGTGCCGGTGACGGTGATGCGGTCGAAGTGAATCACCGCGCCGCGCAGCCCGTCGGGGGCTTCCGCTTCGATGTATCCGTGGGCCTGGCGGATGCGCGCGCCGAGGTGTTCCAGGCCGAGCAGATGCAGATTGATGGGGCGGGCGCCGATGGCGCATCCACCGGGCAAAGAGACGCGCGCGCGCGCCGTGCGGGCCACCAGCGGGCCCAGCACCAGGGAGGAGGCGCGCATGGTCTTGACCAGCTCGTAGGGCGCTTCGGAGGAAACGATGCGGGGCGTGTGCAGCCGGACGGCATGGTCTTCCACGGTGATTTGGGTACCGATATCGACCAGCAGCCGCTCGATAGTGCGGATGTCGCGCACGCGCGGGACGCGCCGCAGGGTGACCGGCTCATCGGTGAGAAGGGCGGCCGCGAGGGCCGGCAATGCGGAGTTTTTCGATCCACTGATGGGGATCTCGCCCTGCAGTCGAGGGCCGCCTTTGATTACGAATTTATCCATAAAAAGTTAGGCGCCCTTTTTGCCCAGGGCGATGGCGGCGCGGACGTTGTCGCCCGCGGCTATCAGCAAATCTCCCGCGCGATCGTAGGTGACGCCGGCCGCTTGGGCGATGATGCGCCGGGCACGGTCGCGGAGCTTGCTGTTCTTAGGCTGGACGTTCACCATCAAGTTTCCGAACACGTATCCCAACCGGATAAATACCGCGGTGCTGATCATGTTGAGGACCAGCTTGGTGGCGGTACCCGCCTTCATGCGGGTGGAGCCGGCCACGATCTCGGGCCCGGTCAGCGGCGTGATAGCTATGTGCACGGCGCGGGCCAATTCCGAATCGGGCGTGCAACTGATCCCGGCGGTAAGGGCGCCCAGGCGGCGGGCTTGGGCGACGGCGCCCAGCACATACGGCGTGCGTCCGCTGGCGGCGATGCCGACGAGCACGTCGCGGGCGGTGAAGCCGCGTTCGCGCAGGTCGCGCGCGCCGATGGCGGGATCGTCTTCGGTGGTCTCGGTGGCTTGCGCGAGGGCCGCCGGGCCGCCGGCGATGATGCCTTGCACCATTTGGGGGTCGACGTTGAAAGTGGGCGGGCATTCGGCGGCATCCAGCACACCCAGACGGCCGCTGGTGCCGGCGCCGATGTAGAACAGGCGTCCGCCCTTTCCGGCGGCGGCCACGATGGCATCCACCAGGCGGGCGATGGCGGGGATCTCGCGGGCCACGGCGTTGGGCACCTGGCTGTCTTCCGCATTCATGATTTCGAGGATGCGCGGGGTGGGCTGCGCGTCGATGCCTTCAGAGGCGGGATTGACCTGTTCGGTGAGCAGATTTTCAAGCATTCACGCCGGCCTTTTGCATTACGGCGCGGGACGATTCGAGCGCGCGGCGCGCGGCAGCCTCGGGGGTCATGTCCTTCAAGAAGCGGCCGAAGACTTCGACGCTGAGGGCGTCCTGGTAGCCGATTTCGTGGAGCGCCATCAGGAATCCGTTGAGGTTGATGACGCCGTCGCCGGGCATGAGGCGCTGGTCGTCGCGGATCTGATCGGGCGGCAGCTTGGGCGCGTCGTTGAAGTGCACGTGGACGATGGCGTCTTTGCCGGCTTTGACGATGTCGGCGGTGGTGGCGCCGGCGTGGTGCCAGTGCCACACGTCTAAGAGCAGACCCACATTCGGGCCGCATTCGCGGGCGAAGGCCAGCATTTCGGGCATACGCCAGATGAATTCGTAGGGTTCCTGCCGGCGCAGGTGCAGCGGTCCCAGGAACTCCAGGCCAAGGCGCACATGGGAGCGGGCCAGCACGTCGGCCACGGCGCGAAATCGCTTGAGGTACAGGGCGCGCAGCTCGACTTTGGGAGTTTTGCTGGAAGGCATCAGCCAGGTGATCATGCGCGGACAGGAGATGGCGGTGGCGAACGACGCGGCGTCCGCGAGCTGGGCGAGATCCCTGGCGAAGACGGCGTCGTCTTTGCGGAATTCGACGGGCAGATTGATGGCCGCGGGCTTGATGCGCAGGTCATCGAGCAGGGCGTTGGTGGCGGGTAAGCCCGCTTTGCGGGCAGCGACCAGGTCGACATCCACGCCCGGAAAGCCGACTTTGGCGGCCAGGCGGGCGAACTCGGGCCAGGGGACCCGGCCGGCGACAACGGCCGGGTTAAGAGAAAGGTACATGGTCCATTGTTAGGAGAATTCGGGGCGCGGCGCAAGCGACGCCATTTGGGGCACAACGGGGCGTATGCGCTGTTAGTACCTTATCCGAAGGCGACTGTTTTTCATACCGGTAGTTACGGTCTACTGGAGTTTATGATGAAGTTCGTCATCATTGCGGTGATCGTGGGGATCTGCACGCTGGGCTTTTTCCTGGGGTCATTGTTCGAGTTCAACGCGCGCAAGACGCGGAAAGACGCCGACGACAGTGCGAACGCCGGCGCAGTGCCCGCGCCGCCCGAGCCCACGGCCAGCAGCGAGGCCTGAGGCTTTTGGGGTGGGATGGGCAGACCAAGAGTCTACCCACCCGGAACAACCGTATTATTTGCTCACGCGGAAGGAGCCTTTGCTCGTCAGGGTACCGCTGGGCGTAACCACCTGGACCTTGCCGCTAGTTGCGCCGGCGGGGACTCTGGCGGTGATCTCGGAAGGCTGAACCACCGTAAACGGAGCTGAAATTCCGTTGAAAGTAACGGCGGTAGCGCCGGTCAGATCGGTTCCCAAAATCTTGATGGCCGCTCCTTTTTTACCGGCGGCGGGCAGCGTCTCGACGAACGCGGGCAGGCCGAGGGAGAGGCTGAAAACCGTGCCATAGCTGTAGGTCCCGCCGAAGCCGGTGGTGCCATAGAAGTCGCCGCCGGTATCCTGCACGAGTCCGGCGTAGGGGTTGGCGCCGTCGGTGCTTTCGAAGGTGTGCAGGGTGACGACGGTGCCGGCCGTAGTGATAGAGAAGACCGTACCGGAATAGGTGGAGCCCCCCGAACTAGTGGTCCCGTAAAAGGTCAGGTTGGCGGCCTGGACGAGCGCGCCGAAGGGGTTAGCACCGTCAGATCCCTTGAACTTGTGGAGCGTGGTTAAGGTGCCGGCAGGGGTGATTTTGAAAACGGTGCCGTTGCTCGAGGTTCCACCGTATGCGGTGGTGCCGTACAGGTTTCCATCGGCGCCCACCACCAATCCGGCGTGCGGATTGGCGCCGTCGGTGGAGGCGAAGCTGTGCAGCGTGGTCAGGACTCCGGTGGCGGTGAGCTTGAAGACCGTGCCATAGCCGTTGGCGCCGCCATACTGGGTAGTCCCGTAGAAACTTCCGTTGGGGGCCTGGACCAGCGCACCCAGAGGATTGGCGCCGTCGGTAGAGGAGAAACTGTACAAGCTGGTCAGCGTGCCGCTGGAAGTGATCTTGAAGATGGTGCCGTAGCCAGTGACGCCGCCATAGACGGTGGTCCCATAAAAGGAGCCGTTAGTGCCCTGGATCAGCGAGCAGAAGGGGTTGGCGCCGTCGGCGGAGTCGAAGCTATGCAGGGTAATCAGAGCGCCGCTGGAGGTGATCTGAAAAACCGTGCCGTCATTGTTCGCGCCGCCGTACTGAGTTGTGCCATAGAAGTTGCCGTCGGCGCCCAGGATCAAGCCGCCCAGGGCGTTGGAGCCGTCGGACCGGCTGAAACTGTACAACTGCGACATCGCGCCGGCCGGCGTCAAGTTGAAGACGCTGCCATAGCCGGGCGCCGCGCCGGCACCGCCCGCGGATGTGGTCCCGTACAGGTTTCCGTCGAGGCCTTGCACCAGCGCCCCGTAAAACGGGTTGGAGCCATTCGACTCGTCGAAGTTTACGAGACTGTTGAAGGTTTGCGCGGGCGCGGAGATGGCCGCCGCCACACACAGCAGAGAGAATGCGCCGACTCTTTTTCGCCAGATCTGTCTCTTCACAACTTTTCTCCTTGTACGGACGCACCCACGGCAGGCCCGTGAACGATGGCCCGCCCTGCGTCATTTAACTTTTGTTTACCGCGAACTTCGTTGCGTACACGACCGCGGTGAGCATCAACATGCTGCAAAGCCAGATGAGGATCGTCCCGCAAATCTTTACGGCCATGGGGGGAAGGATACTCACGCTGCCCAGCAGGACCAGCAGCAGGAGCGCGCAAGCCAAGCCGATGGCGCTCCACAACATGCCATTTTCCAGACGACGCCGGACGATGGCGTCCTTTGAGATTGGACCGGTTTTGTTCCGCGAAGTGACCGGCGCATCTTGAGGTGTCATTGAATTAGGGTAGGTCCACCGGCGCCGCCGCTATACCCGGTGGTGGGCGTGGCGGTGATGTAACTGTTGCCTACAAAGACTACGGTGTTGCCGACCAGGAGCGTACTCAGTGACGTGGTGCCGGAACCGCCCGTATAGTCCAGCTCGGCCGCGGGTGTGTAGATCACACCGTTGATGAACTGGGTGGCGCCGCCGTCGATCTTCACAGTACTGGTGTTGGATCGATCCTGAAAGATGGTGACTCCCTGATAAGTGCCGCTGATGGGAGCGCTCAGGGTCATGTTCGCACCGCCGGAGACAGCAATGGTTCCGGAGAGGTTATATAAAGTGACGCCGCTGCCGGTTACAGTCCCGCCGCCAGCCACGCTAAAGCCGTTTTTCAATATATAAGTGCCGGGGTTCATGATCAGCGAGGCGTTGCCACCTACACTGATACTGCCGCAATACACTCCCTGACTGATGGTCTGGGTGCTGTGGCCGGTAAGGTTTACTCCCGCACTGGTGCAGGCTCCCACGGTGGGCGCCGGCATGAATTGCAGGGGATCGGAGGCTACGGACGCGCCGGTAGTGGGGGTCGGGGAAACCTGAGTGCTGTTTTGCGTGGAGACGCCGCCCACCACGTAGATGTCCGCGCCGGTAACGGTAATGGTCGAGTTGCTGCCGGAGGCGGTCAGGGCACTGGAGGAGTTGGAGTCCACGTAGATACCGCACTTGGTTTGCACGGCCACGTTACCGTTGACGCTCAGGCCGACGCCGGAGCCGGCCAGCGCATAAACGCAATCACCGGGAGCCGGAAAAACAGAGGCCGTGGCGTGCGCGCCGACGTTCAGGAACGCCTGGCCGAAAATGGCGGAGAAGCTCTGGGCTTCCTGCTCGTTGATACTGACCGTGATCCAGTAGGGCACCTGCACGCCGGGAGCTCCGGGCGAAGGGCTGGTGGTGTTGGCGGAGATCAGGACGGTCTGACCGCTGCCCGCGCTGAAACCGTTGGTCTGGGCGTAGAGACAACCGACCTGGAGGTTGGTGGTGGGCGGGTTTGGAATACTTGTGCCGCAACTGGTGGGATCCTGGCAGGCGATGCCGTTGGTACCGCAAGTAAAGACATCCGGAGCGGATGTGGATGCCGCCGCGGCGGCCAGTACCGCGGCATCCGCGGCGGACTGGGCAACCTGCTTGCGGTAATAGCACCAGCCGATGTCCACCACGAGGCCGAGCACTCCCACCATCAAAAAGAGACTGAGAGTGAACATGACAAGTACGGAGCCGCGTTCTGTCCGGTTTGCTGGCATAGATGCACCTCAGAACATGATTTCTTGAGCCGTGGAAGCGCCCAGCGTATAAGAATGGAACGCCGTCGATTGGACAGTGCCGGGCCAGACCATGCCGATAATCGGGCTCCAGGTGAAAGTTCCGGTGATGGTGAAGATCATACCGGGAGCGTTGTATGGCGAGGCAGGCCAAATCGTCGCATTGGCGTTGCAGGTATTCAGCGGGTTGCACACGGTGGCGGCTCCGCCGGGGGGCGTCAGCGTCACATTGAGCCCTCCTGGCGGCAGGGCAATGGCGAAGGTAGCGATCTGCTGGGCTATGGTGCCGATCGATACGCTACAGGTGTTGCCGTTTTGCGTGCATCCCCTGCCCCGAACCGCGATGTAGCGGCCGGCCTGCTGGAGGGCTGAATCGAGCGTATGATATTCCCACATTCCAAGACCCATTTGCACGGTGGATATGAGAATAAACAGGGCCGGAATACCGGCCAGCACGAACTCGATCATGGAAGAACCCCGACGGTTCTTCCGCAGCATAGAGAGTTTCATGGCTACGACCTCACTCGCATTTCAACCGTGCGCGTGATGCTGATCTGACCTGTGAGCGCGCCGGGGATAGGGATGAGAACAGGGGTCTGATAGGTAACCGAAACTTGCGACGCCGTGGATCCATCCGGTCCGGTCACGGAGGTGGCCGTCACCGTGATGGGGGCGGCGGTGCAGGTGTTTGATCCGGTGCCGACGCCCGTTGGGGAATTGATGGCCGGATTCCCGGCGACGTTAGGCGCATAGGCGAGCTGCGCGGCGGCATATTTGCAGGCGCCGGCGGAGTCCGTGGAAGTCCCTATGTTGGACGACGTGTACATGGCGGCCACCCGCGCGGCGTTCTGGGTGGAGATCAGGGCCCAGGAGTAGAAGCCCCAGTCGAATGCGCCGACAAACAGGAACAACACCCAGGGAAGAAACAGAGTGAGCTCGAGAATGCTATGACCTTTACGTCCTGTACGTCCTGACCGCATATACGTTTCCTTCCGGCTAGTCTCAAGGCACGCACCCCCGGCACCTTGGTAAACCGTGAGCGGCGATGCCCGTCTACATCCTGTCAGGTACTATCGATGGCAAGCAATACTGAGTTTGGTTATCGGGTCAAGACATGTATAACTCGTGGATTTACCGAGTCTTACCTTTGTTAGCGGATGCCGGCGCCGGGGGGTTCAAGGGAGCCGTGTACCCGCGGCCGAGGGTGATTGCGTCACAATAAGTTCGTGAGAATTCTCTGGTCCGCCCTGCTGGCAGCCGCCTTGCCGGCAGCCGCCCTGCTATCCGCCGACGCGCCCCGGGTCGGTGAAATCGAATTCTACGGCCTGCACAAACTCTCGGAGCAGAAGCTACTGCACGCGCTGCATCTCAAGGCGGGAGATCCCTTGCCGCCTTCCAAGGGCGACCTGGAGGACACGTTAGAAGCGGTTTCCGGCGTGGTGCTGGCGCATGTGGAAGCGGTGTGCTGCGAGGAGGGAAAGACCACACTATTCATCGGCATCGAGGAAAAGGGGGCGCGCCATCTGGATTACCGCACTGCACCGTCGGGCGATGAAGCCCTGCCGGAGGAGGTGAGCGACACGTACGGCAAGTTCCTGGAAGCCGTGCGCAACGCGGCGCATCGCGGCAGCACGGCCGAAGACCTTACCAATGGCCATTCGCTGATGGCCGATCCGGACGCGCGCGACCTGCAGGAGAAATTCGCGGATTTCGCGGGCGCGCACCTACCGGAGCTGCGCGCGGCGCTGCGCGATTCCGAGGATGCAGAACAGCGCGCCATGTCGGCCACCATCATCGGCTACGCCGCGAACAAGAAAGATGTTTTGAACGATCTGGAGTACGCGCTGCAGGATCCGGATGAAGCGGTGCGCACCAATGCCCTGCGTTCCCTGAATGCCATCACGGTGCTGGCGCGGCTGCAGCCACGTCTGGGTATCCGGGTTTCGCCAGTGTGGATCGTGGAAATGCTGAATTCCATCGTGCTCAGCGACCGGCTACGCGCGGCCGACACGCTGGTAAACCTGACCGACCAGGATGGAGCTGGCGGGTTGAGCCAGATCCGGGAGCGGGCGCTCGATTCGGTGGTGGAGATGGCGCAGTGGAAGGAGCTGCGCTATGCGCTGCCGCCGTTCATCCTGGTGGGGCGGCTGGCGGGCATGAACGAGCAGGAGATCCAAAAAGCCTGGACCAGCGGCGGGCGGCAGGCGGTGATCGGGATCGCGTTGGGCGGGGCGCGGGAGAGGCAGCCGTGAAGAGAAGCATACATGGCCGCAGATAAACGCAGATGAACACGGATAGAACGGCTAGCGCTGAAAATCAGGGGCTCCGCGGCCGGCGCGAGGGAAGCCGAAATTGATCGCTCTGGCGCCCATGGACGCGATAAAGACGAGCCTATGCAAAGGCGGTTCGGGCTGTGGTATGCTATTCTGCGTAACCAAAACGAGATAAAGAGAAGACAAGGAGCAACCACTCGAGCATGGCACTGGCGACTGAGGCAAAGCAGCAGGTAATTTCCCGGAACCGGCGCGGTAAGGCCGATACAGGATCGCCGGAAGTACAAATCGCCCTGTTGAGTGAGCGCATCACGCAGCTTACGGAGCATTTCAAAACCCACCAGAAGGACCATTCCTCGCGAAAGGGCCTGCTCACCATGGTGGCCAAGCGGCGCCGGCTGCTGACATATCTCCGCGACACCGACCCGGACCGCTATAAGGCGCTTCTGCAAAAGCTCGGCATTCGCCGCTAGATTAAGCCCTTTTTTTTGGGCCGCCTCGTCCTGTCAACTCCAGTCTCAAATAAAACATTGGCTCCCGGGCAACGGGCGGCCGAGGTTGGAGAGTAATTTAATGTCACACACAGTTGAAATCGATCTGGGAGGCCGCCAGATCACCCTCGAAACGGGCAGAATGGCCAAACAGGCGAACGGCGCGGTCGTGGTTCGTTCGGGCGATTCCGTGGTGCTGGTCACCGCGTGCATGGCCGAAGATCCGAAGCCGAACGCCGGCTTCTTCCCGCTCACGGTAGACTACCGCGAGTACACCTATGCCGCCGGCAAGATTCCGGGCGGGTTCATCAAACGCGAGGGCCGTCCCTCGGAAAAAGAGATTCTCACCAGCCGGTTGATCGACCGGCCGGTGCGTCCGTTATTCCCCGAAGGGCTGCTGAACGAAACGCAGATCATCGCCATGGTGCTCTCGGCCGATCCGGAGCAGGACCCCAATTCACTGGCCATCGTGGGCGCGGGCGCGGCGCTGGCCATCTCGGATATCCCGTTCCAGCATGTGCTGGGCGGAGTGCGGGTAGGCATGCTGAAGGGCGAATACGTCGCCAACCCCACCTATTCGGAGGGCCGCGAGTCCAAATTGAACATCATTGTGTCGGCCACGGAGAGCGGCATCGTGATGGTGGAGGCGGGCGCGCAGCAAGCCTCCGAGCAAGAGGTGATCGGGGCCATCGATTTCGGCCACACCTGCTGCAAGAAGATCGCCGCCGGCATTCACGAGCTGGTGGCCAAGGCGGGCAAGAAGAAGCGGGTCTTCGAGACGCCGGCGCTCGACCAGGCGCTCTACGACCAGATCTCGAAGCAAGTGCGCGCGGAGCTGGCCGACGCGTTGAACACCCAGAAGTATCCCAAGCTGGAGAGCTACAGCCGGGTCGCCGAGCTGAAGAAGAAGGTGCTGGAGCCCCTGACGGAGGAACAGCACGACGAAGGCAAGAAGATCTTCGACGCCCTGAAGGAGCGCATCTTCCGCGACGACATGCTGAAGAGCCACCGGCGTCCGGATGGCCGGAAGTTCGACGAGATCCGGCAGATCACGATCGAAACGGGGGTGCTGCCGCGCACGCACGGTTCCGCATTGTTTACACGCGGCGAGACGCAGGCGCTGGTTACAGTGACCGTGGGCACCAAGGATGACGAGCAGCGCATCGAACTGCTGGAACCTGGGGAAGCCTCCAAGCGTTTCATGTTGCACTATAACTTTCCACCGTTTAGCGTTGGAGAAGTTGGATTTATGCGCGGTCCAGGCCGCCGCGAAATCGGCCACGGAGCATTGGCGGAGCGGTCCCTGCTGCATATGATTCCGGCGGAGACCGGGTTCCCCTATACGCTGCGCGTGGTGAGCGACATTCTGGAATCGAACGGTTCGAGTTCGATGGCAACGGTTTGCGGCGCGTCGCTGGCCCTGATGGATGGCGGCGTTCCGCTGGCCTCACATGTCGGCGGGGTGGCGATGGGGCTGGTGAAGGAAGGCGACGACTACGCCGTTCTGACCGACATCGCAGGCGCCGAAGATCATTACGGCGATATGGATTTCAAGGTGGCCGGCACACGCGACGGCATCACCGCGCTGCAGATGGACATCAAGGTGCCGAACGTCACCGCGGCGATCATGAAGGAAGCGCTGGAGCAGGCGCGGCGCGGGCGCATGTACATCCTGGACAAGATGGAAGAAGCGCTGAAGCAGCCGCGCGCCAACATGTCGCAGTATGCGCCGCGGATTTACACCATCAACATTCCGACCGATAAGATTCGCGACGTCATTGGCCCAGGCGGCAAGGTGATCCGGGGGATCATCGAGCAGACCGGCGTCAAGATCGACGTGGAGGACGACGGCACGGTGCACGTGTCGTCCGCCGACGAAGCCGCGGCCAACAAGGCGCTGCAGATAATCGGCGACATCACGGCGGTGGCCGAGGTGGGCAAGACGTACCTGGGCAAGGTGGTGCGGCTGGTGGATTTCGGCGCGTTCGTCGAGATCTTCCCGGGGACCGACGGCCTGCTGCACATCAGCGAGATCGCCGAGAATCGCGTGCGGGAAGTGCGTGACGAGTTGAAGGAGGGCGACCAGATTCTGGTTAAGGTGCTGGCGCTCGAAGGCAATAAGATCAAGCTG
This sequence comes from Bryobacteraceae bacterium, assembly GCA_035308525.1. Classification (GTDB taxonomy): domain Bacteria; phylum Acidobacteriota; class Terriglobia; order Bryobacterales; family Bryobacteraceae; genus Bog-159. Next base: position 31,059 of record DATGGM010000276.1, read on the forward strand.
AGCCGCAAGGCGGTGCTGCGGGAGCAGCGGGAGAAGCTGAAGGCTAAGTAATAGCGGCAGTGACCGCCGGCATCGACGCTGAAGACGGCGAGTGTTCCTGGCTTGTATGGCGGCGCGGCAAAACGCGCCCCTTCAGTTTGCTGCGCGCACCGTTTCGCAACCAGCGGGAGACCAAACGCGGTCCTGCTGCGTCCAATCATCAGGTATACTTGGACTAAGGACGGTTTCCGGATGCCCCATACGTGGCGATCATTTTTCGTTTTTCTGGCAGTTATCCTCTTTTGTTCCCTTGCGGGCGGCATCTTCGGACCCCAGGTGGAGGCGGCGGCCACCGTCGCGGACGGCGATGAAATCGGCGCCAACCTGAAAGCTTTTACCAGCGTGTACGGCCTGGTGGAAGGGAACTTCGCCGACAAGATCGATCCCGACAAAGCTATTTACAAGGGCGCCATTCCGGGCATGCTGCGCACGCTCGATCCGCACTCCAACTTCTTCGATCCGCGGGAATATCAGCTCCTGCGCGAAGACCAGAAGGGCCATTATTTCGGCGTGGGGATGTCGGTACGGCCTTACAACGGCAAGACCGTGGTGGTGGCGCCGTTCGCCGGCTCCCCGGCTTATCGCGCCGGTCTGCGGCCGGGCGACATCATCACCAAGGTGAACGACAAGGCCACCGATAACCTGACCACCACCGAGGTGGCCGATCTGCTGAAGGGCCCGCGGGGGACGCAGGTGGTCATCGTGGTATCACGCGAGGGCAGCACGGAGCCTATTACGTTCACGGTCATCCGCGACGAGATCTCGCGCGACAGCGTGAAGAATGCCATCTGGCTGAAGCCGGGCATCGCCTACGTGTTTATCGAACAGTTCAACGAAACCACCGGCAAGGAATTGGATGATAGCCTGAAGAAGCTGGGCGAAAACAATATCCACGGGCTGGTGCTGGATCTGCGGCAGAACCCCGGCGGGCTGCTCAACGCGGGCATCGCGGTGGCCGACAAGTTCCTGCAAAAAGGTCAGACCATCGTTTCCCACCACGGGCGCTCCTCGCCGGAGAAAGTTTATTCCGCCAGGAACGGCAATCACGGGCACGATTATCCCATGGTGGTGCTGGTGAACCGCTCATCCGCTTCGGCCGCGGAGATTGTGGCGGGGGCGCTGCAGGATCACGACCGGGCGTGGGTGCTGGGTGAAACCACCTTCGGCAAGGGGCTGGTGCAAACCGTTTATCCACTCTCGGAGAATACGGGCCTGGCGCTCACTACGTATCAGTACTACACACCCAGCGGCCGATTTATTCAGCGCGACTACAGCCACCGGTCGTTCTTCGATTACTACTATCACAAGGACGACAACGCCAAGAACATGCAGGACGTGAAGATGACCGACAGCGGCCGCACGGTGTACGGCGGCGGTGGGATTACGCCGGACGAGAAATACGTAGCACCCAAGGTCGACCATCTGCAGGCGCAGCTCTACGCGAAATCAGCCTTCTTCAACTTCTCGCGGAATTACTTCGGGCAGCATACCGCCAAGCTGCCTAAAGGCTGGTCTCCGGACGCCACCACGCTGAACGAATTCCACGATTATCTGCTGAAGGAAAGTTACGATTTCACAGAAGCCGAATTCACCCAGGATGGCGATTGGATCAAGCGGATGCTGAAGCGCGAGATGTACATCACCGCGTTCAACCTGGATGAGAGCGAGCGGGTGTTTATCGAGACCGATCCGGAAGTGGAACGGGCGGTCGACGCCATGCCCAAGGCTAAGACGCTGCTGGATTCGGCGCGCAAAACTCTCGTACAACGCATGCAACCGGAGCACGCACTCGCCAGGTGACGACCGCCGCCCAGATCATCGTTCTGGACGCCGGAGGCCAATACTGTCACCTGATCGCACGTAAGGTTCGCGACCTGGGAGTGTATTCCGAGG
>DATGGM010000277.1:0-6071 GCA_035308525.1 Bryobacteraceae bacterium
CGAAATTCGCGGACCCTACAAGCCGATCAAGACCAACGTCTCCGGCGTCGAGATCTCCGAGAATTTCCCGCGCATGGCCAGGCATGCCGACAAGTATGCGATCATCCGCAGCGTCTATCACACCGCCGCCGCCGTCCACGATACCGGCCACCAGATGATGCAGACCGGCCGCCTCTTCCAGGGCGGCGTCGAGTATCCCCACATCGGCTGCGTGCTGTCCAAGCTCAAAGGTCCCAACGGCGACGTGCCGCCGCACGTGCTGCTCCCCCGCCCCATCGGCAACACCGGCGGAAACATGCCGCATGGCCAGAACGCCGGCTTCCTCGGCAAGACCTACGACCCCTTCGTGCTGAACGCCGACCCGTCGGACCCCAACTTCAAGGTGCCCGACATGCTGCCGCCGGATTACCTCAGCGCCCTGCGCGTCGATCGCCGCAAGAATTGGCGTGAGATGGTCGATCACACCGTCAGCAAGTTCGAAACCTCCCAGGACGCCCGCCTCTTCGACGCCACCTTCCACCAGGCCTATACCCTGATGTCGTCTCAGAAGGCCCGCGCCGCCTTCGAGCTCGCCCGCGAGCCCGAAGCTGTCCGCCAGAAATATGGTCAGAACCGTTTCGGCCAAAGCTGCCTGCTGGCGCGCCGCCTCATCGAAGCCGGCGTGCGCTTCGTCACCGTCAATATGTTCGAAACCGTCTTCGACGAAATCACCTGGGACATTCACGGATCCAAGCCCTTCAGCCCCATCAGTTGCTATCGCGACCTGGTCGGCCCCATGTTCGACATGGCCTACAGCTCGCTGCTCGAAGATCTGCACGACCGCGGCTTGCTGACCAACACCATGGTGCTCGCCATGGGCGAATTCGGCCGTACCCCCAAGGTCAATCCCGCCGGCGGCCGCGATCATTGGCCGCAGTGCTGGAGCATCCTCATGGCTGGCGGCGGCGTCAAAGGCGGCCAGATCATCGGTGCATCCGACGACATCGGAGCCACCCCCAAGGATCGCCCCACCAGCCCCGCCGAAGTAGCCGCCACCATCTACGAAGGCCTGGGAATCTCGCTGGAGCTCGAGCTGCCCGGAGCCCAAGGCCGCCCCATCCCGCTGGTCGAACGTGGAATTGAACCCATAAAGGAGCTCTTCGTATGACCAGGTGGGGCAGGCCCCTGGCCTGCGGCGGGCTCTCAGCCAGCCTTCTGCTACTCGCAATGCCGGCCCTGGCCGCCGACCTGACCATCCTCCCGCCCGCCGTAACCCTCAACGGCCCCGAATCCTACCAACAACTAATAGCCGAAGCTACCATAGACAGTCACAACCAGGACCTAACCCAAACCGCCCAGTGGAAATCCTCCAACCCGGCCATAGCCAGCGTGGATAAAACTGGCCAAGTCCGTCCCGTAGCCGATGGCGAAGCCACCATAACCGCCACCGCCGGATCTGGCACCGCCTCGGTAACCATTCACGTCACCCACGCCAAAGCCCCAAACACCTGGAGCTTTCGCAACGACGTAATCCCCGTCATGAGCAAAGTAGGCTGCAACTCCGGAGCCTGCCACGGCGCTGCCGCCGGCAAAAACGGCTTCAAGCTCACCCTCCGCGGCTACGATCCCGATCAGGACTACGACACCCTCACCCGCGAGTCGCTCGGCCGCCGCGTCTCGCTCTCCGATCCATCCCACAGCCTCATGCTCCTCAAGCCCACCTCCGCCGTCCCCCACGGCGGCGGCAAGCGCTTCTCCACCGATTCTCCCGAGTACCGCGTAATTTCCGAATGGATCGCCGCCGGAGCCCCGCGCCCCGCCGAGACCGACCCCACCGTTACCGGACTCGAAGTCTTCCCCGCCACCGCCACCCTGCAGGCCGGCGGACAGCAGCAAATCGTCGTTCGCGCCAGGTACTCCGACGGCCGCCTGCGCGACGTGACCCGCTGGGTGCGCTTCGCCTCCAGCGATGAAGGTGTCGCCTCCGTCGACGATTCCGGCCACGTCAAGATGAACGGCAGCGGCGAAGCCGCCATCACTCTCTGGTACGCCAGCCGCGTCCTCTATGCGCGCATGGGAGTCCCCTACGCCAACCAGGTGGACCCCGCCGTCTACACCAAATTCCCGCGTCACAACTACATCGACGACCTCGTCCTGGCCAAGCTCAAAGCCCTGAACATCGCCCCCTCCGGCCCGGCCTCCGATTCCACCTTCATCCGCCGCGCCTACCTCGACGCCGCCGGCATCCTGCCCACCTCCGAAGAGGTCGAAGATTTTCTCGCGGACCAGTCCGCCGATAAGCGCGCCAAACTGATCGACCGCCTGCTCGATCGCGAAGAGAGCATCGATTACTGGGCCTACAAGTGGTCCGACCTGATGCTCATCTCCAGCCGCAAGCTGCGCGCCAACGCCATGTGGGCCTTCTACAACTGGATTCGCGACAGCGTCAAGGAGAACAAGCCCTGGAACAAGTTCGCCTACGAGATCTTCACCTCATCCGGCGACACCCGTCAGAATGGCGCGCTGAATTACTACGTCCTGCACAAGGACCCCATCGATCTCACCGAGACCGCCACCGAAGCCTTCATGGGCAATCGCGTGACTTGCGCGCGCTGCCATAATCATCCGCTTGAGAAGTGGACCCAGAAGCAGTATTACGAGCTGGTGAACCTGTTCGCGCGCGTGGGCCTGAAGAACGGCAACGAGCCCGGCGACATCGTGGTCTACGCCAAGTCCACCGGCGACGTGCCCCACCCCAAGCTCCTGAAGCCCCTGCCGCCCACCCCGCTCGATGGCACGCCCATGTCGCTCGATGCCACCGATGACCGCCGCGTGCATTTCGCCGACTGGCTGATCAGCCCCCAAAACACATATTTCTCGCGCTCCCTGGTGAATCGCGTGTGGGCCAACTTCATGGGCCGCGGCCTGGTCGAGTCCGTGGACGATGTCCGCGCCACCAATCCCGCTTCCAATGAAGAATTGTTTGCCGCCCTCAGCGACGATTTCGTCAAGGGCGGCTACGACGTGAAGCGCCTGATCCGTACCATCATGAATTCCGGCGCCTACCAGCTCTCCGCCGATTCCAACGCCGCCAACCAGATGGATACGAAATATTACTCGCGCTATTTCGTGAAGAGGCTGCCCGCCGAAGTGCTGCTCGACGTGATGTCGCAGGTCACCGGCGTCCCCACTAAGTTCGGTGGCTATCCCGTGGGCACCCGCGCCCTGCAATTACCCGACGTGCAGGTGCAGTCCCAGTTCCTCAGCTCCTTCGGCCGCCCCAAGCGCATCATCTGCGATGCCGGCGAGCGCTCCAGCGAGCCCAATATCGCCCAGGCGCTGCACGTCATCAACGGCGAAACGCTGAACAAGAAGCTCAGCGATGCCAACGGCTATGCGGCGCTGGCGGTGAAGCTGGGCCTCTCCGACGCCCGCATCCTCGACCACCTGTACCTGTCCGCCTTCAGCCGCTATCCTACGGACGCCGAGAAGCAGCCCCTGCTCGAAGCCCTCCGCAAGGCCCGCGCCGGAACCGGCTCGCCAGACGTGCAGCGTGAAGCCCATCGCCAGGCCCTCGAAGACATGATGTGGGCCATGCTGACCAGCAAGGAATTTCTCTTCAATTACTAGTGGGGCAGGTTCGCAGCCCCGCTTCTGATCGAATACAGCCGCGTCTCCGTCCGCAGCAGCAACCGGTCCCCCACAATCGCCGGCGTAGCCTGCGCCATCTCGTCCAGCGGATTCACATGCAGCATCTCGTACTTCTCCCCCGCCGCGATCACGAACGTCTGGCCCTCTTCGTTCAGGCAGAAAACCTTGCCGTCATATGCCCACGGTGACGACGTGAATGCCTCGCCGCCCTCGATCCGCGACCGGTAGCTCAGCTTCCCCGTCTTCGCGTCAAAGCGGCTCAAAATGCCCGTATCCGACAACACATATAACGCCCCGTCGTACGCCACTTCCGTCGGCAGATACGTGCCGCCGCGCGGCTGCGACCACGCCACGAATTCGTTCTGCTTTCCATCCTCCGCCGCCGTCAGATCCCCCGTCGCCCCCGGCTTGATGGCAAACAGTCCCGTTCCTCTCCCGCCGTTCACATACAACAGCCCGTCGTAGGCGAATGGACTTGGTATCGGAATCCCCGACATCCCGCCCAGCCGCCACAGTTCCTTACCTTTTGCGTCGTAACTCACCGCGGTTCCCGGCCCTACCGTGACCACTTCTGTGCGCTGGCCGGTATGCCACACAAATGGGGTGGCCCAACCCGAGTGCCGCGGCGGTCCTTCGCTCTTCGATGAAGCCAGGTCCCGGTCGGTCCGCCAGAGCGGCTCGCCGCTCTTGGCATCGAACGCCGCAATGAACTGATGCTTCTCGTTGTCGTTGACGATCAGCAGCATGTTCCCCCACAGCACCGGCGATCCGCCCGTCCCGAAGTCCAGATAGATCGGATACGCCTCCATGGGCCTGTGCCAAAGCTGTTTCCCCGCCATGTCGTACGCGTACAATCCCAGATTGGTGATGTGGATGTAGACCGCCTTCCCATCCGTCACCGGCGTCTCCGAGGCGAAGCTGTTCTTGCGATGCCGCCCGCCCGGCGGGTGCCCCGCAAAGAACTCCTGCTTCCACGACACCCTGCCCGTCTGCAAGTCCAGACAGTAAAGGTAATAGTGCAGCACTACTTCATTCGGCAGTTCGATGTCCCGCGCCGTCACCCGGTCCATCACTTCCTGCATCTTGAGCCCCTGCTTCATCAGCTCCGCCGCGTACTCGTTGCTGTACTCCGTGCCCTTCTGTGGCGGCTTCGACTTCCCGTCCGTGGTGACCGTAGTCAGAAACACCTTGTTCCCGGACACAATCGGAGACGACCAACCCCGCCCCGGAATCTCCGCGAACCACTCGACGTTTACCGTCTTCGACCACTTCGCGGGCGGGCTCTCCTTAGCCGCCGTGGGATTAGCATCCGGCCCCCGAAAACCAGGCCACTCCGCGGCGAATGCCAGACAGGACGCAACCACGCACCCGGCAAATCGAATTAAACGACCCATCCTGTGATTCTACTTCGTTCTTGTCGGCTTTGATCGGCGTCCATCGGCGGCCAATATCAGCTTGTAAACAACTAACTATTTTCAGTATTGATCCCGCGGGTCCCCACCCACGATAATCACACCACAAGGAGGCCGCCATGATCGGCAAGATGATGGACCTGCTATTCGGCTGCCACCACCATCGCCTCACCCGGCCCATAACGCCGGTCCATCGCATTGGCACGCCCTCCGCCCACGCCTACGTCACCTGCCTCGAGTGTGGTAAGCAGTTCTACTACGACACCCACCAGATGCGCATCGGAACCCCCATCCCCCTGCCTCTGGTGCCCGCGAATCCCGGCACCTGCTTCCAGAACCAGCAGTAACCTGCCGTGTCTCCGTGTATCCAGTCGAATGTGGCCGGCTTGGATTCGGCGCCATAGGCGCTGTGCAACAGTACGAATCTCAGGTCTTCAGATCCTCGAGCACCCGCTCCGCCGTGCGCAGCGTAAACGCGAGAATCGAGATCGTAGTGGTCTTGTCCGTGCAGTTAGGAAACACGCTGGCATCGCACACATATAGATTCGGAACATCGTGCGCCTGTCCGAACCGGTTCGTCACAAACCGCTTCCGATCGTTGCCCATGCGCAGCGTGCCCGTCTCGTGCAGGCTGGTCCCCGGCATGTCGGGTTCCGCCGCCGCGCCCTGATATTCCGCGCCGCTGGCGCGCAGCAACTGTTCGCACGCATGCTTGCCGTGCTCCCACATCAGCAGCGTGTTCTTGTCCCATTCGAAGTGCAGCCGCGCTGCCGGGATGCCGTAAGCATCCTTCACTTCCGGATCGATGTCCACGAAATTGGCATCGCTCCGCTGCGTGGGCGCCTGGATATAAAAGCTGACCGGCGTGGGATACCGCCGTTTGATCGCCCGCTTGTACTCCCGTCCGAAACCCTCGATCTCGTCGAAGTACCACGGAAACCCGCCGCACCCTCCGTCCGGATAAACCGAATATCCCCGGATGAATTTCTCCTGCCGGGGATTCTCCAGGTTCTGCCAGCGCGGCATCCA
>DATGGM010000278.1:0-2554 GCA_035308525.1 Bryobacteraceae bacterium
AATCAAGAGGCCCTTACAGCGATTCGGAAGGCTCTGGAAATCTTCCCGGACAACGGTTACCTGCACTTCACGCGCGGTCACATGTTCCAGGAAGCCGGTGACCTGAAGCATGCGGAGCGGGACTTTCTGGCCGCGACCGAGTTAGAGCCGGCTCTGGTGGCGCCGTGGTCGGCCTTGGCGGCATATTATGAGGAGCAGGGCCGGTTGACGGATGCCATCGGCGCATGGGAGAAGGCTGCCCGGGTTTCTCGCTGGCCTTGGGAACCGCTGGAGAACTTGGGCTATGCCGACCTCAAGGCCCACCAGCCGTGGAAGGCGCTGGCCGCGTTCGATGGCGCGGCCCATAGCCTGCCGAAACACTCCGAACTGGTCGTCGACTACACGTTCCTAGCGAACATCGCGCACGGCCGCGCGCGCTCGTGGTACCGGCTGGGAGATCTGCGGCGCGCGATTTCCTACGAAGAAGACGCCGCGCGGCTGCTTCCCGGCAGCGCGGACCTTTGGCGGCAGCTTGCGGAGTTGTACGTGGTGGCGGGCCGACGCGACGACGCCAGCGAAGCTCTGGCTCGCGCCGGCGCGCTGCGGTAAGCTGCAAGCCAGCGAGCGCGATTGTGAGGGGTCTAAGGGGATTCAGCGGGTTCTAAAAGAGGTTACTGCTCAGGCGGGTGCCAAACGGGGAATCAATCGCTGCTCGCTGGACCTGCTCTTTGTGTTTCACACCCTTGCTAAAGCAATTCCCTAGCCAGATGATAAATTCTCTATTTTCAATCCAATAAACTCAGCCACGTGTCAAAGCGGTGCAAATTTGGCACCCGCCGGCCGCTTTTGTCCAGTTTTGGAACGTTCTACGCGCCCGCCTGATCCGTCGGCAGCGGGCTGGGCGGGCGTGAAATGACACCCTGAAATGCTTCCGTCAACGAAATGCCGTTGTTGTTCAGGGTTTGTCCCGTGACGCGCTCCAGTTCCACTTTGGATTTGGCATAGGCCGCCTCGGCCGCCAGCTCACTCTGACGCGCGGTGGCCAGGTCGCGCTGGGTCAGGATCACGTTGTAGATCACCGAAGCGCCCGCCGCATACTTCTTTTGCTCGGCATCCAGGGTCTGCTCCTGCAAAATGCGCGCCTTCACCGCCGCCTCATATTGCGCGCGCGCGTTGCGCACTCCGATCACGGCGTTCTGCACGTCCACGCGAACCTGGTTCTCCAATCTCTGTACGCCGACCTGCAACTGCCGCAGCGTCAGTTGATCGTTGATGGCTTGCGCGCGAGCGGCGCGGTTGCGCAGCGGAATCGTCAGGTTGAATCCCGCGGAATAGTTCGGATAGTTGCGCGCGAACAGCTGTTTCAACACCGTGCCATAACCGCCGATGAAGGCCGGACTGGGGGTTCCGAAGCTGAAGGGGAAAGTCGACTTGACGTTGTTCACCTCGCCGGCTAGCGCATTGTTGGTGGCCGATGCCACCAGGTCGAGGGTAGGCAGGAGCCCGTTCTTGGAGCCGTGTAGGGTGATCTCCTGATTGGTTACCTGTATGCGATTCTGCGCGAGTTCGGGCCGTGCCGACAGCGCCGCCGCCACCAGGTCCTGGATCGGCGAAACCGGCTCCACGCCCGGCACGTGGATGCGATCCGTGGGCACGATGCGCGCGTCGGCCACGGCGGGGCTGGCAACGCCGGTGCGGCTCAAGGCGTTCTTCAGGATGGTCTCCTGCTGCAGGAGCTGCGTTTCGGCCAGCGTCAGATTCTGCTGGTCGGTGGCCAACTGGGCTTCGGCACGTACCACCTCGATGGGCGCCATCATGCCCACCTCCACCTGCTTCTGGTTGTCTTCGTAAAGCTTGGTGCTGGTGGCTACGGCCTGCTGTTGGACGCGCACGCTCTCGTTGAACGTCACCAGGTCCCAGTACAAATCCATCACCGCCGCCACGGTGGTGATGACCTGCAGCTTGAAGGTCAGATCGGAAAGCTCCCGGTTATTTTTGGCGATCTGAATCTGTCGGTCGTTCACGGCCAGGCTGAAACCCTGCAGCAGGTGCTGTGTCACCGTTATCCCCAGCGACGAATTGGTGACCGGATTAAAGAGCGTACTGGCGCTGTTGCCAACCGCCGTGGAATTACTCAACCCCAGGCTGACGGAGGTTCCGGTCGGCAAGCCTTGTTGAAAGGTGAAGCCCGAGAGGTCTTGCCGCTGGATCAGCTGATCGGTGCCGGCAATGAATACGCTGCTTTCGGGAATTGACTGGTGGGCCCAACTGGCGTTGCCGACAAGCGCCGGGTCGTAGGACGGAATCGCCGGCCCGGATTGCGCGAGCACGGTGTTGCCGACCGCCGTGGAACTCGCCGCGCTAGCCTGCGTGGAAGGGTTGCCGGCGACACCGCTCTGCGCCACTCCGCCGGGCTGCGCGCTGGTAGGTCCGGCGGTGACCGAGGTCGAAACGCCCTGCGCGAATCCGCCGGCCCTGGCGCGCAAGACCTGCGTGTCGGCGATCTGCGGCCCGTAGCGTTGCAGCTCGATATCCAGGTTGTTCTCGAGAGCCAGGGCGATAGCATCCTGCAGCG
>DATGGM010000279.1:0-10186 GCA_035308525.1 Bryobacteraceae bacterium
TTCAACGCCAACTTGATCAAGGCCGCGCAACGCTTCGCGGAGGAACACAAGCCCGCCGCCACCGATTTTCTACTGATCGGACGCAAGGGCCGCGATTTCTACCGCAAGCGAGACGTCCCCATCACGGGCGAGCACCTCGGAATGGCCAAGGTGCAGTATGCAGATGCCTCCGCAATTGCGCAGACACTGATGGAACGGTTTCGCAACGAAGAGATCGATGCGGTTTACCTGCTATACAACGAATTCAAGTCGGTGATGGCCCAAAGAGTGACGCTCACGCAGGTGTTGCCTGTGGAGTTGCCTCAACAAACCGAGCCTGTGGACTTCATCTTCGACACGCCGCCGCTGGACATGCTGGCGAGCCTGCTGCCGCGCTACGTTGAAATCTCGCTGTACCGCGCCCTGCTGGAGTCCGCCGCCGCTGAGCACGCGGCGCGCATGACCGCCATGGATGCAGCCACATCCAACGCGTCGGATATGATCGACACGCTGACCCTGTATATGAACCGCGTGCGCCAGGCCAGCATCACCAAGGAGATTATCGAAGTAGTCAGCGGCGCCGCCGCCGCGGAGTAACCAGAACTTGGAACAAGAATTCAACCGCCGATGCACGCAGATGAACGCCGATAAGACCCAGAATAGTCGGTGTGAATCGGCGGATATCGGCGGTTTCAGAGGTTTAGATGAACGCTAACGCAATCGGCAAAGTCGTCCAGGTAGCCGGCCCCGCCGTGGACTGCCAGTTTCCCGAGGGTCAGATTCCGCTGGTCTATACGGCTATCCGCATCACCAGCGAGGGCTTCGATGTCCCCATGCCCATCGATATCATCTGCGAGGTGGAGCAGCACATCGGCGAAGGCCGCGTGCGCACCATCGCGCTACAGCCCACCGAAGGCCTGGTGCGCGGCATGCACGCGCTGAACCTCGGGCATCCCGTGGAGGTGCCCGTGGGCAACGAGACCCTGGGCAGAGTGATGAACGTGATCGGCGAGCCCGTCGACAAGATGGGACCCATCAACGCCAAGAAGCTGTACCCGATTCACCGCCCCGCGCCTTCCTTCGAGGAACAGTCTACGCGCCAGGAAATGTTCGAGACCGGCATCAAGGTCATCGACCTGATCGAGCCGTACCTGCGCGGCGGCAAGATCGGGCTGTTCGGCGGCGCGGGCGTCGGCAAGACCGTCATCATCCAGGAACTGATCCATAACATCGCCATGAAGCACGGCGGCGTTTCGGTGTTCTCCGGCGTGGGCGAGCGCACCCGCGAAGGCAACGACCTGTGGCTTGAAATGCAGGAATCCGGTATCGTGGACCCGCACGATTTCACGAAGTCCAAGGTGGCGCTGGTCTATGGCCAGATGACTGAGCCGCCTGGCGCCCGCTTGCGGGTGGGCTTGACCGGCCTGACGGTCGCGGAGTATTTCCGCGACGAACAGAATCAGGACGTGCTGCTGTTCATCGACAACATATTCCGCTTCACCCAAGCCGGCTCCGAGGTATCGGCGCTGCTGGGGCGCATGCCCTCCGCGGTGGGATATCAGCCCAACCTCGCCAGCGAAATGGGCGAGTTACAGGAGCGCATCACGTCCACCAAGACCGGGTCGATCACGTCGGTGCAGGCCATTTATGTGCCCGCCGACGACTACACCGATCCGGCGCCGGCTACGGCGTTCGCGCACCTGGACGCCACCACGAACCTCTCCCGCGCCATCTCCGAACTGGGCATCTATCCGGCGGTGGACCCGCTGGCCTCCACCTCTCGCATCCTCGATCCGCGCATCCTTGGAGAGGAACATTACAATTGCGCGCAGCAGGTGAAGGGCGTGCTCCAGCGCTACAAGGACCTGCAGGACATCATCGCGATCCTGGGCATCGACGAGCTTTCCGACGAGGACAAGCTGGCCGTTTCGCGCGCGCGCAAGATCGAGCGCTTCTTCTCGCAACCTTTTAACGTGGCCGAGCAGTTCACCGGCGTGCCGGGAAAATACGTGAAGCTGGCCGATACCATCCGCGGATTCAAGGAGATCGTGGACGGCAAACACGATGGCCTGCCCGAGCAGGCGTTCTACATGCAGGGGACCATCGAAGACGTGGCCGAGCGCGCCAAGACGCTGCAAGGATGATGGATGCCTGAGATGCTGTCACTCGAAATCGTGACGCCGGAGCGTTTGCTGGTGCGCGAGGACGTCAACGCGGTGCAGGTCCCTGCCGCCACCGGCTATCTCGGTATCCTGCCCGGCCACGCGCCGCTGCTGGCCGAGTTGGGCACCGGGTATCTGAATTACGAAGCCGGCGGCAAGCGCTGGTTCCTGGCGGTGCACGGCGGCTATCTGGAAGTGCTGGCGGACCACGTGCGCTTGTTGGCCACGGGAGCTGAGCGAGCCGAGGAAATCGACATCGAGCGCGCCCGGGCCGCCCTGCAGCGCGCCCAGGAGCAGGTCTTCAACGCGTCGCTGGGGGTGGACCCGGCCGCCGCATTGAACGCCATGCAGCGCGCTCAAGCGCGGCTGGACGCGGCGGCGCAGAGACAGCCGGAGCCTCCCGGCCGAGCAAGTTAGACCTGCTCCATCTCGGTCTCGAGCATGGCGATATGCTCGTCTTCTTCCGACGCCAGCTCCAGGCACAGATCTTTCTCCAGGCCATCGGGCAATTCCTCGGCCAGCTTGCGGAAGTGGTCGCGGGTACGCTGCTCCATCTCCAGCGCGGATTGATACAGCTTCAGGATGCTGGCATCGTCCGAGACCGCCAGATCGGCGAAGAGGAACCCGGAAAGCAGCTTCTCCGCCTCCGGCGAGATATCGGGCACGCCGTTGTCCAGGTGCGCGTGATACTTCTCGCTCAGCTCGTGCAGATGGTCCAGTTCAGCCTCGTAGAGACGCTCCAGCACCAGGCGGTGCTCGGCCTTTTTGGCCTTCTCGCGCGCCAGCTTGTAGAAGTAGAACGCGTTCAATTCGAACTGCACGGCGTCGCGGATGGCGCGCAGCCGCATGGGATCGCCCAACTCGCGGCTCTCCACCAGCGCCAGGTCGCCGCCGCACATGAAGCACTTGCCATATGGCAATGCGAAACCCGTCGAGAGCTTGTGGCACTTCTGGCATTTCCAGGTGTAGCGGATCTGCGCGCAGCAGATCTCGTCCTGGTCCAATACGCGATGACACTTGGGACAAGAAGAAGGCATAATTACCTCACGGCCGCAGGCTCGGCGGCGCGGACACCCATGTACTCGAGCATGCCGTGGGCGGCGCGGCGTCCGGCGCCCATAGCCAGAATCACGGTGGCGGCGCCGGTCACAATATCGCCGCCCGCAAACACGCCCGGTATGGAGGTCATGCCGGTGTTTTCGGCGGTCTCGATATAACCCCACTTGTTGGTTTGCAGGCCCGGGGTGGTTTGCGCGATGATGGGATTCGCGGTCGTGCCCAGGGCATAGATGACGGTATCCACATCGATCTCGAATTCGCTCCCGGGCCTCGGGACCGGACGCCGCCGCCCGGACGCGTCCGACTCGCCCAGCTCCATCTCCTGGCATCTCAGGCCTGTGACCCAGCCCGCCGAATTGCCCTGAATCGCGACCGGATTCGTCAGCCAGCGGAACTGGATGCCTTCCTGGATGGCGTGCTCCAACTCCTCGGCACGCGCGGGCGATTCGCGGCGTGACCGCCGGTAGACGATGGACACCGCTTCGGCGCCCATGCGCAGCGACACGCGCGCGGAATCCATTGCGGTGTTGCCCGCACCCACCACGGCCACGCGCCGGCCCATGCCCACGGGCGTATCGTAAATCGGCTGGCGGTAGCCACGCATGAGGTTCACGCGCGTGAGAAACTCGTTGGCGGAGAACACCCCGTTGAACGCCTCGCCGGGAATGCCCATGAACTTGGGAGATCCTGCGCCGGTGCCGACGAAGACCGAATCGTAACCCATCTCCGTCACCAGCTGCGGGATCGTGAACAGCTTGCCGATAATGGTGTCGAGCTTGAGCTCCACACCCAGCTTGCGGAGGTTGTCTATCTCCGTGTCAATGATCACGTCCGGCAGGCGGAATTCGGGGATACCGTACTTGAGCACGCCGCCGGCCACGTGCAGCGCTTCAAAGATGGTTACGGACACACCCGCCTTGGCCAGGTCGCCGGCACACGCCAGCCCCGACGGGCCCGAGCCGATGATGGCCGCACGCTTCCCGCTGCGGCCCGCTTCCGCGGAAGGCTCATCCCATCCGCGCCCCGCCGCGCAATCGGCTACGAACCGTTCCAGGCGCCCGATGGCCACCGGCGGATACTTGTTGCCCACTACGCAAGAGGCTTCGCATTGCGACTCCTGCGGGCAGACGCGGCCACACACCGCCGGCAGTGTGTTGGCGTCCTTGAGGATGCGGTACGATTCGCGAATGTCCCGGCGCGCCAGGGCGGCGATGAATCCCGGGATATCGATGGCCACCGGGCAGCCGGGGACACAGCGTGGCTTCTTGCAGCGCAGGCAGCGGTCGGCTTCCGCGACCGCACCCTCCAGATCGAGGCCCAGGTTCACTTCTTTGAAATTATGAGCACGCTCCTCGGCCGGCTGCTCAGCCATGTGGGCGCGTACCGGCGAGATGGTGCGTATGTTCTTGGGCACCCGCGGACCGGGTGGCGCCGGTTCGGCCACCGGCAGCTCCGGCAGCGGGCAAGGCACCTGATTCACGGCATGCGTCCCGTTGGAGCCGCGCGGACTCATGGCGGCCATGCGCGCAGTCTCGCAGCGGAACCGCTCCAACGCCTGCTTCTCCTCGCGTTCGAAGCGCTTCTGACGCAGCGCCAGCTCGTCGAAGTTCACCAGGTGGCCGTCGAAGTCGGCGCCATCCACGCAGGCGAACTTCATGGCGCCGCCCACGGTGACGCGGCAGGAACCGCACATTCCGGTGCCATCCACCATGATCGAATTCAGGCTCACAACCGTGGGGATGCTCAGCGTCCGGGTGACCTCGCAACAGGCCCGCATCATGGGGATGGGACCGATAGCCACCACCTCGCACACGTCCTTCTCTTCAGCGAGGACTTGGGCCAGGGCCGCGGTGACGAAGCCTTTGCGGCCATAACTGCCGTCGTCGGTGGTGATTTCCAGCCGGTCGCTGAATTGGCGGAAGGGCCCTTCCCAGAAGACCAGGTCGCGCGAGCGAAACCCGATGATGGAAATCGTGCGGTTGCCCAGCCGCTTATATTCGCGCAGTTGAGGGAAGACCGGCGCTACACCCAAACCTCCGCCGACCAGCACGATAGTGCCCTCGTGCCGGCTGATGGAACTGGGGAGGCCCAGCGGCCCGATGAAGTCCAGCAGGTAATCGCCCTGGCGCAGCCCCAGCATCTCGAAGGTGGTCTTGCCGACTGCCTGGATGACCACCGTGACGGTGCCGCGCGCCACGTCGAAATCGGCGACAGTGAGCGGGATGCGCTCGCCGTGCTCATCGATGCGGGCCATGACGAAGTGCCCGGCGCGGGCGGCACGCGCCACGTCCGGCGCGCCTACCTCCCAAAGAAATGTCGTGGGGCCGAATTGTTCCCGCCGCACAATCGGGTACATTCCGCGGTCCCCTCCTTTCCGGAAACCGTATGATATCAGATTTTAGGGGTTTGTTGTATTATTCTACAGTTCAGGATTGTGGCTGGTTGGGGTGCCGCAGGATTTCGTCCGCCACGTCCGCCACGGCGCGCATCTCGGACACATCGTGCACGCGCACCAGGTGCGCGCCACCCAGGATCGCCGCGGTGACGGCGGCCGCCGTGGCGAACAGTGTCTCCCGCTCGGTGGGATGCGCCAGAAACAATTTGCGCGAAGGACCCGTGAGAATCGGGAAGTCCAGGGCGGCCAGTTGACGGAGGCGGGCCAGGATGGCTGCATTCTGCTCTTTGCGCTTTCCGAATCCGAGGCCCGGATCCACCACAATGCGGGTGCGATCGATGCCGTCGTGGCGCGCGCGATTGATGGTGGCCTCCATATCGCGCACGATGGTCCCCATCACATCAGGCAGCGGCGGCAGCTTGGCCCACGTTTCGGGACGCCCGCGCATGTGATTCAGGATCAAGCCCGCGTCATGGTTGGCGACGGTGCGCGCCAGGTGCGGCTCGAATGTCAGTCCCGTGGGATCGTTGATGATCTCGGCTCCGTGTTCGACGGCCCGCTCGGCCACTTCGGCTTTGTAAGTATCCACCGAGATCGGGATGGTCAGTTTCCCCTTTAGCCGTTTCAGAACCGGGATCAGGCGGCGCAACTCCTCGGCCGCGGAAACCGGCGATGCTCCGGGGCGGGTGGATTCCGCCCCCACATCGATGATGTCCGCCCCCTGCTCTTCCATCTCCACCGCGCGGGCGAAGGCGCGATCGGGGTCCTGATATTTGCCGCCGTCGGAGAATGAATCCGGGGTGACATTCAGCACGCCCAGAATGGCGGTACGCTCACCCAGTTGCATCTCGCGGGTCTTCAGCTTCCAGTAGAATAACTTTCGCACGTCTCACCAATGTCGCACGTTTCAGCCGTACTCGAAGCCCGCGATGGCGAATACCTGTGAGTCATCGTGCTGGAGCGGCGCAGCGCCCGGCGCGGCGGGTCGCGCCATGCGCACCAACCGCCGCACGGGCTGGAACCCGCAAGCTCGCGCCAGACGGACCGCCCCGGCGTTGCCAGGCAGTAAATCCCAGTACACGGATAGCCCTGCGTGCCGGCTGAGAAACCAGCCGAGCAATTCGCGCACGGCTTCCGGCGTGCGGCTCACGCACGGTCCGAAGTAAGCCCCTTCCGAACCGGGGCGCGCCATGGCATAGCCTGCGCCGGTAACTGCGGCCGCGCCCAGCGGCGCCAGCGCGGCAAGCAGCCTGGAACGGTCGGCGCCGAACGCCGTGCGATCCAGTTCGGCGCATTCAGCAGTCCACCCAGCCGGCTCCGCCGCCGGACCGCCCCGAGCCACCGCGCGCCAGCGTTCCACCGGCCCTTCATCCTCGAAGCCCAGGTCGCGATAGAGGGGCGCGCCCATCTCCGTCGCGTCCAGCTTGATCCACTCGATTTGCAGTGCCACCAAGGCTTCGAGCGCGTGCTCCATCAAAAGGCGCGCGAATCCCCGGCGGCGGTGATCGGGGTGAGTGAGCACCATGCCGATCCAGGCCAGCTTGCGCTCGTAGGTTACAGCCGTGGTGGTGGCAGCGAGTGCGCCGTCGCAATCCAAGCCAAAACAGGTATCGGGCGCCAGACGGATCAGGTTCAGCCAGTCGGTTTCAGTCTGATTCCAACCGGCGGCTTGCTTGATCCGCATCGCCGCGGGCACGTCCGCCGGTGTGAGGACGCGTACCGACATGTGCCACGTTACGCCGCGCCGCGAGCCGGCGGCACCGCGGCATCTTCCCGTACGGCTTCGTCGGCGTATGACGCGAGTTCGCCCAGGCGCACGATCACCAGGTCCTTGTCCAGATCCTCGCCGGTCGCCACCATGTGCTTCAGGTGCAGGGCGGCCAGCCGTGAGCACCACGCGTCGGTCATGGCTTGCCCCGTGCGCCGGCTCAACTCCTGCAGCTCGGCGTGCGGCATGGCAATCTGCCTCTGGACGCGCTCGCCATCGCTTTCCAGGACGAACTTCACGTCCACCGTGTCGCTGTGGCGCAGCGAGATGGCCGTCTGCAGCCACTTGAACAGCACCTGCCACTTGCGCCCGAACGGATCCGGCCCTGCCTCAAACTGGCGAAAATTCCGCATCAACGCTATCTTACTTCATTGAGGCATATGCACGATCTGACGAAAGAACTCGAGACCGGTGGCTCCATTGCGCAACGCGCCGGTGAAATCGCTATGCGCTACTACCGCACGGGCCTGGCCTTCGAAGCCAAGTCCGATGACTCGCCCGTCACCCGCGCGGACCGTGAATGCGAGCAATTCATCGCGCGCGAGCTGGAGCAGGCATTTCCGGATGACGGACTGCTGGGCGAAGAAGGCGCGCAGAAAGAATCGCGCAGCGGACGGCGCTGGATTATCGATCCCATCGACGGCACTCGCGATTTCGTGCGCGGCATTCCCACGTGGTCGAACCTGATCGGCCTGGAAGCGGACGGCGAGGTGGTCGCGGGATTCGCCAATATGCCTGCGCTGGGCGAGTTATACACCGCAACGCGCGGCGGCGGGGCTTTCGTGAACGGTCAGCCCATCCGCGCCTCCGCCATTACCAGCATCAGCCAGGCGGTGGCATGCTTCGACAGCTTGACCTCCGCCGCGCGCCAGCCCTTCGCCGCGCGCGTGGTCGGCTGGATGGAGCCATTCTGGGCCGTGCGCAGCATGGGCGGATGCCTGGACGCACTCATGGTGGCTCGGGGGCAGGCCGAAATCTGGATCGAAACCTCCGGCAAGCCCTGGGACTTCGCGCCGCTCAAGATCATTGCCGAAGAAGCCGGCGCGCGCTTTTTCGATTACCAGGGCCATGCCACCATCTACAGCGGCAACTGTGTCATCTGCGCGCCTGGAATGGAGGAGGCCGTCTGGAAGCTGCTCGGAAGTGCCTGACGCCGGGTCTGGCGATGGTGGTGGTCTGGCTGGCCGCCTGCAAGCTGGCTCTGCACCTTTATGCCGGACACAACTACGGCTACTTCGTGGATGAGCTGTATTACCTGGCATGCGGAAGGCATCTGGATTGGGGCTACGTGGATCAGCCGCCGCTGATTGCGCTGATCGCGGCGCTGACGCGGGTCACGATCGGCGCGTCGCTCCAAGCCATCCGCTTTCTGCCGGCCGTGGCCGGCGCGGCAAAGGTATTGCTCACCGGACTGCTGGCGCGCGAGCTCGGCGGGCGGCGTTTCGCCCAGGGTCTGGCCGCGCTGGCCGCGCTCCTGGCGCCCGGATTCCTGGGCATCGACAGCTTCTTCTCGATGAACGCTTTCGAGCCGCTCTTTTGGACGGGCTGCGCGTATATCGTCGTCCGCATCATCCGCACAGGCAACCAGAGACTGTGGCTGTGGTTCGGCCTGCTGGCCGGCATCGGGCTCGAGAACAAGCATTCCATGCTGATCTTCGGATTCGCCGTGGCAACCGGCCTGCTTGTCAGCGAGCGCCGCCAGTTCCGCTCGCCGTGGCTATGGGTCGCAGGCTTGCTCGCGCTGTTGATCTTCGTCCCGAACCTGATTTGGAACGTGCAGCATCACTTCCCGTTTCTGGAGCTGCAGGCCAACATCCGGCGCGCGCATCGCGATGTGAGTCTCTCGCCGTGGGCGTTCCTCGGGCAGGAAGCCCTGATGATGTTCCCGCTGGCGGTGCCCATCTGGCTGGCCGGGCTGTGGTACTTACTGTTCGGCGCAGCGGGGCGGCCATTTCGCGCGCTCGGGTGGGCCTGGCTCGTGATGATGGCGGTCATCATGATCGTGAGCCCACGCGTCTACTATCCTTGGCCGGCTTTCCCCATATTGTTTGCAGCCGGCGGAGTTCAGTGGGAGTCGTGGCTGGCGCCGCCCCGGCCGCAATGGATCAAGCCTGCCTGGGTAGGCGCGATGGTGCTGCTCGGTGCCGCCATCGCGCCCTTCGCGATCCCCGTGCTGCCCGTCGAGACCTACATCCGCTATTCGCATGCCACGGGCTTTCAGCAGCCCAAGATCGAGACGCATCAACTCGGACCGCTGCCGCAGATCTACGCCGATCAATTCGGATGGGAAGAGATGACCGCTGCCGTGGCGAAAGTCTATAACGGCCTGCCGCCGGATATCCGCGCCAAGACCGCGATCTTCGGCCAAAACTACGGCCAGGCCGGCGCGGTGGATCTGTTTGGTCCGAAGTATGGATTGCCGAAGGCCATCAGCGGGCACCAGACTTACTTCTTTTGGGGGCCGCGCGATTACACCGGCGAAAGCATGATCGTGATGCAGGGCCGGCAACAGGACCTGGAAAACTTCTACGCCAGCGTTCAGAAAGTCGCGCATGTCGGCCACCCGTATTCCATGCCCTACGAGCACTTCGACATCTACTACTGCCGCGGCTTGAAGTGGCCCCTCAAAGATGTTTGGCCCAAGGTGAAGAACTGGGATTGACGATCAGGAGCACAACTGCCACACCCAGCGCCAGGCCCGAGATAAACGCGCACAGCTTCAGGTCAGGAGGACCGGTCCAGGCGAGCGTGACGTCGCAATCTCCATCGCAATCAGGCCGCAGCAGGATGAATCCGATGCCGTCCGCGGACATCGCCAGTGTA
>DATGGM010000280.1:0-20720 GCA_035308525.1 Bryobacteraceae bacterium
CTTGGGGTGGCACGGCGTCCATCGGCAGGCCACCCTGCCACAACGAGAATTGAAAGCGGACGGGGGTGGCGGCGCCGGCGCCCAGGGCTGCGAACGGGAGGCGGGCTTCCAGGATCCGCTTGAAGGAAAACTCCACGGCGGAACCGGGCACAGCCAACTTCAGCTCCGTGACATTGGCACGGCTGTGGTTGAAGCGCACACTTAGATGGCTGGATTGCGGCGGATCGCCCGCCGTGATATGCAGGCGCGCTTCCATCTCCGAGATGGACTGCTCGGTGCCAGTGTGAAAGTCGACGCGCAGATAGAGATTCTCGCCGTCGCTGCCGTAGTACACCTCGCGCACCAGGAACTTCTTGCCGTGCATCGAGCCGGAGCGCTCGTCCACGCGATACAAGCCGGCGCCCAGCCATTCGAAGTATGACGTGACTTCGCCATCGATGACCGGATGAATCCGGCCGGTGGGCGGATCATGCAGCGCGCTGACGGCCACCCGCAGAATCGGCCGGGACAGTTCCTCGGGCGGACTGAGGTTCAGGAAGCGGTAGACATTAGCGAGATGGCTGCGGTAAAGCTGATCGAACTCCACGCGATTGCCGGAATCGTGCTCCGGACCGTACCACCAGCACCAATCGCTGCCCTCGGCGATCAGCAGTTCTTCATAGGCCAGGCGCTTGCGCTCCTCGGGCACCTGCGGCGCGGTCCGATAACTTTCCCGGGCGCGGAGAAGCTGGGTCCAGGCCTGGTTGTCCTCCTCCGCGCCGATCCACACGTCGAAGTTGGCGTTGATCCACGAGCCCGGAAAGACATGCGAAAGCGGCTCCGGTTGTAGTCTCGCAAGCGCCTCGCTGACGGTGACCGCGGACATCTGGGCGTCTTCGGAGATCAGGCGGTACAGGTAGCGCAGGAAGGGTCGGCCGTTATGGTCGTAATACTCCCAGGCATTTTCGCCATCGAGGATGATGGGGACCAGGGCGTCGCGGCCGGATGCCAGAATACCGCGGCAGTTTTCGCCGATGCGGTTGAGGAAGTCGCGCGCGGCCTGCGTGGCGTCCATACCCGAATACACGAAGCCGATCAGATCGCTCAGGAAATGATCGCGGAAAACGACGCCGAGTTGACGGCCCTCCTGTTCCCAGCGATACGGGCGATAGATGGCGTCAACCCCTATCGCGCGGCCCAGGGTGCGGCTGAGCACGCCGCTGTCGCTGGCGGCCCAGCGGTAGCCCGCGGCGGCTGCGATAGCGAAGGTCTCGTCGGAGACGGAGCCTTCCGACGGCCACAAACCCACTGGCGCGGCGCCAAACTCGAGCGTACAATATTCGCGCGCCATCCGGAGCTGCGCCTGGGCATCTTCCGGATGGCTAAAGCGTGGGGGCAGCGGCACGCCGGGATGCGACACTGCCGCTATATTGGAGTCGCACAGCAGCGGCAGGATCGGATGATAGTACGGCGTGGTCGAAATTTCGATCTGGCCGGCGCCCGCCATCTCGCGATACACCGGAATCACCTTGCCGATGATCTCGCGCTGCTTCAGGCCCACCAGGCGTTGATCGTCGAGAGAGTAATCGCGGCCCTTCGCAAACAAGGCGCGGACTTCAGGGTCGGACGCGCGCAGCTCTTCGTCGAACCAGATCAGTTGCGAGATCACCTGTACATCCCGGAAATCCTGCGTGGAGAACCGCCGCCGGGCCGACTCCAGGCTGCGCTCGGAGTGGCGCTGCTCGTAGAGCACCGGATAGCGCGGAAAGGCATCCGTCATATGCAGGGGATGCGGCTGCAGGAACTGCTGCAGGAGAAAGGACTGGTCGGCCTCGGTGAGCGCCTCCGCGGGCTTCAGGGCGACCTCCAGGTATGGGTCGTGGGCCTCGCCGCGGGCATACTCGTCCACCTGCACCATCATGGAAGGGACCAGGTTGAAGGTCTGGCGCACATTGGGAAATTCGCGCAGGATGGCCACCATGCCGTAATAGTCCTTGAGGGCGTGCATACGGGTCCAGGGCAGCTTGTACTCGCCGGAGGCGAGGTCCTTGTAGAAGGGCTGATGCATGTGCCAGAGAAAGCAGAGATAAGTGCGGGGCATGTCTGGATTACTGCCTGCGCGATGCTACCGGGAAAAGAAGCTGGTGGCCGGAGGCGGCGCGTGAACACCTTTGATGGCGGTCCATAGGATATCGTTCAACTCGTCGGCGTCCGCGCGATCTTCCTGGCTGAAATCCAAACGCGAGGAGCGCTCCGCGGTGCCCGAGCGAGGCGGATTGCGTTCATCGAGCGGCACCCGCGGCTTCTCCACGGCGTACGGCGCGGGATCGGCGGCAGCTTGAAATGCGGCCGACATGGGCCGGGCGGCGGCGTCGAACTGGGTCATGGGATTCAGCCCCAGGATCATCTCCATGGTGCGCAGCATGGAAGCGGTGTTGTACATGGAGCTGTCCACGGCTCCGTGCTTGACGTACGGTGAGATCAGGTAGGCCGGCGAACGGTGCGAATCGACGTGGTCGGGGCCGTTCTGGGCGTCGTCCTCCAGAACGAAGATCGCCGTGCTGGACCAGAAGCGGCTCTTTGAGACCGCTTCCACCAGCGTACCTAGCGCATAATCGTTATCCGCCACCATGGAAAACGGCGTGAGCTTGCCACCCTGAGTGCCGTGGGTATGATCGTTGCCGAGCCGCATGAATATGAGTCGCGGCATGGCGCCGGATTTCTCAAAATCAGTGAGGTCGTTCAAAAAGACTTTGACGCGCTCTACGTCCGGGTAGTCCAGATCGAAATTACGATACAGGCGATTGGTGACATGGTTCAGGACAGGGTCGCGCACCAGCTCAATCTGGGTGCCGTCCTCGGCGGCTTTGGCGCGGTTCTGCGTCATGTAGCCGTAGTTGCGCATGGAAATTCCGGCGCCGCCGGCGCTTGACCAGAGATATCCGGCGGGCGGCGCGTCGGTAGGCTCCTGTTCTTCGTAGTCGTAAGTATTGCGGCGGCTGGCGTAGCTGTTGGGCCACATCTTCTGGATGTAATCCGTGGCGATGGCGGCCGTCGACCAGCAGTGGCCGTCGGCGCTGACATCGGAGTTCACATAGAAGTTGTCGAGCAGCACGAACTGGCGCGCCAGCTTGTGCTGATTTGGCGTGATTCTTTCGCCGAACAACACCAGCGAGGCGTCGCCGTTGCCTTCCTTGATATCGCCCAGCACCTGATCGTAGGAGCGGTTCTCCTTGACAATGTAAATGATGTGCTGGATGGGCGGGAACGGATTGGGCGCCTCCAGCTTCTCATCGCGGTACGCCGAATTGTCCACGGCGGTCTTGGTGTACGCCTGGAGCTGCTCGCCAGTGAAAGGCGCAATGAACGAAGCCGTGCCGGTCTGGATGCGGCCCACGTATTCGACCGCCGCACTGCCGGTATGGCTGGCCTCCGGACGTCGCGAGGGATTCGGCCCGTTGGGATTCGGATGGGAGCCCCCGCCGCGGCCGTTCAGCACCACCAGGACGCCGCCGGGGAGCACGCGCGCGGCCGTGGGGTACCAGCCCGTGGGAATGAAGCCCGCCACGTGGCTGCGCTCGCCGGGGGAGACGTCCACCACCGCGACCACATTGCCATCGGAGCAGACCACGTACAGATGTGTGCCGTCGGGGCTCAGGGCCAGCCCGCTGGGAGTCATGCCGGCAGGCTGGCGGGGCGTCATTGCAGTGTTGATGGTCTCCAGCAGGCGGAGATCCTTGCCCTCGGAGACGCCCAGGGTGTACACACTATTGGTGTTGGATGCCGCGATGAACAGGCGCGCGGCGTAAGGCAGCTCGCCCTCGCCAGCCTCGCCCTTGCCCGCCAGCCAGACCATGTCGGTGGGATGCGGACCCAGCCGCACATCGGCCAGTTGGTTGCCCGACGCTGTGTCGTAATGACCAACCGCGCCGTCCGTCCAGCTTGTCACGAAGAAGGATTTGCCATCGGGATGGAACAGGATGCGGTAGGGCCGGCGGCCGGTTTTCACGCGGTCGATCAGCATGCCGGATTGCGTATTGATGACCACGACGGAATCGTGATAAAGATCCGCGGCGTACAGCAGGTGGCCGTCGGGAGTGAGGGCCACGTCGCCGATAAAGTCCACGTGACTACGCTTCTCAATGGGCACCACGGTGAAGGTACGCGCGGGTTCCAGAGCGCCGTTAGCGAAAGAGAACTCGTAGACGGCCGCCCGCGAACCGCCGCCCACGTACACGCGGTCGCCCTTGGGAGAAAACGTGAGGCCCAGCCAGCCGTCGGCCACGCGCACGCGGCCGGTTTCGCGGCCGGTGGAAGCTTCCAGCACGCTGATGCTGGGCGGATTGTATCCGCCGTTCAGCACCAGCAGGTAGCGTCCATCGGGCGAGAGCGCGGTGGACATTGGAAACGTGTCCAGAGGAATTTGCTTGCCGGCAGGCGAGAGACGCCAGCCGCTGTTGAGCAGAAATCCGCCGCCAGGGAGCGGTCCGACTTGCTCGCGCGGGGCAGGCTGCGAACACAGGATCGCTACCGCCAGCAGGAGAGCTATGAGTGCATAGGGACGCATGTAGATACGATCATACCTTGGAGCTGGTCGCTATGCGGAACCCGTAGTCGGCATAGCAGAACTCCGGCGGAATGCTGCTGCGCGCGGCGCAGCGCGCGATCTTGATATGGTGCCGCCAGGCGCCGCCGCGCGAGGCCCGGCGCGTCCCGGTGGCCGGCCCTTGCGGATTATCCGCCGGCGAAACCGCGTAATACGCAGGATCGTACCAGTCCGCGCACCACTCGTGTACGTTCTCACACATATCAAAAAGTCCGAGGGCGTTGGGCGCGGCGGTGCCCACTGGCTCCGGCGCGTGCAGCCAGCGGGTCTGATAGTCTTCGCGCTCAAACACGGGCTGGTTGCCCCAGGGATACAGGCATTGCTCCGCTCCGCCGCGCGCGGCGAATTCCCACTCCGCCTCGGTGGGCAGGCGGAACTGCGCGCCGCACAGCGCCGACAGCCAGCCACCATAGGCCACCGCATCGAACCAGCTCACGCCGACCACGGGCTGCGCGGCGCCGGCGAACTCCACCTGCTCTCGAAAGGGAGGCATGGCGCAGCCGGTGGCATGCCGGAACGCGTCGTACTCCGCATTGGTCACCTGGCAGCGGCCCAGGCGAAACGACGTCACCTTCACGCGATGCACCGGACGCTCTTCGTCGCGCCCGTCGGCCTGACCCATCAGAAACTCGCCGCCGGGAATCAGGATCAGCTGCGGCGTCACCGCCGCGTCCGTTTCTTGCGCGGACGCTCAGGCTCGACCAGCGAAAATTGCAGCTTGCGCTCGCCGGCGTCCACGCGGTCCAGCGACACGCGCACCCCGTCGCCGATGGCGAACTCGCGGCGGGTGTGCTGCCCCACGATCTTGCGCACGTTCTCGTGATATGTATAGCGGTCGCCGGGCAGCATATCGATGGGTACCAGGCCCTCGATGAAGAGATTCTCCAGTTCCACGAACAGCCCATATTTCGTGGCGCTGATCACCAGCGCGGCGAACTCCTCGCCCACCCGCGATTCCATGAATTTGGTTTTTTTCCATTCCACCAGCTCGCGCTCGGCATCCGCGGCCCGCCGTTCCGATTGCGAGCACTCTTCGGCGATGGCGCGCAGCTCCGGTTCGGGCATCCCGGCTTTCCCATATAGAGCCGCTTTCAACAGCCGGTGGACGATCAGGTCGGGGTAGCGCCGTATGGGCGACGTGAAGTGCGTATAGGACTCCGCAGCCAGAGCAAAATGGCCGGCGTTATCCGTGCTGTAGCGCGCCTGCTTGAGCGACCGCAGCATCAGGTAGCTCAGGATGCGTTCTTCCGGCTTGCCCTCGATCTTGGCCACCAGCCTTTGGTAGTTCTTGGACGAAATGCCCGCCTGCGAATCCGGCAGCACGATATCCTTGCGCACTTTGCGCCCATCCCGCTTGCGATCCACATACCCGAATTTCTTCACCGGGATGGCACCCGCGCCCAACGAATAACCGAAGTGCGCGGCCACCTCCTCGAACTCCATCACGCGCTTGGGATCGGGCAGCTCGTGAATGCGGTAGATGGACGACTCCAGCGTCGTCTCCAGGTGCGACGCCACGGCTTCGTTGGCTGCCAGCATGAACTCTTCAATCAAACGGTGCGCGATGTTACGCGGCGCGCGAATCACCCCGGTCATTTCGCCGAACTCGTCAAATTCGATCAACGGCTCGGGCAAATCGAAATCGATGGAGCCGCGCCGCACACGCTTGCGGTTCAGGACCAAAGCCAGCTCCTGCATCAGCTCGAAGCGGGCGGCCAGTGGCGCGTAGCGGGCGCGCAGTCCGGCGTCGCCTTCGAGCAGCAGGTGCACGTCGGTGTAGGTCATGCGCTCCGCGCTGCGGATCACACCGGCCGTGAACTCCTGCGCCACGCGATCGCCCTGGTGATCGAACTCCATCAGCGCCGAAAGCACCAGGCGATCCACCTTAGGATTCAGCGAACAAATGTTCGTCGAAAGCTCGAACGGAAGCATGGGTACGGCCCGATCGGGGAAGTAGACGCTGGTGCCTCGCAGGCGGGCTTCCGCATCAATGGGCGTGCCTGGGCGCACATAATGGCTCACGTCGGCGATGTGCACGTGCAGCGCGTAGTTGCCGCCCGGCAGGCGGTCCACCCACACGGCATCGTCGAAATCGCGCGCGGTCTCGCCATCGATGGTCACTATATCGAGGCCGCGAAAATCGCGGCGGCCGCGCAGTTCCCCCTCGGTGATGGCATCCGGAACCCGCTCGGCCTGCTCCACCACTTCGGGCGGAAACTGGTGGGGCAGATGATGCTTCCGGATAACGATCTCCACATCGATGCCGAAATCGTCCGGATGGCCCAGAATCTCGATCACGCGTCCGGCGGCGCGCCCGCCTTCTTCCGGAAATTCCAGCAGCTCGACGTTGACGATCAAGCCGTCCAGACCGGCGGGATCGGGCACCGTGATGGGCTGCGCGCCAATGCGGTCGATCTGCCGCACGCCGGTGGGTATCTCCGTGCCTTCCGGGATATCGATCCATTGCCGGATGCGGTCATCGTGCGGCACCACGTAATTGCCGCGGCGGCCCACGCGAAACTCGCCCACCACCGTGGGATGCGCGCGCTTCAGGACTTTCACGATCTCGCCGTCCGCGCGGCCGTCCGCTTCGATACGTGCGATGCGCACCAGCGCCCGGTCGGCGTGCATGGCGTTGCGCGCGGAATCGGCCGAAATGTAGATATCTCCCTTGATCCCTTCCACCGGCCTGTCGGGAATCAGGAAGCCGTAGCCGTCCCGGTGCATGCTGAGGCGGCCTACGGCATACTCCCGGGTGCGCGCAGTGACGACGTACTGGCCGGAGCGGAGTTCCACCAGGTCGCCCCGCGCGAGCATCCGGGCCAACGCCAGCTCCAGTTCCGCGCGCGTCTCGCCTTTCGCGCCCAACTCGCGCGCGAGCTGTTTGAAATTGGCCTTGGCGTGCGGCAGGCGGGTGATGTGCTCGAGCAGCGCCGCATCCGTCATAGTTTGATTGTAGGTCAGCGGAATTCGAGCTCGATCTTGATGGCGGCGTAACCGGCAGCGCCCGCCTGCTGCGCCGCGGCATCGCTTCTCGGCAGCATCGCCTGGCTGCTCTGATCCGGCCGGGAAAATAACAGCCGCAGTTCCAGGTGCGCGGGCGTGGGCGATTCAATGCCGCCGCTGGACGGCAGTTCGTAGCGTTGCCCGTTCTCTACATCCAAGCTGGACACTGCCTCCCAGTCGCCGCCGGCACCCCTCCGGAACAGACTAAGGCGGCCCGCGGCAGCCGGCTCAGCTTGAATCCGAATCGAGTCTCCAATGTGAAATACATTCCCCGGAGGCGCCGGCGTATAGGTCCCATCCGCGCCCTTCAGCACCACAGTGTATTTAATATCGGCAATGGCGCCTGTAATAGTTTGGACCTTGGCCCGTGAGAGAGACGCGGATGGCAGCGCTCCCACCACGAAGTTCGCTGACGGCGCCGGCGGTGGCGGCTGCGGCGCCTGCGACTTCTTCGTCAGTTCGTCCAGTTGACGCATGGCGCCCACAGCCTCCGGTTGCGATGGAACAGGCGCCGCGGCGGGTTTGTTCGCCGCTTCGGACAATACGTGCTGATCGCCAAGAGCGGCGGACTCGGGCAGGCGGGCCGTCTGTTTGGCCTTCCGCGAGAGCGTGAGTGGAAGCGCATTCTCCGGCAACCCCGTAGTTGTGGGATGCGGCGCGCCGCTCTGCGGTGTGGCGGCTTGCGGCGAGACCGCATCCGCCACTATGACCTCGTGCCGCGCTTGCTTCGGCAGCCGCAGCACCATGCCGGCCACGATCAGCACCACCAGTCCGGCCATCGCCAGCGCGGGCGTCCGCCGCAGCCAATGCCAAGCGCGTGCCGGACGCGGTTCTCGCGCCGGACCTAGCGCTTCAATCACCTGTTGGCGCGCCGGTGGATCCTGCAGCACTTCGCGTAGCGCCTGCTCTTTGGCTAGGGCATCGAACAACTCCTGATCGTCGAGCGCCGCCTCGAACAGCGCCCGCCGCTCTTCGGCGGTAAGAGTGTGGGTGGCGTAGCCGCCCAGCAGTTTTTGGATGTCCTCGCGGCTCATCTCTTTTCCGGCTCCCAGTCTCCGCCCATCAGTTCCAGCAGTTGCTTGCGGCAGCGATGATCCCAGGTGTAGATGGTGTTGATCGACTGCGCGCCCATGCGTTTCTGGATCTCCGCGAAATCGTGGCCCTGCAACTTCAGGCGCAGCAAGTCGCGGCATCGTTCGCCCAATTGCCCCACGGCGCGCGTCAAGTGTTCGAGCATCAATTTGCGCTCCACTAAGGTGGCGGGGTCGGCATCCAGGTCGGGCAACTGGATGTCGGCGATGGAAACCTGGGTGCTTTCCCCGTGGCGTTGCGACTTGCGGCGCAGGCTCATGATCTTGAACCTCGCGATCTGCAGGGACAGCGGAACCAGTTCCTCCAACTGGTTCACGTGATTGTATTTTTCATGCAGGAGGATCAGCACCTCTTGCGCCAGGTCCTCAGCAGTATCCCCCCCTAGACGAGATGCCGCGAAGGCCACGATCCTTTCACGGAGTTTGAGAAGGATCTCCTCTCGTTCCACGCTGTTTACCGGCCGATGCACTCATCATGACACAAACACGTTGGATAAGTGTCGTAGAATGGAGAAAGCCGCAACGGGCGGTTAGCTCAGTTGGTTAGAGCGCCTGCCTTACAAGCAGGAGGTCCGCGGTTCGAGCCCGCGACCGCCCACCATTGGAATCAAGACCGGGCGCTACGGCTCGGCTCTACGCCATTAATGGGGAAAAGCTCCGCGCCCCTTCACGAACACATAATCTTAACCCTCAGCCGATAGTTGCTGAAATTGCGAAAACCAAAATATTGGTGCTCCTTCCCAGGAAGGTTTGTAGATAGCGCTCCAGGGCAGCCTCACACTACAATTGCACATATATAGCTGTGATACTCGGCGTTTCGAGGCTGCTTGCGTGCATAAGGGCCGCCCGGATGTTGGCGCCCATACACGCCAAATTCATGACGAGAGCCCGTGACCCTACGGCGCGAACGTACGTAGCACCTTCCCGTTGCGCGCATCCCGCAGCACTACGGCTGAATCGGTGAAGGCGGTCAACAGTCGCCCTTCGCCCGCCCACACTACCGGCCCTTCGCCGTCAAAAGGTGTGCGCAGCTCGCGCGTCTTCTGTCCCGCCTCACTGAACACGCCGATATTGGGCGGCGCCCAGGCGAAAATTTCTTTGCCGTTGCCGCTCCAGGCAAAGCCCCAACAGTTGCACGTGACGGTCTTTTTGGGCTTGAGCGTCTCAGGATCGAGCAGCGCCAGGCTGATGCCGCGTACCGCAACCACCACCGAGTCTTCGCTGGTCCAGCCCACCTTTACCGCCGCGGAATGCCCCCCGGTTTCCAGCTTCGACGCCACGATCACCCTGCCAGTAGCCGTGTCCCAGGTGGAGACTTCGCCGTTGTCCGTCGCTACCGTGTAGAATTTCTCGGACGGATGCCACACCACGTCGGTGATGATGGCGCGGGTCTCCAGCCGCCGCTGCCACTGCGTGTGTCCGGCGGCGTCGATCAGGAAGATATCGCGGCCAATAGCCACCAGCATGAAATCGGTCTGGCGCGACCAGTTAAAGGCTGTAATCCCGTGCACCAGCAGACGGTGGGGCACCAGCACCGTGGATTTGTCCGCATCCAGGTTATGGGAGATCAGGCCGGCGTCACCTTCCTGCGTATATGCCAGCAGGCGGCCGGAGGCGTTGAACTGCGCGAGTGGCTCGTTCAGCGTGCTCTTGGGAGCGGACTGATTGAACACCTTCTTCACGCGTCCCGATTCAAACTCCCAAACTACTACCTGGCCTCCCCGGTAGGCGGCCGCCACCAGGCCTGTCTCCTTCGCGTAGTCGAGGGACAAAACGTCCCGCCGCATTTCACCCGCGGCCAGTTGCAAGCCGCAGCCCGCGATCGCGGCTGTGGCGGCGAACCATGCTGGCTTCATAATGGAAATCCGGCGTAGAAAAAAATGATCGCATAACCGAACGGTGACTGTCGAATCGCGGCCTGCGGCGCACCGCCATTTTTCTCAGCGAACGGCCGCTGTTAACCATCGATAGTGGCCAAATGATTACGCTTGGCAAGCTGTCAGCGCGCTCCCGGACAGTCTATCCTGGTTACTAAAGAAACATGATGCGCGGAAATAGCTTTACTCGAAACGGGGTGATTTCGTTGCTGCTCACGGCCGCCGGCGCCATGATTGGCTGCGGGTCCGATCCGCCGCCACCTCCTGACCTGACTCCCCCAGCGGCCGCCGCGGCCATCTCGCAGAAGTGGGCCCAGGAGCAGATGAACCATTTCAAGGTCACCTTCCATTCCGACGATCTCGTGGAATGCGGAGTGAAAAACGACCTCTGGAAACTGGTGGAGGTAACCGACCGCAACGGCAATGCCTGGTCGACTGCCTACCGCCTGACGGATAAAGGCAACAAGATCGTCACGGCCATCAGCTTGAAGGAATCCGGCCGGGGGCATGAGATCCTCTTGAAAGGTCCTTATCGCATCGAGATCAATGGCATCACCGACGGCGCCCAGCCGTATACCAAGAACGTCGCGTTCCGCTGGGATATCGACTGGGATAAATCCCCAGTGGATCTGAAGGCGTGCCTGCCGCGGTTCGAACTCTCGGGCAACTCGGTCGCGCTTTTTCAATTGGACCAGAGCGGCACTTTCTGGAACTTCATTTCATACCTCAACCCCGAAGACATACCTCCTCCGCAGGACAGCGCTCCGGCGATGCCGGTAGTCAGTACGCCGCTGGCGCACTAGTCTAGTGAGTGCCATAACTCGATTTCCGGTCGCCGCGCTGGTCAGGCTTCAGTCATGCAGGACGATACTGAGCAGCGAGCTGTGAACTTCAATCCCGCCGTTGTAATCTATGAAGCCGAGTTTGCGGAATCGATTCATGAAAAAGCTCACTCTGGACCGCGTGGTACCCACGAGGCCTGCCAATGTTTCCTGGCTGATGTCGGGAATCACCGCGTCGGGCCGGCCTTCCTTCCCGAAGTTGGCCAGCAGCAGAAGGACTCGCGCCAGCCGCTTCTCACTGGAGTTGAAAAGCTGATCGATCAGATCCTCTTCAATCCGAATATTGCGACTGAGCACGTAAGACAGAACCAGTCCGGAGAAAGCGGGCTCATAGCGCAATAGGCGCATCATGGCCGGTTTTGCCAGCCGCACGATGGAACAATCGGTCATGGCGGACGCGGTCGCCATGCGTACCGGGTGCTGGCCCACCAGGCACGCCTCGCCTACCAGATCGCCCGGAGTCAGAATCGCAATCACCGCTTCTTTGTTCTGTTTGGAAATGACTGTAAGTTTGACTTTGCCTTTCTGAATCGCAAACACGGCATCCGCAGCGTCGCCTTGCGAGAAAAGCGCCGCGCCTTTGCGGTAGTGAACCACGGTTCCTTCCCGCACAATCGTAGCCAGAAGGGAGTCGGAATCCGAATTGGGCTTCATTAGTAGTCTCCTGCCCGGGGCGCTGCGCTACGAGCTTGCACCCTTCGCGCATTTTAGCCCCTATAGGCAGGCTCGTGCAAGGTCCGTGGCAGGCCCCCGGAGCGCATTTAAGAAGTGAGCAAATATGACCATACTATCGCGGCTGGCCTGTTCAATAGGGGACAGACAATAACTCCGGAATGCTGCTATCGCTTAAGAATCAGAGAATTTCGGGACGCGCAAGTGCCGGACAGTCAGTGGAGGGCGCCTGAAAAAGCTGCGCATCGGTATTATCGATCTCGTCTCCCAAGGTCCCACCCGGGCCTTGTATGCACGCGTCATGAATGCCAGCCTCGCCAGTATCATGCCCCAGGTCATTGGGGTCTGGTGCAAAGAGCAAGGACATGAGGTGGCCTTCGTTTGTTACACCGGCTTTGAAGATCTCCTGACGGAGCTGCCGGATAACGTCGACGTAGTCTTCATCGGCGCCTTCACTGAATCCGCGCACACGGCGTACGCCCTGAGTCATCTTTTTCGCGGGAGGGGGGCGATCACGGTGATCGGTGGGCCGCACGCGCGCTGTTACCCCGAAGACGCCGCACAGTATTTCGACTATGTGCTGGGCTTCACGGACAGGAGCACGCTGCATGACGTCTTGCGGGACTGCTCGCAACACAGGCCCGTGGGCGTCCATCTCGCAGCATCCCAGCAGCCCAGAACCCTGCCTGGGGTACGCGAGCGCTGGCAGTTTATAGAGCCGACGCTCAGGAAGGCGCCCCTGATCAAGATGGTTCCCATGCTCGGCAGCCTGGGGTGCCCGTACACCTGCGCCTTTTGTATCGATGCCACGGTGCCCTATCAGCCAATGGACTTCGAGACAATTCGCGAGGACCTCCGGTTCCTGCTGACCAGATTCAAGCGGCCCCTGGTGGCCTGGCACGACCCCAATTTCGGAGTCCGCTTCGACGACTACCTGGATTTGATCGAGGACGCAGTCCCTGCCGGCAGCATCGACTTCGTCGCCGAAAGCAGTTTATCTCTGCTTTCAGAGCCGCACCTCAGGCGGCTCGAACGCAATTCTTTCAAAGGCGTCCTTCCAGGCATTGAATCCTGGTTCGCGCTGGGCGACAAATCGAAGACCGGCGCGTCGCGCGGGATAGCCAAAGTCCGCCAGGTGTCTGAACACGTCAATCTGATCCTGCGGTACATACCCTACATCCAAACTAACTTCGTGCTGGGGCTCGATACTGATGAAGGACCCGATCCATTTGAACTCACCAAGCAATTCCTGGATATGAGCCCGGGCGCTTTTCCCGCCTATTCGCTCCTATCCGCATTCGGCCGTGCCGCGCCGCTCAATCTGAGTTACCAACGATCCAACCGCGTGCTGCCCTTCCCATTCCATTTCCTCAACAATAACGGCGCCATGAATGTCAGGCCGGCCAACTACTCCTGGCAGACATTCTACGACCACATAATCGATCTGACGCGGTATTCCTTCTCCACGCGCGCTATCTTCCGCCGTTTCCAGGCAACTCAAGGGGTGACTGCTCGTTGGATGAACCTGGTGCGTGCGGTTTCGACGGAGGGATTCGGAAGAGCCCGGTACTACGGGGAGATTCGCCGCCGCCTGGATACCGACCCGCAATTCCCGCCCTACTTCGAGCAGCACAGCAGCGTGCTTCCCCAGTTCTACAAAAACTTAGTGCGTCGGGATCTCGGGCCGCTGATGGGTTGTCTCCCCGAGGGTGCCCTCTATCACGATCCCAACGCCTACCTCAAGTCCGAGAGCTCCAAGGACGTGGTGGCCCTGGTTTAACCAGCCTCCCGAATCGGACATTTTCAGCTATGGCCATCCGGGAGCCAACCAAAGGTATGATTGTCACTCTGTCCATGCAGCCGTAAACTGTTTTGATGGCAAGTATGTTAGAAACCATACAGAACCGTCTGATTGAACTTGCGCGCGGCCTATCGCGGGAAGAAGATGGACAGGATCTGATCGAATACACGCTGTTGATGGCATTTGTCGCGTTGAGCTCCGCGGCCCTGTTTGTCAATTCGGGAACCAGCGTCAGCAGGATCTGGAGCAGCACCAACAGCGCGCTCAGCACGGCCGCTGTGAGAGCCGCCAGCTAGCCCGTACGATTGCCGCGTCAGCCTTTAGTAAACAGTCCCAGCTCCCAGAGCTGGCTGCCGGATTTCCAGGCAGCCTTTGCCCGTCGGCAGCATTTTGCCCGGGTTCAGGCGGTTATCGGGATCGAACAGCTCCTTAAACCGGCGCATCAGGTCCAGGGTGGCCTCGCTGAACTGGCGCGGCATCATTTCGTTCTTCTCCATGCCGACGCCATGCTCGCCGGTGATGGATCCGCCTACACTGATGCAATGGTCCAGGATCTCCGCGCCCGCGTCCCGCGCCTTGTCCAGATCGCCCGGCTTGCGCGCGTCAAACAGGATGATCGGGTGCATGTTGCCGTCGCCCGCGTGGAAAATGTTGCTGATGGTCAAGCCGTACTTGCGGCTCACGGCGGCGATCACCTGCAGGGTGGGCGCGATCTGCGTGCGCGGCACCACGCCATCCTGCACGTAATAGAACGGGCTCACCCGGCCCACCGCGCCAAACGCGTTCTTGCGGCCCTTCCACAGCAGCTCGCGCTCGTCGGCGGTCTTGGCCACGCGCACCTCGCGCGCCCGGCAAGCCATACACACATCCCTGATCTGATCGACTTGCTCCTCTACCGTTTCGCGTAGCCCTTCCAGTTCGATCAGCAGCACGGCGGCCGCGTCCATGGGATAGCCGGCGTGGGTGGCCTCTTCCACCATGCGCAGCATCACGCCGTCCAGCATCTCCACCGCTACCGGCACGATGGCGCGCGCCGTAATCTCGGCCACCGTGGCCCCGCAATCCTCCGCCGCATCGTAGACCGCCAGAACCGTCTTCACCATCTCCGGCTTGCGCATCAGCCGCACCATGATCTTGGTGACCAGCGCCATGGTGCCCTCTGATCCGGTCAGCAGCCCGGTCAGATCGTAACCGGGCACTTCGGTTTCCTTCGCGCCGGTAGTGACCAGGGTCCCGTCCGGCAGCACGCACTCCACGCCGAGGACGTGGTTGGTGGTGACCCCGTAGGCCAACGTATGAGGCCCGCCGGCATTCTCCGCAACGTTGCCGCCGATCGTGCAGGCGCGCTGGCTGGAGGGGTCCGGAGCGTAGAAGTATCCCTGCCCTTGCACCGCCAGCGTGATATCCAGGTTGACTACGCCGGGTTCCACCACCGCGCGCTCGTTCTCGAGATCGATTTCGAGGATGTGGTTCATGCGGGCGAAAGCCACCATGATGCCGCCCGCGCGGGGAATCGCGCCGCCGCTCAGCCCGGTGCCGGCGCCGCGGCCCACGATGGGAATGCCGTATTGCGCGGCAGTCCTGACGATGGCAACCACATCGGCCGTGTTCCGCGGGAACACCACCGCATCCGGACGGCCCTTTTCCACGCTGCCGTCGTATTCGTAGAGCGCCAGATCTTCCGGACGATCGAGACAGCCGCGCGGGCCCACCAAGGCGATGAGTTCGGTCTTCGCGGCCGCCAGGAGCATGGTGATTGGGCTGGTCTGCGCCCTACAGCATCGATTTTACGAAATTGACCATCTGGCCGTCCGTCCAGTTGGTTGCCCCGATGATCTTTTCCACGACCTTGCCCTTGCTGTCGATGATATACGATTCGGGATATTTGAACGTCCCGTAGTCCGCGCTGATCTTCGCATCCGGATCGCGCGCCGTCATGAACGAAACCCTGGTGCGATCGAGGAACGCGCGGTAGCGCTGGGGGTCCTTGTCCATGCTGACTCCCAGAACCACCACTCCGGAGCCCGCCATTTCCTTCGCAAACTGATCGAGCGAGGGCACTTCTTCCACGCAGGGCTGGCACCAGGTAGCCCAGAAATTTAACACGAGCAAACGCCCGCCAAAGTCGGTGCGGGTGAGGGTGCGGCCATTGTCGGCCGTGATTTTGAAATCGGGGGCCGGGTCGCCCTGCTGTACGATGCGCTCGTGCATGGAATTGTAGAGCACGAACACGAACACCGCCAGCAGCACCGCGATGCCGGCTTTCAGGTATTGATCGATTTTGACGCTGTGCATCTCTGGAAACTATAATTTTAGTGTACTTCCAGTCCGTTTGCTGCATCCAATAGTCAGCCTGATGCTGATCACCCGCAAAGTTGAGTTTTCCGCGTCCCACGTCTGCCGCAACCCGCGGCTTTCTGACGACGAGAATCACGCCCTCTTCGGCGCCGCGGCGAATCCGCACGGCCACGGGCACAACTACGTGCTGGAGGTCACCGTGGAAGGCGCGCCCGATCCCGTCACGGGCATGGTCCTGGATCTGAAGCAGCTTAAGGAGATCCTCAACCGCGAAGTGGTTGAGATCTACGATCACCGCTTCCTGAACCGCGAAGTGCCGCCGTTCGACCGCGTGATACCCACGCCGGAGAATATCGCCGTGGATATCTGGAACCGCCTCGAGCCGCACGTCAGCGGCGGAAACGCCCGGTTGCACGGCGTGCGCGTATACGAAACCCCCGACCTCTACGTGGATTATTTCGGGGGCGCGGCGTGATCCGGGTCACCCGCAAGTACCGCCTGTCGGCCTCGCACCGGCTGCATGCGCCCGCGCTCAGCGACGCCGCCAACCGGGACCTCTACGGCAAGTGCAACAATCCCTACGGGCACGGCCACAATTACGAGATCGCGGTGAGCGTGCGTGGTCCCGTGGACACCCGCTCCGGCCGCGTGGTGGATATCGCTTTGTTGGACGGCCTGGTGCGCCGGCAGGTGCTCCAACCGTTCGACCATCGCAACCTCAACGAAGAGGTGGAGGCATTCCGCAGCGCGGTGCCTACATCGGAAAATCTGGGACGCGAAGTGGCGCGGCGTCTCAAACAGAACTGGCGCGCCGTGTTTACGGCAGATGGACCGCAGCTCGAAAACGTGGCCATCGCCGAAACCAGCCGAAATGCATTTCAAGTGTCAGCCCATGAAATCGAATAAAGCGAACGTAAAAGTGATGACCCCCCAGGCGGACGAATCTATCGCGCCGCTGGTGAAAGGCATTCTCGACCGCCTGGGAGAAGATGTCCAGCGGGATGGCCTGGTACGCACACCCGAGCGCGTGGACCGCGCCTTGCGCTTCCTGACCAGCGGTTACGCCATGGACGTGAACAAAGTCGTGAATGGCGCGCTGTTCGAAGTGAAATACGACGAGATGGTCATCATGAAGGACATTGAGTTCTTCAGCATGTGCGAGCATCACATGCTGCCGTTCTTCGGCAAGGTGCACGTGGCCTATATCCCGCGCGAGCGCGTGATCGGGCTGAGCAAGCTGCCGCGCCTGGTGGACGTGTTCGCGCGGCGCCTGCAGATTCAGGAGCGCCTGACGCAGCAGATCGCCCAGACCATCCAGGATTTGATCGATCCGTTAGGCGTGGGCGTGATCTGCGAAGCGCGCCACTTCTGCATGATGATGCGCGGCGTCGAGAAGCAGCATTCCGGAGCGGTGACCAGCGCCATGCTGGGCTCCTTCCGCAACCGCAAAGAAACCCGCGACGAGTTCCTGGCGCTGATCCGTACCGCTAGTCACACCTAGGCTTCGGCCCCTGAGTCCCGCAGGGCCCGCACGGCATCGGTGTGGCCGCGACTCACCGCACGCGCCAGCGGCGTCTGCCAGTCTTCCGGCCGGGGATCGCGCGACAGACACTCGGCGAAAGGCCGGTTCAAGGCCGCCGGGTCGCGCGCCAGAATATCCGGAATGCGATCCAGCCGGTTGTAATCGAGCGCATCGAAGAGACAGATCGGGCCGTCGCGCAGCAGCATCTCCCGCATGCCGGCCTGGTCGAAGAAGTCCGCCCACTCCACCGGCGTGCCGTCGTAAAACGGTTCGCGCACCGTTAA
Organism: Bryobacteraceae bacterium; assembly: GCA_035308525.1. Lineage (GTDB taxonomy): Bacteria > Acidobacteriota > Terriglobia > Bryobacterales > Bryobacteraceae > Bog-159. The sequence continues at coordinate 17,979 of DATGGM010000280.1, forward strand.
CGACGCGCCGCGCTCCAGTAGCAGCCGCACAATCGCTTCCTTGTTGGAGCCCGCGGCATGGTGCAACGCGGCCACCTCGTCAACGTAATCGGGATCGAAGCCCAAATCCAGAACCAGCCGCACGGCTTCCAGGCGGCCCGTGTTAGCGGCCTTGAGGACCATCGATTTCGGCGCTCGTCCCAGGATGTCCGGCCTGGCCTCCAGCATGGCGCGGGCCCCGGCTGAGTCGCCCGCCATGCAGAGCGACGTGAATCGTTCGACGTCATCCATCTCGGCTGTGGGGCTGCCCGACTCCTGCAGCAGACGTGCGATTTCCAGGTGCCCGTTTTCCGTTGCGTGGCGCCATGGTGTTTTTTCCCGGAACATCTCATCAGTTCGGGCGCCGTGCGCCAGCAGCAGCCGTACGCGGTCTATATGACCGTTGCGCGCCGCCTGGCAGAGCTCGCGTCCCAACAAGGTCATTTGGCCGCTCCCGGTCCGCACTGGCGCATCCGGCTTCAGGCCATGGCGCAACAGCAGTTCCAGCGACGAGCCTTGGTTAATCCATAAAGCCTGCTCGTCGGCCGGGTCAGCTCCGTGGCTGAGCAGCAGTTCCGCCATCTCCCGCCACTGCGCGTGCGGCGGCTGATTCGCCAGCCCGGTGGACCCGCCTCCGAAAACTCCCGTCAGCGCGGTGAAGCGGCGCGCGCGATCGCTTCCTGGCGGATCGTTGTGCTTCATGATGAACGCTTTGGGGTCCGCGCCGCGGGCCAGCAGGACCCTTGCGACCTCGTACGTCGAGTGGTTTGAATCGAGCGGCTGGACCCGTGAGTAGCAGGCGCAGAGGAGCGGCGCCCAGCCGTGGGGCCCCGGGCGGTTCACCAGATCGGGCTCGGCCTCCAGCATTTGTTCGACACCCGCCGCATTTCCAGCCGCGGCCGCCGTCCAGATGTTGGCTACGGCCAGCTCCGGCTGGTTCGCCAGCATCTCGGAAGCGCGGGCGTGAAATGTGCGGTGGTCGTAGTGTGGATCGTCGTAGCACAGGCACGCCTGATCCACGAACTGGTTCGCCAGATCCTGATTTGACGCCTCAACTCCGGCCTTCATTTGCGGCCAGCTCCCGAATGTCAAGATAGCCGAACCGCATTTCGTGCGTCAAGCCGCGTATTCCACGCCCACCAGGAACAACCCCTTGGCCGGCGCCGTCGGGCCGCCCTTGCGCCCGCATTCCGGATCCAGCAGCGCGCGCAAGCCCGCCACATCAAGGTTGCCGCGTCCCGCTTCGAGCAGCGAGCCCACGATGTTCCGCACCATGTGCTTCAGAAAACCGCTGCCGCGCGCGCGATAAATCAAGCGGCCCGGACGGGCGTCCAGCCGCGACTCGAAAATCGTGCGCACCTTGCTGTGGCCCTCTTCGTCACGCTCGTCGGACGCGGCGAAAGCGCCGAAGTCGTGATCGCCTTCGAGCACCGGCGCGCACGCCGCCATGCGATCGACGTCCAGCGGGTAGGGATAATGATGCACGTAGCGCCACTCGCACGGTGGGCAGACTTCATCGCGCACGATGCGATACTCGTAGGTCTTGGCGAGTGCCTGGAAGCGGGGATGAAAATCGGGCGCGGCTTCCGCGGCGTCCAGCACTCGGATCGCAGGCGGCAATAACCGGTTCATGGCCTTGCGCAGGTTTGGAAGTGGAATGGGATTCCGGATGCTGAAGGCGGCCACCTGCGCCAGCGCATGCACGCCCGCGTCCGTGCGCCCGGAGCCGGCGACCTGTACCGGCCCGCCTTCGATTTCCGCGGCCACCGCTTCCAGCGCGCCTTGAATGCTGGGCAAGCCCGGCTGCACCTGCCAGCCGTGGAAATCCGTGCCGTCGTAAGCCAGCGTGATGCGGATGCGGCGCATCAAACGGGCCGCGAGCCCGGCTTGACGGCCGGCACGCCTTGCGCGCACAGCGGGCATTGCGCCGGATCGTAGGCGGGCACCTCCAGCGTGACCAGCGCTACCCGAGGCACGCCCACATCGGCCTGGCCGCCGCTGCGATCCACAATGGAGCCGGCCGCCACCGGGCGCGCTCCGGCGGCGCACAGCGCGTCCACCACATCGCGCGTGCTGCCGCCGGTGGTGATCACGTCTTCCACCACCAGCGCCGCCTCGCCCGGCGACACTGTGAAGCCCCGCCGCAAAACCATCTTCTTACTTTCGTCGCGTTCGGTGAAAATGAACCGCGCACCCACCGCGCGCGCCACCTCGTGCCCTATGATCAAGCCGCCCAGCGCGGGCGAGACCACCAGTCCCACGGGCTCAGGCGCCAGTTTGCGAAGTGCGTCCGCCAGCATGCCGCCCAATTCCGCCGCGTGCCGGGGATGCTGCAATACCAGCGCGCACTGCAGATAAGCGGGGCTGTGCAATCCGCTGGTGAGACGGAAATGTCCGCTCAGATAGGCGCCGGTGGAGCGGAACAACCGCAGGATGGACTCGGCTTGCGGGGTCACAAACGCCTACTATACCATTGAGAAAAATCATGCATCGCTTTCAAATCGTCCTCTCTCTGCTGTGTATTTGTCTTCTAGCCTGGCCCGCATCCGCGCAGCAGGCGCATGTCATCGGTCAGCCGGAAGGAGATTTCGCTTTCCTTACCGGACGATACCGCTCGGCGGAGGTGCCGCCGATCAACATGGCCAACTCCGGGCGTCTGGATCAGTTGCTGCGCGCCGGCCGGCTGTACCTCTCGCTGCAGGATGCTATCGCCCTGGCTCTCGA
>DATGGM010000281.1:0-34688 GCA_035308525.1 Bryobacteraceae bacterium
AAGGGCGTCACGAAATCAAGATCGGCGCGGTCGGCTACTACGCGCCCGTAAGTGAGGCGCTTCAATACCGCATCACGGATGCAACATATTTCGATCCGGGGACGCCGCCCGATTTCACCTTCAGCGATCGTCGCCTGGATCGCGAGCAGGCCGGCTTCGCGCAAGACACCGTGCGCCTGGGCAACCTGACCCTGAGCGCCGGTCTGCGCTTCGATCATTATTCGCTGGTGGTGAACGGCCACGCGTGGAGCCCGCGGCTGGCCGCGGCATGGTATTGGCCGAAAGCGGATCTGCTGCTGCGCGGCTCTTACGACCGCGCGTTCATCACGCCGGCCATGGAGAATCTGCTGCTGGCCAGTTCGCCGCGGGTGGATAGCCTGAATCCGCTGGTGCTGCGCATTCCGCTGCGGCCCTCGACTGGTAATTTCCTCGAAGGGGGGGTCAGCAAAGGGCTATTTGGGAAGGCCCGCCTGGATGCCGGCTATTACCGCCGCAGCTTCGTCAACTTCGCCGACGACGATGTCTTCCTCAATACCGGGATCAGTTTTCCGGTCGCCTTCCGTAGCGCACAGGTGCGCGGCCTGGACGTAAAGCTGGCCATGCCGCATTGGGGGCGATTTTCTGGCTTTTTGAGTTATTCCAATATGATCGGAGTTGCGCAATTGCCCGTGGCGGGCGGGTTGTTCCTGGGCCGTGATGCGCTAGGGGCCATCGGCGCCGCCGGATCGTTTCCCATTACACAGGATCAGCGGAACACCGCGCGCGCCAGGTTGCGCTGCCAGCTTCATCCGCGGCTTTGGGCGGCCGCGGTGGCTACTTACGGGAGCGGTCTGCCGGTGGAGATCAATGGCAACCCGGATATAGGTGCGCTCGTCTCGGAATATGGGCAGGGGATCACGAGCCGCATCAATTTCTCGGCCGGCCGCGTGCGGCCCAACTACTCGGTGGACGCCAGCCTGGGCGCTGACCTTTGGAAGCGCGAGAAACGGGCGCTGCGGTTGCAGGCCGTGGTCGAAAACGTGATGAACCGTTTGAACGTCGTTGACTTCGCGGGGCTATTCTCAGGAACGGCGATCGCGCCTCCTCGCAGTGGCAATGTGCGCATCCAGTATGAGTTTTAAATGAAGTGCTGGCCGGCATTGACGATGGTGGTGGCCGCGTATGCGGCCGATCCACAGCAAGTCTGGGAACAGGCCCTGAAGGCTAAGGGCGGACGCGAGCGGCTGCACGGCGTGCACTCTCTGGCCATCTTTCTGAAGCCGGCGCAGGTGAACCTGGCGGGGCCGCCCACGACCTGGTTCTGCGGCTTCCCGGATCGCTACTTCGAGTTTGAAGGGCGGGGCAGCGGCCCCGACAGCCCGCGCGCGATCATGGTGAACGAAACCATCGGACGGGTGGCGATGGACGCCATGGGGATACCGCGTGCACAAGGGCCGCTCACCGAAGCGCACCGCGAACGGCTGACGCTGAACCAGGTCGTTTTCCTGCTGGAAAGCGCCTGGCTCGAACCGCATCCGGTGACAGTCAAGGGCAAAGTTCTGACGGTGGAGGCGGGTGGACGCACATTTCGGCTGTATCTAAACCGAGAGGATTTGCCCGAACGCGTGCAGGCACTGCCGGCGAAGGGCAGGGAACCCAAGAACCTGTACGATTACCGTCTGGAGCATTACCGCGAAGTGCAGGGCGTTCAACTGCCGGCGCGCCTGACGTGGATCAGCGGCATGCGCCAGTGGACCTGGGACGCGGATTACGAAGTGGATGCCAAGTACAATCCGAAATTCTTTGAGCGGATGCCCGATCTGGCCGACGGTCCCGAGCCGTGGAGGAAGCCATGATGGGGCGGCAGTGTGGCGCGCCCGTGCTGCTGTGCCTGCTGGTGTTTTCGCGCGGCGGGGCGCAGGACCAGCCGACCTTCACCACCGAAGTGAAAGTGGTGAATGTGCTCGCCAGCGTGCGCAACAAGCAGGGCGCATTCATTCGCGACCTGGAGAAAGACGATTTTTCGGTTCTGGAGAACGGCCGGCCCCAAACCATCCGCTACTTCTCGCGGGAAACCGATCTGCCTTTGACCCTTGGTCTGATGATCGACACCAGCCTGAGCCAGCAGAAAGTGATGGAAGCGGAACGCGGGGCGTCCTATCGCTTTATGGACCAGGTTCTGCGGGAGAAGAAGGACCAGGTTTTCGTGATGCAGTTCGATCTGTCTGCCATCCTGCGCCAGGAACTGACATCGTCTCTGCGGGTGCTGAACAACGCGCTGGAGCGTGTGGATACGCCCTCGAGGCATGATCTGCAGAGCCAGACCGGTGGCGGTACGGTGCTGTACGATGCGGTGGTGAAAGCCTCCCGGGAGATTATGAAAAACCAGACCGGGCGAAAGGCGTTGATCCTCCTTACCGACGGCGTCGATACGGGAAGCGAAGCCACCATCACGGAAGCCATCGAGACCGCGCAGCGCGCCGATACGCTGATCTATTCCATTCTTTTTTCCGATGAGACTTACTACGGCGGGTTTGGAGGGGGCGGGAACGGCCGAGGCGTCCTCATGCGACTGTCCAGGGAGACTGGCGGAGGCTTCTTCGAAGTCTCGAAGAAATATAGCCTCGATCAGATCTACGGCGTCTTACAGGAAGAACTGCGCAGCCAGTATAGCATCGGATATGTGTCGGACGCGCCTGTGAGTATCTCGGAGTTCCGTAAGTTACAAGTGACGGCGAAGCGCAAGGGTCTGACGGTGCAAACGCGCGGCAGGTATTGGGCGCAGCGGTAACCAGCCGCGCCTCATTCGTACCGCAGCGCTAGAGTGGGATCGATTCTCGCTGCGCGGCGCGGCGCCCCGGCAGCAGACACGCCGTTAGGGCCACGGCCAGCCAAAGGATTGCCACCGCCGCATAGGTTGGTAGATCCGTGGGACTGACCCCATGGAGCAGCTGCGTCATGCCACGCGCCAGTCCCGCCGAGGCCAGCATCCCGATGCCCACCCGACGGGTGTGGTGTGCGGCCAGAGGCGCCGGGCCAGTGCCGTCACATAGAGGCGGTGGCTCGAAGCAAATCCGGGATCGGTCGACTGGAACGCGACGAGCGTGCGCAGGAACAGGCCCGCGGTCAACAGCAAAACCATCGACAGCGAGACTTGCGCCACCTGCGACAGCGGCCCACGCATCGGTACGGCTGGCGCGCCAGGCGGTCGGTCAGGGCGAAGAGCCGCTCCAGTTTACTCGAGCGCGAGATACAACTTCTGGGTTCCAGCTGTGCCGGCGACAGTGAACGTTAATGCTACGGCGCCGCTGCCGGCGTTGGCCGGCACTACCACGTTGAACTGATATAAACCCGTGTAATTCGGAGCTAATCCCGCATACGGTATGTTAGTGACGGGCACCCCGCCCATGGACATCGCAAAAGATGGCAGGGCGTTGGCCTGCTCCACAAGCTGGCCCGCCGGCACGTTTGGCGTAACCGGCCCGAAGCCTATGCCATATAGCACTATTTCGTCGTTGGCTTTGGCGGGACGCGAAGTCACGCCCGCAATCGCGCCCACCGGGAGGACGAAGGTGCCGTCGGCGAACAGCGCCACCACGTACTGCGTTCCGCCGACGTTGAACAATGGCGGCGCGTCCAGCCCCGGCTCAACGTTATTGACGGCGATGTTGAATGGCGCGCTGGAAAGGCTCCCGACCGTAATCGTCACCGGCTGCATGCCTGTTGCGGTGTTCGACGGCACCAGCGCGTTCACTTGCCCCGGGCTGATAAAGTCGACGAAAGCGGCTTGCCCGCCGACAGAAACGGCTGTGCCGCCCAGCCAGATGGGTGCGTTCAAGCCGTTGAAATCGGCGCCCGCCCAGGTTTGCGTGCCAACCGCAAGGTTCGATCCGTAGATCTCAATCCAGGTGCCCGGCGAAATGGAAGCGAATTCTCCGAACGCGCTCGCGCTGACGACCGCCGCGATACTGGGGGTCTGCTTCGTAAGCGGCGCCGCCACGCCCGAAATCTCCCGTACGCGGTCCTCCGTCGTGTCGCCCGTCACTACGCCGTCGCCTACATACAGGTTGCCCGCGTAGTCCAGCGTTATCGGAAACGGGCTGTCGAACTCCGCCTGCAAAGGCGCGCCGCCATCGCCCGCATAACCCGCCGTCCCGTTTCCCGCTACCGTGCTGATGACCCCGCCACTCACTACCCGGATGCGGTTGTTCGAGCCGTCCACAATAAACAGTGCGCCGCTGGGATCCACCACGGTCCCGCCGGGGTAGCCTAGGCTGGCCTGCGCCGCCTGTCCTCCGTCGCCCGCAAACGCATTGACTCCGTTTCCCGCCACTGTCGTAATCGTCCCCGTGGCGGCATTGACCATCCGGATGCGAAAGTTGAACTGGTCCGTAATATAGAGGTTCCCCGCGGCATCCACCGTCACCCAGGTGGGGTTGTTCATCCCCGCCTGCGTGGCGGGTCCTCCATCACCGGAGAAGCTCTGCCCACCGATGCCCGCATAGGTCGTGATGGTGCCGCTCCCATCCACTTTACGCACGAGAGACGCGCCCTGGTCCACGATGAACAGGTTGCCCTTCGAATCCACCGCGCAGCGGATTGGAATCTCAAATCCCGCGGCCGTGGCCGGACCGCCATCCCCGCTGCTTACAGTCGATCCGTTCCCCGCCACCGTTGAGATGGTCCCCGCGGGCGAGATTGCCCGCACTCTCTTATTGCCATTGTCGTTCACGTAAACGTTGCCATTGGGCGCCACGCACACTCCCAAGGGCCCGTTGAGCTCCGCCTGCACCGCCGGCCCGCCATCGCCGCTGTAGCCGGCGGTGCCCGTTCCGGCGAATGTGGTGATCACGCCCTTCGCGTCTACCTTACGCACCCTGTTATTGTTTTGATCGGCCATGTAGACGTTCCCACCCGCGTCTATGGCCAGTCCCACCACGCGGTTGATCTCCGCCTGTGCTGCCGGTCCTCCGTCGCCCGAATATCCGGCCGTTCCGTTTCCCGCAAACGTGTTAATGGTCTGGCCAGACGCCATGGCCGCCGCCAGCATTGGCAACAAGAGTCTTCCTTGCATCAGACCAGTATATACCGGCCTTTTGCCGCTCGAGACTCGCTCGCGCAAGCCCTCAAGGGCCGCGCCGCGCGCCGGCGCTCAGCGCCATGGGTTATGTCTGATGGAGCGCGTTTACCGCCAGTCGCGGCTCGTATCCGATGATCTTCAATTGGCTGGCTGCGCCACCTGACGCGGACGCCTCCGCGCTTGCCGCGCGCTCCTGCCGCCAGGCGAAGCAGACGCGGGGGTTTCCTTGCAAGCGCTCAAGTAGCCCGCTGCGCGCCGGCTTTCTCCAGCGCCCGCTCGACCTCTTCTTTGCTCAGCGTGGTGCTGATGAAAAGTTCCTGCCGCGCGCCGGCGCTCAGCGCGATGCCTTTCCAGCCGTTCTGCACCGGCACCGTGATGCGCACTTTGACCGGGCCGCGCGCGTCCCGCACCGGCCGGATTACCCCCGGAATGATGGATCGGATTTCCGGGTTCTCCGCGAGCGCGCGCTCCAGGATCTCGCGCACGCCATCGATGATACTGTGCTCGATCTTCAGGCGATCCCGAGCCGTACGGAGCCGCATGCCGCCTCAGTGCGCCATGAACCGCTTGATGAAGTTGGTGTCGAACCGCCCGGCCTGGAAGTCGGGATCCGCCATGATGCGCTGGTCCAGCGGAATGGACGTATGAATCCCTTCCACCACGAACATCTCCAGCGCGCGCTGCATGCGGTGGATAGCCTCCGCGCGGTCGCGCCCGTGCACGATCAGCTTGGCCACCAGCGAATCGTAGTAGGGCGTGATGACGCAATCGGTGTGCGCCATGGTGTCCACCCGCACGCCGATCCCTCCCGGAGGGTGGAAGCCGGTGATGCGGCCGGGTGACGGGGTGAACGTCACCGGATTCTCGGCGTTGATCCGGCATTCGATGGCATGCCCGCGCATCTCCACCGGCAGGCTGATCACCTGGTCCAGCGGCTCGCCCGCGGCAATCCGGATCTGGCTCTTTACCAGGTCGATGCCGGTCACGAACTCCGTCACCGGATGCTCCACCTGAATGCGCGCGTTGACTTCCATGAAGTACAACTGGCCGCCTTCGTCCATGAGGAACTCGACGGTGCCCGCGTTGGTATACCCGGCCGCCGCCAGCGCCTCTTTCAACTTGGCGGTGATCGACTGACGCAGCTCGTTGGTCATCACGGGCGACGGCGACTCTTCGATCAGCTTCTGGTGCCGCCGCTGGATGCTGCATTCGCGCTCGCCCAGGATCTCGACGCGGCCGCGTTCGTCGGCCAGAACCTGGAATTCGATGTGGCGGGGCGCCCGCACATATTTCTCCAGGTACACATCCGGACAACTGAAGGCCGCGCCGGCTTCCTGCTGCGCGGCATTGAACTGCGCCTCCAGCTCGGAGGCTTCATTGACGATGCGCATCCCGCGCCCGCCCCCGCCCGCGGACGCTTTCAGGATCACCGGAAAGCCGATTCCGCCGGCAACCTCCACGGCTTCTTCCGCGGTCTTCAGGATGCCGGGCGAGCCCGGCAGGATGGGAACTCCGGCGTCGCGCATGAACGCCCGCGCGCGCTCTTTCACTCCCATCAGGCGGATCACGTCCGGGCGCGGGCCGATGAATTTGAGCCCGGAGACTTCGCAGACTTCCGCGAAGCCGGCGTTCTCGCTCAGGAAACCGTAGCCCGGATGGATGGCGTCGGCGCCGGTGATCTCGGCCGCGCTCACGATCGAAGGGATGTCCAGGTAGCTGCGCGCGCTCTTGGCCGGACCGATGCAGACGGCTTCATCGGCGAAACGCACATGCAGGCTGTGCCGGTCGGGCTCCGAGTAGACGGCTACCGTGTGGATCCCCAGCTCCTTGCAGGCGCACACCACCCGCAGCGCAATTTCCCCGCGGTTGGCTATGAGGATCTTCTTAATTGGAGCGGATGGCAAACAGCGCCTCCCCGTACTCCACGGGCTGTCCGTTCATCACCAGCTTGCTTTCAACGATCCCGGAAATCTCGGCTTCGATCTCGTTCATGAGCTTCATGGACTCGATAATGCACAAGACCTTGCCGGGCTGCACGCGCTCGCCCACGCGCACGAAGGGAGGCGATCCCGGCGCGGAGCCTTCGTAAAACGTGCCCACGATCGGGGAACGCACCAGAATCAGGTTGGGATCGGCGCCGGGCGGTTCCTTAGCGGCAGCCGGCTGGCTGGCGGACGCCGCCGCCGCCGGCGGGGTGGCGGCCTCGGCCCGCTGCGCCGTCGCAGGCGCCAAAACGTATTCCTGATGTCCGGCAACCGTGCGGCTGATACGCACGCGGTTCTCGCCGCGCTGTACTTCCAGCTCTGCAATACCCGTTTCGGTTGCCAGGTTGATCAACTCACGGATCTCTTCTACGGTCATGGCAACTGATTAGCTTAGCAGCCCGCAAAGGCGCGTGGGCGCCTCGATGCCTTCGCATAACTGCCCGCGCGCCGTTTTGCCGGCTGCTACGTGGAACATGCGGGCGCTTATACGGTTCGCAGCTCTTTGCTGGTGGGCGTCAGCACCTCGCAGCCGCGGTCGGTCACCGCCACGGTATCCTCGATGCGGATACCGCCCGTGCCTTCCAGGTAAACGCCCGGCTCGATCGTTATGGTCATGCCCGCGGCCAGCCTGGTTTTATCCTTCTTGCCGATGCGCGGCAGTTCGTGGATCTCCAGGCCCAGGCCATGACCGGTCGAATGCACGAACGCGCGGTCCAGACCGTAGCCCTTCAGAACCATCCGGGCTCGCCGGTCCACATGCGCGGTGGTCACACCCGGCCGCACCGCGTCGATAGCCGCGAGTTGCGCTTCGAGCACCGCGCGGTACATCCGCTTCAGGCGCGCATCCGGCGTGCCCAGAAAGAGCATGCGGGTCATGTCGCTCGCGTAGCCGTCCTGAAAAGTGCCCATGTCGACGAGGACCACTTCGCGCGGCCGGAACACGGCGCCCGTAGGGTGCGCATGCGGCAGCGCCGAACGTTCGCCCGCGGCCACGATGGTTTCGAATGAGGGTTGCTCGGCCCCCATGCGGCGCATCTGGTGATCGATCTCCGCCGCCAGGTCTCGTTCCCGCATGCCCGCACGCGCGTGCCGCGCGGCCTGCTCGAATGCCCGCGAATTGGTCGCCACCGAACGCCGGATCAGCTCGATTTCGGCGGGTGATTTCACCATGCGCTGCTCTTCCAGCCAGCGCGCCACCGGCTCCAGCGCCGTGCGCCCGGGCAGCTTCTCGCGCAGCGTCAGATAGCCGTCGTAGCTTATCGAAGCGCGCTCAAAGCCCAGGCGCCGGATCCCCAGGCGCGCCACTTCCGCGGCCACGGTGGGCAGGATGGGCCCTTTGCATATCGCGACCCGGCAGGACACCTCCTGGGCCGCTTGAATCGTATAGCGCGGGTCGGTGAACAGGATGGCGTGGTCACCCAGCACCAGTGCTACGCCACTGCTTCCCGTGAATCCCGTGACGTAGCGGACGTTGGCGGGAGAGGACACCAGCAGGGCATCCAGCTGATGCTCCGGGAGACCGGCGGCCACCCGGCTGCGCCGTTGGGCGATCTCGCTATTCAATCTGGAGTTCCTTGGCCAGGATCAGCGCTTTATCCGACAGGTCATCCGCCTGTTTGAAATCGCCGCGCTGAGCAGCCTGGTCCGACTGTGTCAGGAACGACGAGATTTTATTGATCAGCGCTTGATTGGCCTTGGTTTGGTGGGCCCTGGCGCGGCTCAGCCGGTCGTAGATGTCTCTCTTGCGCGATTCGATGTCGCTCTTGATCTTTCTTTCCGCATCTTCGTTCAAGATGGGCCGGAACGCAGGCTGCTCTTCGACGGGAGGCGCCGCGGCCGGTTCGGGGTCATTTTCCGGTTCCGGTTTGGGTCCCGCGGGCGCGCGGCGCACGGTACGCGTCGGTGGAGGGGCCACCGGCGCCTTCTCTGGAGCGGGCGCCTGGGCCACCGGCGCCGCTACCGGAATGGCGTCCTCATTCAGCGGCTGCGGGCTGGGCAGCACCACCGCGGTTTGGGGAATAGATAGCTGCGGGTCGGGCGCCGGCGCCTGGACGGCGGCGGGTTTGGGGGGGGCCGGCGCGGACGCTTGCTTGTTGGCTCGCAGGGTGCATCCCCCCAGAGGGACCAATAGCAGAAGGGCTGAGCCGTGGATGAAATAGTGCAAGGCTCGCATTGCGGTGGAAATCTGATTGTAGCATCCGGCAGGGTACCGGGTGCTGGGCCCTCCGCATCTTGGGACTCTACACTATGGTGGTGCATCAGACACTCCGCTGATCGGCCGGTCCAAGCCAACGCGGTGTCCGGTTTCTGTGCGGAATCGAAGAGCAGCGCCGCTCTCTGGCGGAGCGTATGGAATCGGAACGCCGGGCGGCCCAGGAACTTGAAATCGCCACACGCCCGCTGCTCCTAAGCCGCAAAATGACGTTGCAGCTCGGAAGAGTAGGACGTTCCGACCGTCGCGGCATTCTCCATCAGCCAACTGCTCAGCAGGGTCGATCCGGTCGGAGGCGAGTTCGAAATCAACAGGTTGGTCATCAGCCCTGCGAGTTCGTCCGCGGTAAGAAGCACGTCCCCCAAAACCGTTCCTAACATGCGCGCGGCAAGCAGGGCAATCCTGGATGGCGCATGCACGCGGATCGTCCGGCTTCCGACGGTGCGCGCAATCAGGCTCAACAACTCGTCGAAGGAAAAGATCTCCGGCCCGACGGCATCCATCACCAGGTCGCCTGTAGCGTGCGCCGCTCCCACGGCAATGGCGGCCACGTCTTCCGCGAATACCGGCTGAAGACGATAGCGGCCGTCGCCGGGCGCCAGGAACACTGGCGCTTTGCGCAGCAGGAATGCGATGTTGTTGATCAGAATGTCTTCCTTGCCGAAAATGACGGTGGGACGGACGATCGCGTAGCTGATGCCGGAAGTCCGCACGTCTTCTTCCAGGAGAGCTTTCCCCCGAAAATAGGGCAGGTCCGAGGCGGGATCGGGATTGGTAATGCTGATGTGCACGATACGCCCCACTCCGGCCATCTGCGCCGCGCGGATCAGGGAGCGCGTGTTGGCGACGGCCAGATCGTGAGTCTGCTTGCCGTGACCGAAACGGATCCAGTACGTGTTGTAGAGGACGCTTACTCCCGCCAGGGACTCGGCCATGCGCTCGGGACTCTCGAACTCGAGCGGAAATGCGCGGACCGCGGTACCAAACTCGTTCCGGCGGTCCGGATGCCCGGTTAGCGTGATGACGGGTTCACTGCGCTGTAAAAGCTGGCGGGTGATGTACTTGCCGGTATATCCAAAAGCTCCGGTAACCGCGTTCAGGCTGTCTACCGCCCAAAGAGGCTACGCCGCTTGCAGAATCCCAGGGCAACCAGTCCTGATCCGATGAGGAGGAACTCCGCGGGCTCCGGCGTTCCGGTCGTTTCGGTCAAAATCCGGATCATATCGATATTGCCGACGGAAGCCCTGAAGTCAACGAACACAGCCTGCAGATTGGCTCCCAGGATGATGGTGTCGCCTTCGGCGCCAGCCGTGTTTACGTTGAACCCCGGATACGTAGTTCCAGGCGCGCCAAACAGAGAGTCGGTAACAAAAATGTTCTTGTAGTAGGCAATTACACCGACGACATGTTCGCCGGGACTAAAAGTAACACTCCCTTTGAAATCGCGGCCAACACCGCCCGTACCATTGGTCGTGGGAGCGGCATACAGCACGTAGCTGTTCACGTCATCGCCGGCTGGGACCGTGCCGCCGGGAAGACCCGCGCAGCAGGCATACGTGCCGGGCATCGTAAAACCCACTGTCAGATTAGAACCCAGCACCACACCCTGCTGTTCCGCGAACTCGAAAATTGTGGTGTCACTCGTTGTACCAACTATGGAAGCCGGCGGCGATATGGACGAAACCCCATTGAAAAAAATGATCGAACCGTACGCCGGAAGCGTCGCAAGTAGCACCAGTGTTACCAGCAAAATCCGCATAGGAGATTTATACCATAAATCCAGCACTGTCAAACATTTTCTTTTTGAAGTACTTTTGTACTATCACCGTCGATTTCGCTACACGATTATCGCAGATCTCCCGCGAGCTGCTTTTCACGAGCAACCCGTTCCATCGCAGGGGCTTAGGATGACCGGCCGGCTGCCTCCGTTCAGCCTCCCCGGCCGCTCCCGCGCTTCTGACTTTTCGTGTGCGCGGGGTCGTACAAATGGCGAAGACACAACCGTGCGGCCGGACGCACAAAACCGCAACCCACCAGACCGTTGTGTTATCCTGACCCGGAACTCCATGCGTCCGAACACTACAACCTCTAAAATTGTAGATGCGTTTCCCTCGATGCATGTGGTGGTCGCCGGGGACCTGATGCTGGACCGGTATTGGGTCGGTGAGGTGGATCGCATTTCCCCCGAAGCGCCCGTGCCCGTCGTGCGCAAGACCAGGGCATTCGGCGTTCCGGGCGGCGCGGCCAATACCGCCTGCAACGTGGCGGCGCTGGGCGGACGGGTTACGCTCTTCGGTTTAACCGGGCGGGATGAAGCCGGGGCCGAGCTGCGCGCCATGCTGGGGGACCGGGGCATCGATTGTTCCCCTCTGTCGATGCACCCCCACCGCCCCACCACCGTCAAGTTGCGCATCGTGGCCCATGACCAGCAGGTGGTGCGGATTGACGACGAAGACACCGCGCCGCTCGATTCCGGTCTGGGTGAAGCAGCTGCCAGGCGTGCCTCGCGCATCATGCATCGCATGCATGCCGTAGTGGTTTCCGATTATGCGAAAGGCTTCGTCACTGAGGCGCTGGTGCACGGCTTGATCGCCGCGGCGCAACGCTGCGGGAAGCCTGTGGTGATCGATCCCAAGGGCGCCGGCTTTGAGCGCTATCGCGGCGCCACTATCATCAAGCCGAATCGCAAGGAGCTCGCGCTGCTCACCGGTCTGCCGGCGCGCAATCACGAGGAAACCGTGCCCGCCGCCCGCCAGTTGCTGCGCCTGACCGGAGCGGCGGCGATTGTGGTCACGGAGGGCAAAGACGGCATGACACTGCTGCAGCCCGGCACGCCCGAAGAACATTTCCCCAGCTTCGCCCGTGAAGTCTACGATGTGACCGGCGCCGGCGACACCGCTTTAGCCGCGCTGGCCATAGCCTTGGCCGCGGGCGCCCGCCTCAGCGACGCGGTATGGCTGGCGAACCTGGCGGCCGGCCTGGCCGTGGGCGAGTCCGGCACCGTCGCCGTCACCCGCGAACGGCTGGTACGGGCCATGGCGGGCTTGCGGCGCCCCAGGACTGCTTCGTTCTCGTCCCATGAACAAGATTCTCAAGCACGATGAGGTGGATGGCTGGATCGCCGCCCTGCGCCGCGCCGGCCAGAAAGTCGGATATACCTGCGGCGCCTTCGACCTGCTCCACGCCGGACATGTCGATTACCTTACGCGTGCCCGCGAGCTGTGCGACGCCCTGTTCGTAGCCGTGAATTCCGACTGGTCCATCCGCCAGTACAAGGACCCGCATCGCCCCATCTGCTCCGAACAGGAACGCATGACCGTGGTGGCCGCCCTGGGCTGCGTCGACGCCGTGACGTTGCTGGACGATGTCCGGCCCCTGCCCCAGCTTCAGCGCTGGCAGCCGGACTTCTATATCAAAGGGGGAGACTATCACGGCAAGCTCCGGTCAGCGGAAGCTGTGACCGCGTACGGCGGCCAAGCCATCACCATCCCGTGGAAACACCACGTGACCACCAGCGGAATCATCGGCCGCGTGCTGGCGATCGACAAGCTGGCGCACCCCTCGCCCGTGACCGGCGATCCTCCCAAGGGGATCGTCTTCCTGGATCGCGACGGAACGCTGCTCAAGGACACTCCCTACCTGAGCGATCCGCGGGATGCGCAGCTGCTGCCCGGCGTAGGGGAAGGGCTCGCGGCATTGCAGAAGGCCGGCTACCGGCTGGTCATCGCCACTAATCAACAGGGGATCGGTCTGGGATATTATTCCGTCGGCGAATTCATCGCGGTGAACGCCGCGCTGTTCCGCCTGCTGGCGCCTTTTGGCGTGACGATCTCGCGCATCTATTATTGTCCCCACTCCATGGCGGACCTCTGCGATTGCCGCAAGCCGGAGCCCGGAATGCTGTTGCGCGCGCTGGCGGATTTCGAAATGCAGCCGCGCCGGTGCTTCATGATCGGCGATCGCGCCGTGGATTCCCAGGCGGCCAAAAGCGCCGGTTGTGCCTCGGCGCTTGTCGGCAAAGGCGCCTTCGCCACCTTCGCGGATGCCGTGGCTTGGATTCTATCGGGAGCTCAAGCTTGAGGCTTACCGCACTCCGGGCAGAACTTGGACGCGCGCGGAATGGCATGCCCGCATTCCAGGCAGAACTTCGTGTCCGCTGAAGCCGCCGCCGGCGGCGCCGCTGCTGGCCCGGACGGCTTCATGGCGTTCATCATGGTCTGCGCCATGGTCAGCCCCGCGCCCAAACCCACGCCGACCCCCGCCGCGCCGCCTTCATTGGCCGCGGCTATTGGTATCGCCTGGGCTGCTTCAAATTGCGCGTAGCGCCCAATATCGCCCACCATGTTCATGCCGATGCGCTGATCCAGAATCTTCTGCAGCTCGTCCGGCAAAGACAGGTTCTCCACGATGAACTGGTTCAACTCCAGGCCCAGCGCCCGGAAGGCCGGTCCCACCAGTTCCGCGATCTTCTGCGCCAGCGCCGACTGGTTCGCCGCCATATCCAGGAACGGTACCTGGCTGTTGGCGAAGATGCTGGTCATGTGCGCCACGATGTTTTCGCGCAACTGCCCTTCCAGGTCGGCGACGCGGTAGGTGTCCCGGGTACCACTCACGCTGGTGTAAAACGCGCGCGGATCCGTGACCCGGTAAGAATAGATGCCGTATCCCCGCAGCCGCACCGCGCCATATTCTTTATCGCGAATGGTGATGGGAGTGGCGGTCCCCCAGCGCTGATCGATCTGCAGGCGCGTCGAAAAGAAGTACACGTCCGACTTAAAAGGCGACTCAAACTGCTTGTCCCAGTTCATCAGGTCGGTCAGTAGCGGCAGGTTGTGCGTCGTCAGCTTGTACAGGCCCGGTTTGAAAATATCGGCAATGCGGCCCTCGTTCACAAACGCCGCTAGCTGGGACTCGCGCACCGTGAGCTGCCCGCCATTCTGAATCTCCATATCCTGCATCGGATATCGATAGGCAAGCACGCCGTCTTCCTCTTCCGTCCACTGGATGACGTCGATAAACTGCTTGCTGATAAAACTGCGCAGGCTCATTCGTACCTCCGGCTGCGCATCAGTATACTATACTGACAAGATTCATGCCCGGCGTGGAATGGATTGTCGAAGGTTATGGGTGTTCCCCAGACGGGTTGCGGGATCTGAGCAGGCTGCGCACTCTTTTCCGGACCGTCATCGACGATCTCGGCCTGCACGTTGTCGGCGAGATTCTTTGGCATCAATTCCCGCACCCCGGCGGCATTACCGGGCTCGCCTTGCTGTCCGAATCTCACCTGACGTGCCACACGTTCCCCGAGCACGGCTCGATCTGCCTGAACCTGTTTAGCTGCCGCCCGCGCCCCCGTTGGGATTTCGAATCCCGCTTGCGCCAGTGCCTGGGCGCCGAGTATGTGTGCGTGCGCGACGTCGCACGCAGTTACCTGCCCGCAAAGGTCGGCGCATGAGCCGGCCCGCCGCGCTTTGCCCGAGCTGCGGCGCGCCGATAGTATTTCAATGGTCCAGCAGCGTGCAAACCACCTGCCCCCATTGCCGGTCGATCCTGATTCGCAAAGATGTCAACCTGGAGCGCGTGGGTGTGGTGTCGGACCTGCCGCCCGATAGCTCGCCCATTCAGCTCGGCGCCGCCGGCGTTTACGAGAACCGTGCCTTCACCGTCGCCGGACGCATCATTTACGACTACGCCGGGGGCTCCTGGAACGAGTGGCATATCGTGTTGAACACCGGCGGCAGCGCCTGGTTGTCGGACGCGCAGAGCCAGTACGTTGTGACCGTTGCGGCGCCCGCCCCAGCCCTGCCGCCCCTCCCGTCGGTGCAGTTAGGCGGCTCGTTTAACTGGAACAATACCGCGTTCGCCGTGACCGCCATCACCACCGCCCGCTATCGCGGTGTGGAAGGCGAGCTCCCCTTCGAGTATTGGGACAAACATGCGGCCACTTTCGTGGACCTCCGTTCCACCGCCGGCGACTTTGCCACTCTGGATTATTCCGACGCCGCGCCCGTCCTGTACGTCGGTAAAGCGGTCGAATTCGACGATCTGAAGTTGAAGAACCTGCGCGCCTTCGAGGGATGGTCGTGAGCGGCGCTCCCCAGGTCGCCACGCTGACTTGTCCCGGCTGCGGAGCTGCGCTGACGGTGCGCTCGATGGGCCGCGCCGTCACCATCGTGTGCGGCTACTGTCACTCTATTCTGGACGCCCAGGATCCCCAGCTCAAGATCCTGCAGCGCTTCGAAGCCGCTGTCGGCGACGAAACCCTGCTCATCCCCTTGGGCACCCGGGGGAAATGGAGGGGAACCGTCTATGAAGTGATCGGCTTCCAGCGCCGCCAGATGCAGGTCGATGGTCTCCCGTATAGCTGGCGCGAGTATCTGCTCTTCAGCCCTTACAAGGGATTTCGTTACCTGACTGAGTACCACGGTCACTGGAACGATTGCAGCGTGTGTACTGCCTTGCCCCTGGGGCGTCCGGGTCTCTTAGTGATCTATCTCGGTAAGCCCTACAGGCACTTTCAATCGTGCACTGCCACCACCACTTTTGTGCTGGGAGAGTTCCCCTGGCAGGTGCAGGTGAACGACGCCGTGGAGGTCAACGATTACATCTCGCCGCCCTTTATCCTGTCCTCGGAAAAAGCCGGCGAAGAAATCACCTGGACGCTGGGCGAATATGTACAGGGCGCGGATATATGGAAGGCTTTTGGACTGGCCGGCAAACCCCCCGTGCCGGTGGGCGTCTACGAGAACCAGCCGTCGGAATTGAAAGCCACCACCGGCAAGGTTTGGGTCACATTTCTGGGCCTGGCCGCCGCGCTGTTTCTTATCTTCACCATCAACCAGATCATGGCGCAACGCGAAGAAGTATTTCGCGAAGTCTACCGCCACGCGCAATCCGGTTCGCAATCGGCCGCCGAGGCGTCCTTCGTCACATCTATCTTTGAGCTGAAGGGCCGCACCTCGTCCGTCGAGGTGCGCACGGACGCGGATGTCGCGAACCAGTGGATCTACCTGAATTACGCATTGATCAACGACGATACCGGACAGGCATACGATTTCGGACGGGAAGTCAGTTACTACACCGGAACTGACTCGGATGGCGCCTGGAAGGAAGGCAGCCAGCACGACCAGGTAATGCTGCCGTCCATTCCGCCCGGCCGCTATTACCTGCGCGTCGAGCCGGAAACGGATGCCGCCTTCGGTCTGATCACTTACACCGTGACCGTCACCCGCGACGTCCCGGTCGGGGCCATCTACCTGGCGGCGCTGGCAGCCCTGCTATTGCCCGCCATTTTCATCGCGGCGCGCAGTCATAGTTTCGAGCAGCGCCGCTGGGCGGAAAGCGATCACCCCATGAAGATCGTAATTGGAAACACCGGAGACAGCGACTCATGATCTGGAATCGGCTATATCTGATTTACGGTAGCTGCGTG
This sequence comes from Bryobacteraceae bacterium, assembly GCA_035308525.1. Classification (GTDB taxonomy): domain Bacteria; phylum Acidobacteriota; class Terriglobia; order Bryobacterales; family Bryobacteraceae; genus Bog-159. Next base: position 16,689 of record DATGGM010000281.1, read on the forward strand.
ATCTTGCTGCTGGGAGCCGGCGCCTGGCGCGGCTATAGCTTTGCATCCGTGAACGAAGTCAAGAACGTGCCGCGGTCCATTCGCGACAATCCCGGCTCGTACCGTGCGGTCTATGCCGGCTATCACCATTACACAGGAGGAAAGTAACATGACGTTACCCTTGGCGAACGTGGTCAACGCGCTGGTGTTTGCGGTACTTGGCATGCTGATCTTCGTGGTGGCCTTTTACCTGCTCGATAAGCTGACTCCCTATCATCTGTGGAAGGAGATCGTGCACGAACATAACATCGCCCTGGCGATCCTGGTTGGCGCGCTTTCCATGGGTTTCTGCATCATCATCGCCGCGGCAGTGCACTAAGGCGCCGTGGCGCTGGTATTGTTCATCTCGGTCTTCCTGATCTCCGCTTGTGGCCTGATCTATGAGCTCGTCGCGGGTACCCTGGCCAGTTACCTGGTGGGTGACAGCGTCTTCCAGTTCTCCACTATCATCGGATGCTATCTCTTCTCCATGGGGATCGGCAGTGCCCTCTCGCGCTACATTCGTCGCGGCTTGGTGCACCGTTTCATCTGGATCGAGCTGATGATCGGGCTGATCGGCGGCTTCTCCTCCGCCGCGCTGTTCCTGGCCTTCGCCTATACCCAGGCCTTCGCCCTCCTGATGTATTTCATCGTCACCGTGATCGGCGTGCTCGTCGGGCTCGAGATTCCGCTGCTCATGCGTATCGTCCGCGGGCAGTTCGATTTCCGCGACGCGGTAGCGCACGTTCTCACCTTCGACTACATCGGCGCGCTGGCGGCTTCGCTGCTGTTCCCCATCATCCTGGTTCCCAAGCTGGGACTGGTCCGGTCCGCCATGCTGTTCGGCATCGTCAACACGGGCGTGGCATTGTGGAGCACCCAGCTGTTCGCCGCCCAGTTGGGCGCCCGCCGAATGCTTCGCGCCGTCTCCGTGGCAGTTCTGCTGATCCTGCTTGGTGGAATGCTGGAAGCCAGGCGCATTACCGCGGCGGCGGAAGACAACATCTACGCGGACGAAATCATCTTCGCGCGCGATACACGCTACCAGCACATCGTTCTGACCCGCTTTAAAGACGATCTCCGGCTGTTCCTCAACAGCCACCTGCAATTCAGCTCCCGCGACGAGTATCGCTACCACGAATCCCTGGTGCATCCCGCTCTGTCGGCGGTGCCCGCGCCGCGGCGCGTGCTGGTGCTGGGCGGCGGTGATGGCCTGGCGCTGCGCGAGATCCTCAAATATCCCCAACTGGAGACCGTCACCCTGGTGGATCTCGATCCCGAAATGACGCGCTTGTTCTCCACCAATCCCATGCTGACCGCGCTCAACAAGCGCGCGTTTCTCTCGCCCAAGGTGCACGTGGTCAATGCCGACGCGTTCCCCTGGATCGATGCCAATCCAGACAGCTTCGACTTCATCGTGGTGGACTTTCCCGACCCCACCAGCTACGCCCTGGGTAAGTTGTACACCACGGCCTTCTATCGCGCCGTGGCGCGCCATCTCAGCGCCCAGGGACTCCTGGTGGTGCAGAGCACTTCCCCCATGTTCGCGCGCGACTCGTTCTGGTGCATCGAAGCTACCCTTCGCCAGGCCGGACTGAAAACCTATCCGTATCATGTGTATGTTCCGTCGTTCGGCGAATGGGGTTTCGTGATCGCGTCGCTGCGCGATTACAGCCTGGCCCCAGCCCTGCCGTCCGGCCTGCGCTTCCTCAGCGTGGCCACCATGCCCGCGCTCTTCCAGTTCCCGCCCGACATGGCGCGCATTCCGATGCCGGCCAATACGCTGAACGATCAGGTTCTGGTGCGCGCCTACGATAAGGATTGGAAGGATATCAGCCATTGACGGCTACCCGGCGCCAGTTCATCGGCAGCGGCTGCGCGGCTCTGGCCGGCATGACTGCCAAGGGCGAGCGGCGTATCGCGGGATCGTTCGTCAATGACTCCTTCGCCGCCGGACACAGGATCCGCGATCGCGCGCCTGTCTCGCCGCCGCTGCGCGGCGAGCGCATTCCTCTCGTCATCGTGGGCGGCGGCATCGCGGGCCTGAGCGCCGCGTGGCGGCTCCAGAAACGCGGCTTTCGCGACTTCGTTCTGCTGGAGATGAACGATCAGGCCGGCGGCAACGCCCGGTCCGGCCGGAACGAAGTCACCGCGTATCCCTGGGCCGCGCACTATGTGCCGGTCCCGGGACCCAAAGCCTCCTACGTGCGCGAGCTATTCGAAGAGTTCGGCGTGCTGCGCGATGGCGTCTGGAACGAGCGTTTCCTGTGTTTCAGCCCCCAGGAGCGCCTCTTCCTGTACGGTAAATGGCAGGAAGGCATCCAGCCGGCCATCGGGCTTACTCCCAAGGATCGCGATCAGTTTCAGAAGCTCGAAGATCTCTTCGCTTCATTCCGCGCGCGCGGAGGATTTACTATCCCCATGGAAGCCGGTGTGGACCGCAGCCCGCGGGAACTGGACCGCCTTTCGTTCGCGGAGTGGCTGCGCCGCCAGGGTGTGGTGTCGCCCATCGTGCTTTGGTACATGAACTATTGTTGCCGCGACGATTACGGCGCGATAGCCGCCCATACCTCCGCGTGGGCCGGAGTGCACTACTTCTCCTCGCGCGCCGCCGAGGAGAAAGGTCCGCTGACATGGCCCGAAGGCAACTCCTGGATCACCGATCAACTCCTGCGCCGCGTCGGATCGTTTGTGCGCACCTGGCAGGTGGTGAGAAGAATCGAGCGCCAGGGAGCCCGCTACCACGTGCTCACCGAGAGCACCAGGTTCATCGCCGACGCCGTAATTTACGCGGCCCCCACTTTCCTCGCGCCCTATCTGATCGAGGGCTTCGGTGCGCTCGAAAAGTTCGAATACTCCCCCTGGCTGACCGCCAATCTGACGCTGGACCGCCCGCCGCGCGGCGCCGCCACCAATGAACGAGCCTGGGACAACGTAGTGGCTCACTCGCCCACGCTGGGTTACGTGGATGCCACCCATCAGACCCTCCGCACGCAAGTGGACCGCACCGTGTGGACCTTCTACTGGGCCCTGGCCGAAGGCTCCCCCGCGGCCAATCGCGCGCTGCTCTTGCAAAAGGACTGGAGTTACTGGTGCGAGGCGATCTTACACGACTTGGAACGGGTTCACCCGGACATCCGTAACTGCGTCTCGCGCATCGACATCATGCGCCTGGGTCACGCCATGGCACGCCCCGTGCCCGGCGCCATCTTCGACCCGCGCCGCCGCGGCCTGGCACAGGGGCAGGGAAGACTGCTGTTCGCCAATTCCGACATCAGCGCCATCTCGATCTTCGAAGAAGCCCAATTCCGCGGCGTGGAAGCCGCCGAGAGGATTCTCAGCCGGCTCGGCCGCGCATAAATTTGGAGGCGATTTCTTCCGTAGGGCGTGCCTTTGTGATAGATTGGCGCGCATGCGGATTCTCATCGTCTTCTGTTTGGTCGCCACGTTGCTGTTCGGCGCGAGTTTGCCTACCGCTCCCCCGGAGCAGGCTGGTTTCTCCCCTGATCGCCTGAACCGGATTAACACCGTGATGCAGGAACATATCGCCACCGGCCGCCTGAACGGCGCTTCCGGCCTCATCGCGCGCAACGGTAAGGTCGTCTTCCGGGAGACCTGGGGCGCCTATAAGCCCGACACCATCGTGCGCATGTACTCGATGACCAAGGCCATCACGGGCGTCGCCGCCATGATTCTCTACGAAGAGGGCAAGTTCTCGCTCGGCGATCCGGTGTCGAAGTATCTTCCGGAGTTCACGAAGATGAGCGTGGCTCAGGAAACGTTTGACGCCGCCGGCAAGCGCACCTGCTACACCGTTCCCGCTGATCGCCCCATCACCGTCCGCGACCTGTTCCGGCACACCAGCGGCCTCGACTACGGGGGACCGAAGGATGAAAACGGCGAGCCGGCTTACAAGAAGCTGGGTGTGAACGGCGGAAACGGGTGGGTGTCCTTCGATTTGGCGGAAGCGGTACGGCGTCTGGCCACCGCGCCTTTAAACCACCAGCCTGGCACGACGTTCCACTACGGCATGTCGATCGACGTGCTCGGCCGTCTCGTGGAGGTCCTCTCCGGCAAGCCGCTCGACCGGTTTTTCGAAGAGCGGATTTTCCATCCGCTCGGTATGAAGGATACCGCCTTCTTCGTGCCCGAAGAGAAATGGAGTCGCTTGGCGGTGCTGTACACGCCTAAGAAGGGCGGCGGCATCGAACCTTCCACCGAACCGGCGCAAGAGAACTACAAGAAGAAGCCCACGCTGCTCTTGGGCGGAGCCGGTTCGGTATCCACTCTCGACGACTATGCGCGCTTCGTCAGCATGTTGCTGAACGGCGGTGAGCTCGATGGCGTGCGCATTCTCGGCCGCAAGTCGGTCGAACTCATGCGCAGCGATCACCTCGGAACTCTGGGACGCACCGGCGGCATGCCGGCGGAAGGCTACGGTTTCGGCTTGACGTTCGCCGTGAATCTGGGCCCCGGCAAGTCCGCGAACGTCGGCTCCGAGGGCGAGTACAACTGGGGAGGCGCGGCCGGAACCAGCTTCTGGATCGATCCCAGGGAACATATGATCGGCGTCTTTCTGGTCAATGTGCTCCCCAGCAGCGACGTCATTGCAAATGCTCAGTTCAAGAGGATGGCCTACGAAGCCCTGGTGGATTAAACGGTGGATTAAACGGTGGATTAAACGTCTGCTCCGCTGTTGGGCCGGCTTTCAGGGGCGACAGACGCCTGTCACCACCATGGGGGGCATTACAATGACCGGTTGCGCAGGTCCGATCGTCAAAGTCCCGGCGTCGTCCATTATGACGGTCGTGCCATCGGGGAAATCGATCGTCAAAGTCACACTCGCGCCAGGGTCGCCGGTCACGGCCATGGGGGGCATCCGAATGATCGGTGGCTTGTTTTTGGTTGACTTGGGGTTCTTCGGCTCCTTCTGCTTGCATTTTTGGCAGTCCACCAGCTTGCTGGCATCGACGCGATAGAGTCCTTTGGTCTGCTGCTTCTGCACCCACTGCGTAGCATCCACTCGATAGATGCTCAGGCCCGTAGGATCGCTCAGGTTCACCGGGTCATTCAACACATAGCTGTACAGGTTGGTATCCCCCCCGTCGAAAAGAGTGGGGTCTTTTGCCGTCCAGCGGCCAATGCTGGGGTCATAGTCGCGGGCGCCAAAGCGTACTAGTTTTGTGTCCTGATCGTAGATCCCTCCTGCAAACCCAAAAGGCTGGAATCCTGGATTCGTATCGCTAATCACGTTGCCGAATTCGTCATAGGCGATTTGCTCTGCGATCGCGCCGGTGGAAGTGTTGACCACCAGAACCGGGCTGCCCAACTGATCGGAGAAGATACGGTAGGTCGTGCCGCCGCTCACCATGTAGTCCGGCGACGTCGCAGTTGTGCCATAGACAAACTGGCTTACCAGTTGATTGCTGCCGTTCAGCTGCGCCACCATCTGGTCGCCATCATAGAGAAATCCGGTGCTCGAGACGCCGTTCACTTCTTTCCCCACGCGGTGATTCTCGGCGTCGACGATGTAGCTGATTTTTGTCCCGTTGGGCAGCGTGGCGGCGATCAGATTTCCGAGAACGTCATAGGTGTAGGTTGTCGTCTGTGCGCCGGCGGTCTGGCTCGTCAGTTCGCCGTTGGCGGTGTAGGTATACGTGGCCGTTCCATAGGTGAGCAGCCGGTCCTGGGCGTCGTACGTTCCGCCCGCGGTTCCCGCGGGAGTCGTTGCGGTCAGGCGGTTGGAGTTGCTGTCGTAGGTATAGGTGTCGGTCGCGCTGTTCTTCGTGACCCCGGTGAGGCGGCCGGCTGGATCGTACGTGTAAGAGTACGTGTTGTTGGTTCCGCTGACGGTTTCGCTCTTTGCTTTAACCCGGCTGTCGGCATCGCGAGTGAGGCTCTGTGTATATATAGATACGCCGCTTACCGACGCGGTGTAGGCGATCAGTTCGCCGAAGCCGTTGTAGGTGCGGCTGTCCGTCGAGGCGCCAAGCGTGGTCCCCGCGATCAGGCCATTCTTCGGGTTGCGCTTGATGGCAAGTGAGCCCGCCCCGATAAGCAGTCCGTCATTATCATATTTGAGCGCAATAGTGCTTCCTCCGCCAACGCTCTGCGACGAAATCCAGAAGTTATCGTTATAAGCATGGTTCACTGTTCCAGCCACGGTGCCTGTCCAGGTGGATTTTGTAGGCAGAGGGCCGTTATAGCTGGAAGCCAGAGCTTCGACGCCCCGGACAGCGCTGGCCGGATTGCCGGTGGTCGGGTTGTACGTGAACTTCGTGGTCCCAGTCGGGGTGCCGATGGAAGTGAGTCGGCCGGCATTGTCGTAGCCGTAAGTAATCGTCTTGCCGTCGGGACGCGTGATGCTCGTCAGATCGCGGTCCAGGTTGTAACCGTACGTGGTGGCGCCCGTTCCGGGAACCGCGGGCGGTGTATAACTCTCCGGCAGGTTCACCGCGTTGTACGCAAATTCGTGGCCCGGCTTGCCCGGTGGAGTCACGGAAGTGAGGTTGCCGTTGGCATCGTAGGCGAAGTTGGTGATCCGGCCATCGGGCAGGGTTGTGTTCAGCACGTGTCCATCCGCGTCGTAGCCCAAGCCGGTGGTCAGCTTCAGCGGATCCGTGACTCCGGACAGAAAACCGTCCGTGTTGTAGCCCAGGGTCGTTTTTCGAGTGCCTTGGGTAGCCGATAACAGGCGGCCGCTGCTGTCGTAAGCGAAGTCCATGGCAGTGAGTCCTTCGATCTGCGTGCTCGCAATCCGCTCCAGCGAATCCAGCGCCACAGTCAGCGTTCGGTTCACCGGGCTTGTATTCACCCATGTGCGGTTCGAACCGGTGAAAGTGGACGTGTACGTACGGCCATTCATTATCTGCGTGTCTGCCTCGGTTGTGACTGTGAACGGGTTGCCGGCCGTGCCCAGCGTGGTACTACGGCTCCCCGTAATATTCATCGTCAGATTACCCTGCGTTAGAGTCTCGCTCGTCTCAACCGGAGCCTGGATTCCCCAGACTGGATCCGGCCCGAATGATCGGCTGTCGGATGTGCCGTCCGGCAAGGTGGCCTGCTTCGATAGCAGCCCGCTGTTCAGGCTCGTGCTCGAAGCCGCTTGCAAGCCGTCTGGCCAGATGTTCGTCTGCTGCTCGGAGTAAGATGCGGCGCCGCCTTGAACCCAAGGCATGGTGAAAGTGCTTTGATAACTACTCGCCCGGTCCATGGAGGTAGTTTCGCTCACGGTCCACCCGAACCCGGAAGTAGCATTGGTGCGCCCCAGCATAATATAGCCGCCCAGCGGATCGGAGTCTTTGCTCAGCGTGCCGCTGCTGGTGTCGTAGGTATAGATGAAAGTGTTTCCGTTCGCGTCCGTGCGTGAGCTGAGCAGACCCGTGCTCGTGTTGACGAACGTTTGTGACTTGCCCAGCGGATCGGTAACCTGGTTCAAGAGGCCGGCGCTGTCCACAGCCAGCGTCGTGCTCTGCCCGTACGGCGAAACAATGGCGGTAGCCTGCTCGGAGGCGTTGCGTTGAATTGTGGTCACATTGCCGCTGCCGTCGGTCACCGTCACCAGGTTCCCGGCGGCGTCGTACCCGAACTGATACTCCAGCGCGCCGGTAAGCGGCCGCTGCGTTTTCAGCTGCTGACCGGCGGATGTGAAGACATACACTTCGCTCCCATCTTCCGAAGTAAGCAGAAGGTGGCCGTTGAATGCGACCGGAGTGCCGAGCTGGTATCCGTTGCGCTGCGTGCCATCGCCCAGAAAAAGTGTGTTGGTGCTGGGGTCGTAGGCATGGTGGACGCTTAAGGTCCATCCGCCGATCATGGACGCATCGGCGCTCGCCACGCTGTTTCCGTAGGCGGCTTGATGCCGGTTCGATTCGTAATGCAGGTTGAATCCGGTACCTGTAATCGGTATATCTTCGCCCAGGCTCTGGCTCTGGCAGCCTATGCTTGAGCCCACCGGGTCCCCCTGGCCGCCATCCTCCTTGCAGGGATCGTCGGGGTTGTAGATGGGTGTAAGCGTGAAGCCGAAGGTCCAGTCTGAGGGGGCGTTATAGAACCATACCTGTCCCGAGAAAAGCTGGCCCGTGGCCGTCAGTGGTCCGACCGACGCCGGCAGGGTAGACGTCCAGGGCCAGTTGGTTTGCGGAGCCAGGCCAATGGCCGGATCCCCGCCCCCGCAGCCGGAGGGCGTACCAGTCACGGCGGCGTAAGGCTCGAAAACAAGGCTATAGGTTCCGCTTGTCGGATAGATCATCAGGAAGTTATTATCGGTGGGCGCAGCCCCGCTATTTCCTTGCATGGTGCACGGATCCGTGCCAACGGCTGTGTCGTCGACGCTTGCGCTGATAATGTTGCCGTTCAGGAGCACATTGAGAAGGCTGCAGCTTGACACCTGGAGCTGCGAAGTCAGCGCCGCCGACACCGACTGGCTGATGGTGCAGATATACGGTGGCGAACACGCCACCTGGCTGGCAGTCGCGTTAAGGGTATAGCTCCCGCTCCAACTCGTGATTGGTGTAGCGCAGCTCTGCGGCAGCGCCACGCCCAAACCACCCGGCACGGACGCCAGGATTGCGATGGCGGCGTAGATTCTCATATCCCTTGTCCCTCCGGCCAACACCTTAGACCGGTTTCTCGAGTAGAATACGCGAGCCCGGGCTCCCAGTCATCACCTGAACAGGTGATAATCTTCGGCGCGGCTACCGCACAATGCCGCTGCGCAGCGCCTTGGCGACAGCCTCGGATTTGGAGTGGACGTGCAGCTTTTCGTAGACGTGCCGCATATGCGTCGCGACGGTGTTGATGCTGACGCCTAACGTGGCGGCGGCCGTCTTGTAATTGTGGCCTTCCGACAGCAATTTCAGGAGCCGTGTCTCGTGTGGTGTCAGGTCGTGTACGGCGGAAGGCACGGGCCGGAACTCGCGAAACAGGCGGATCACTTTACGCGCCACTTCGAGGGACATGGGGGCGCCCCCGTTGCAGGCTTCCTGCAAACTCTCCAGCAGGCGCGCCGGCGGGGTCTTCTTCAGGAGGTACCCTGAGGCGCCCGCGCACAGTGCCCCGAAGATCCGGTCATCGTCGTCATATACGCTCAGGACCAAAACCGCTGCGGCCGGGAATCTTCCGCGCAACAGAGGGATCCCTTCGATGCCGGACATCCCGGGCAACCCGATGTCCACCAGGATGATCTGCGGTGCGTCTCCCGCCGGGCGCGCCAGGGCGTCCTCCATGCTCCGATAGGCTCCCACGCAGCGGTGGCCGGACGTGCCGTTGATCAGAAGCTGCAGGCCTTCGCGCAACTCCTGCTGATCTTCGATCACCACCGTGGTGAGGGTGTCCGGGCTGGCTGTCATCTGCTTGGCCTTCCTATTTTCGGCGTTCCCGGGAACAAAACCATCACCTGTTCAGGTGATCTTTTTTCTGGGTCCCGTTTTGGGATCCAGGGGCACGCTCAAAATGATGACCGTGCCCTGGCCTGGTCCGGAAGCAATCTGCAGATCGCCGCCCACCGCGCGCGCCCGCTGCCGCATGTTGGTGATGCCGTGTCCACGCCCGTTGATTCCCACGCCCGCTCCCTGGCCGTCGTCGCTCAGGCGCAGGACCAGACGGTGTTGATCGACGCCTAAATCGACTTCTACTCGGCGGCACTGCGCATGCCGTACGATATTGTGGATGCCTTCCTTGAAAATGAGAAATGCCTCCCTCCGCGCTTCGGCGCGCAGCGCGGTCTCTCCGGCATCCTCCGGAGCCGCAAACTCAATCTCGATCCCGCGGGAAGCCAGCAGATCGCTGGCGAACCGGCGCATGCGGTAAGCCAGATCGCCCAGATTATCGCGCTGTGGATTGATGGCCCAAACGATGTCGCTCATGGCATCCACCAGCTCCCGGGAGAGTTCCGCAATGCGCGCCAGACGCGCGTCGGATGGCGTCCCGTCAGCTCCCGCATTCGCCCGGGCTACCTCCGTCAAGACGGCGATCTGCGTCAGGCTCGATCCGATATCGTCATGCAAATCGGTGGCGATGCGGGTGCGCACACGTTCGAGTTCCAACAATCGCGCCAGCCGGTATCGGTGCGCGTACCAGGCTGCCAGCGCCACCGCGGCGCAGGAAAGCGTGAGAAACCACCAGCGTTGCCAAAGGGGAGGCATCCGGTCGAACGTGATGGAGGCCGGCGCCTGGCTGGTCAGCCCCCTGGCATCCACTGCGCGCACGGAAAAGCGAAAACTCCCCGCGCGAAGGCCGGCATACGTGACGCTTCGGGAGTTCACCAGCGGTCCCCAATCCCGGTCCGCGCCTTGCATCTTGTATTGATAACGGATGGTTTCCCCCATGCCGAAGTTCAGGCTGGCGAAGTCGATTTGGATCTGGTCTTCGAACGGCCGGAGCTGCAGTCCCCAGATCCGGTCTTCTCCGAGTTCGGACACCGGAAGCTCACGGCCGTGGACGCTGAGCCGCGTGATGCGGATGGCGGGCCGCCCGGTGGTACCCGCGTCTGCTCGAGGTACAAACCGCGTCAGCCCGTTTCCGCCAAACCAGAGCGTGCCATTCCGATCCCGGTATGCGGCGCGCACGGTGCCGGGGAAGGGCAGCCCGTCGGCTTCGGTGTAATGCCGGATCTGGCCGCTCTCCGGGTCCAGTTGATCGATTCCCCGTCCCGTACCCAGATAGATTCGCCCCCATGAGTCTTCCGTAAGGCAGCGGACGTTGTCGCTCGAAAGGCCGGAGTGGACCGAATAGACCTTGAACTCGGCGCGCTCCGCGTCGGGCTTGTCCACGCGCGCCAGGCCGCTGCTCGTCGCCACCCACAGCCGGCCGGCGTGATCCACCAGAAGATCCGTTACGTGGCCCTGCAAACCGCCCGGGTTGCGGAATACCTGAAACCGTCCTTTGCCATAGCGGGCCATATCCCGCCAGAAAAACCCCATCCAAATATTCCCGGCGCGGTCTTCGGCGTACACCGTCGGCGTTCCCAGAGGTTTGCCGTCCGAGTCGTGCTGGAATCTCGCGATCGCGCCGCTGGTTCGCGACCACCGTTCCACGTCGTTCGGACCCACTACCGAGATCCACACATCGCCCCGCGAGTCCTCGTACATTCCGTAGATCTGTTTGGCGGACAGCCCATCGCGCTCGGTAAAGATCCGTTCCGGCCGGGTGCGTGCCAGTTCCTTCAGATCGTGGACCATCGGATACCGGCAGAGTCCCTGGTCGGTCGCCACCCACCAGGCTCCCGTGTGGTCTTGAAAGTGAATCTGGCCGCTGCCCCAGGTAAACAATGCCGTCTGCGTGCGCAGCCGCGGGAGAACCGGGGTGAATCGCTCCCCATCGAACATGTGCAAGTACCGGTATCGAGGATCACCCGTTACGGTGATCAGGTGACCGGCGCGGTCTTCGAAGATCGATCCGACGCTGTTGCTCTGTAGGCCATCCTGTGTAGTGTAAGTCGTGAATAGACCCCGGGCGAGCCGTATGACTCCAGCGCCCGCGAGCCACAGATTACCGGCCTGGTCTTCCGCCAGTGCGCCAATGGACAGCCGGTCGACACCCGGCATGTTGAGCTCATGGTGCGTGGTCCACGTGCGGAACGAGTCCGGTTTACGGCCTTCTCCGTCCACGAACTCGGCCAGACCGCCATCCGTCCCGAGCCACAGCTTTCCATCCGAGGATTCGAACAAAGCCAAAACCAAGGTGCCGGGCAGCCCGTCCCGGCCCGTATAGATACGCTCCACGGAGCGCCTGCCCGGTTGGGGATGTGCCGCCATGTGGCAAAGCCCCAACCACGTCGCCACCCACAAACGCTGCCGGCGATCCCTGAATATGGTGCTGACGCGAGCTCCCGCGCGCGGCATCCCCTCCGCCTTTCCATACTGTTCCGTGCTTCCCGATGCCAATCGCCGCGCGAGCATGCCATCGCCACCCAGCCAAAGGCTGCCATCGACATCCGGCAGCAGCGTGTCCCATAGCCTGGATCTGCCCAGGTCCGCGCCCAGGTCGATGAGTTCGAAATGCCGGCGCCCACGGTCGAAGCGAAACAACTGGTGCAGCGTCAGGCACCAGATGCGGCCGTCCGGCGCCTCCGCGATTTGTATGATGGGTCCCGGATCGTCAGCCGCCCCCAGCGTGAAAATGTCGAACCGCAACCCGCCCCGCGGATTAAAACGGCTCAGTGCCCTGGCCGTGGCCACCCAATACTCGCCGTCCCGTGTTTCCAGGAAATCCGCGACGTCATGTTCCGGCAGCCCCTGCTCGGTCGCGTAGTTCGTAAAGGTGTAGCCGTCGAAGCGGGAGAGCCCTTCGTCGGTGCAGAACCATAGAAAGCCGTGCGAATCCCGGACCGCGCAACTAACTCCGTTGCTGGGCAGGCCATCGGCTGCGGTATACAGCCTGGTAGGCAGGTGCTCCGCGCGAACCGGCACGGCTGCCAGGAAACACACGCAAAGCAAGGTCCGGCGGCAGAAGATTTCGCTACCCTCAGTTCCATGAAGTATCCCACGGCGATGGGCGGGCCGGCAACGCCCCCTACTTCAACTTCACCGGATAAGGCGCATGCTCCGGCAGCTGCGGGCTCCCCTTCTCCAGCGCCTTCATCAACTCCGCTACCCCCCGCTCCAATTGCGCATCGTGCCCCTCAATCAACGACTTCGGATCGTTCTCCACCACGATATCCGGATCCACGCCGTGGCCCTCCACCGCCCACTGGCCCTCTGCCGTGGCATAGCCGAACTCGGGCACGCTCACACCGCCGCCGTCGATAAGCTGGCCGTGGCTGGTGATCCCCACTACGCCGCCCCACGTCCGTTCTCCGATCAGCGGACCTAACTTGGCGGTGCGAAACATCCATGGAAAGATATCGCCGTCAGACGCCGAGTTGCCGTCCAGCAACACTACCTTCGGCCCGATGAATACGCTGTCGGGGTACGGTTGCGGCGTGGCCAGGGTGCGCGCGTAAGTGTTCGCCAGCAGCGTGCGCGTCAACCGCTGGATTACCATGCGCGAAATGTTGCCGCCCCCATTGGCGCGGTCGTCGATCAGCAGCGCGTCTTTTCGAAGCTGCGGATAGTACCACTTGATGAACTCGCGAATGCCGGCTTGCCCCATGTCCGGTAAATGCATATAGCCGATGCGGCCATGCGACATCTCGTCCACCACCCGGCGATTACGCTCCACCCATTCCAGATACAGTAAGTCGGTCTCCGAACTGAGCGGCCGGTAACTGACTTTGCGCGCGCCGCTGAGCGATGGCGTGCTATTCAGCATCAGAATCACCGGCGCATCGCCCGCATGGCGCAGGAACTTGTAGATATCGTCCTTCGCGGTCACATCTTCGCCATTGATGCTGAGGACATAATCGCCGGCCTTCGCGTCCACGCCGATCTCGGTCAGGGGCGAACGGTAAACATCTTCCTCGTTTTGCCCCGCGAAAATCCTGGCGATGCGATATCTTCCGGAGCCGGCGTCCACCTCGAAGCGCGCGCCCGGCAGGCCCGCGTGCGGCCGCGGCGGAATCTGCAGATCGCCGCCGTCGATATAAGCGTGCTGCACGGTCAATTCCGAAATCATCTCGCCGATCACGTAATTCAGATCCGTGCGATGCGCCACGTAGGGCAGCAACTCGCTGTAGCGCGCGCGCAGCGCTTCCCAGTCGTAGCCGTGCATGTTCGGGGCGTAAAAGAAATCGCGGTACCGCCGCCACACTTCGTTGAAGATCTGGCTCCATTCGGCGGCCGGATCCTTCTCCAGCATCAACTGCCCTGTGGAGACGGTCTTCTTGGTGCCGGCGCCCTTGGGCGTGGCTTCATATACGTTCCAATCGTGCTCCTGACGGACCAGCACCTTCGAGCCGTCCTGCGAGACCACGAATCCGCCGATATCCTCCGCCAGAGTGGTCTCTTTGCGATCTTTCAAGGAATACACCCGCAGCGTCGGCTTAGTCGCCGCCGGCCGCCCATAGTAGCCCTCCGGAAAGACACCGTAGATCAGCGCATCGCTCTTCACCGCCAGGCCGAAATAGTTATCAGCCGCCAGCGGCACACGCGCCACGCGCTGATCCAGGCCGTCAAAATCGATCCCGCCATCCTTCGCTTCCTCGGCCTTCTTGTCCTTCTCGTCTTTATCTTTGTCGCTCTTGCTCTTCTCGTCCTTGACGCTCACCTCGTCGCTCTCCGGCGGAAACGGATTCTTCACGTCCTTCCGCAGCGCCATCACGAAAATGCCGGTCATGCGATTAGTGGCGAAATCGAATTCGGCCTGCGAGATCTGCGGTTCAAACTCGTGATTGGCCATGTAATAAAGGTAGTCGCCGCCGGGATGCCAGGCGGGATTACTCTCGTTAAACATGCCGCTGGTGACCCGATTGAGCTTCTTGTCTTTCATCGACCAGATGTACAACGCCGAAAAGGACCGCCGGTCGTTCATGCTGAACGCCAGGTATCCGCCGCCGGGCGACCAGGCGTAATCGCCGATCCGTCCCTCAGTGCAGTGCGCGATCTCCTCGGTGGCGTGGTCCGCCAGCGATACCAGCCACAGCCGCCCATCCTTGTCGCTGAAGGCGATGTGCTGGTTGTCCGGCGACCAGGCCGGCTCATACCGGAACGCCTTCCCGCCGCTGGTGATCTTCTCCGGCGGCGACGAGCCGTCCTGCGCCACTACGTAAACTTCTTCTTCGCCGCTGGCGTCCGACAGGTACGCGATCCGCGTGCCGTCCGGCGACCATGCCGGCCACTTGTCGTGCACTCCCGGTGAATGCGTCAGGTTGCGCGTGGGACCCTTCTCCACCGGCGCCGAAAAGATATCGCCGCGCGCCGCGAATAGGACCCGCTCGCCCTTGGGGCTTATCTGCGCCTGCTCGATCAGGTTCGCCGCCGAGACGTAGCTGGGCCGCCGGTTCACGCCGTCATCCGGCACCCGCACCGATATGGCGGCGCTCTTGCCCGTCTTGGTGTCCAGGATCTGCAGCTCGCCGTTCAATTCATATACGATGCGCTGCTGCCGGTCCGTGCTGGGCCATCTCACGTCCCACAGCGTGTACTGCGTGATCTGCCGCGTCTTGCCGCTGGCCGTGTCGTACGCGTAGATATTGAAGTGCCCGTCCCGGTCCGAGTCGTAGTAGATTTCCTTGGCGATCCACATGGGATCGCGGCTCGCCCGCGGACCTTCCGTGATGCGCTTGGCGGCGTGCGTTTCCGTGTCGAAAATGTAGAGCGCGTTCGCCTGGCCTCCGCTGTATCGTTTTTCCGTACGGAAGTCGCGCGCCTGCGGCGAGTAGACAATCTGGTTGCCGCCCGGCGAGAACGAGCCGGCCCCCGAAACCGCCATGGGGAGCGCTTCCGAAGGTCCGCCGCTTACCGGAACGCGAAACAGACGGCTCAGCGCCAGCGCCCGCGCGTCCCGCAGCGAGCGGTAGATGACATAATGCCCGTCGTTGCTCCATCCGTACACCTGGTTGTCGTAGCCCCAGCGCGGCGCCAGCGGGCCGTGGGCTGGATAGAACGTCAATTGCTTCGGCTCGCCGCCTTCCGCCGGCATCACGTAAACCTGCTCGTCGCCGTCGTATTGGCCGGTGAAGGCGATCCACTTTCCGTCCGGCGAAAACTTGGCGAACACTTCCACGCCCGGGTGCGCGGTCAGGCGCGTCGCCGTGCCGCCCGCCGCGTTCACCATCCACAGGTCGCCGCCATGCGTGAACACGATGCGGTCGTCGTGAATATCTGGAAAGCGCAGCAGCTTGGTCTGCCCGAAAGCCGCCACGGTCAGTGTGAGAATGAGAAGAAGTCGATGACGCATACTATTCCAATACGAATGAACGTAACAGAAGTCACGCGTGCCGATTCGAGATAAAATCAGAGCAACATGTCTCAAAATGGCGCCATCCCCGAGACCGCCGCCCGGCAGATGCGCCTGGCCATGCGCCTTTCGCTGGCTTTCGGGGTGGTGATGCTGGTGGGCAAGGTCGCCGCGTACCTGTTCACCGGGTCGGCCGCCATCCTGTCGGATGCCGCCGAGTCGGTCGTCCACCTGGTGGCGGTAATCTTCGCCTGGTTCAGTCTGTGGTTGAGCCTGAAGCCCGCCAATCAGCGGTATTTATACGGTTACGAGCGCATAGCCTTCTTCTCCGCCGGATTTGAGGGCGCCATGATCGTCCTGGCGGCTATCTTTATCATCGCCGCAACCGTCCAGAAATGGATCGCCGGCCTGCAGCTCGAAAATGTCGGCGCGGGCACCCTGGTCGCCGTGGCCGCGGCCGTGGTCAATGCCGGGCTGGGTTGGTACCTCATACGCACCGGGAAGCGCACCCGATCGCTCATCCTGGAAGCCGACGGAAAGCACGTCCTCACCGACAGTTGGACCAGCTTCGGCGTTGTCGCCGGCTTGGGCCTGGTGTTGTGCACCGGCTGGAAACCCTGGGACGCTATCTGCGCTATCGCTGTGGCGCTCAATATCCTGTGGTCGGGTGGACACCTGATATGGCGCTCGGCTACCGGCCTGCTCGATACTGCCGATCCCCAGGCCGGCACCCTGCTGCGGGAGAAGCTGGATGCCCTCTGCGAGGAATTGGGCGTACAGTATCACGGCGTACGTTTCCGCAGCACCGGTCACCGGCTGCTGGTGGAAGTCCACTTATTGTTCGCCGGATCGCAGACGGTGGCCGAGGCCCACCGGCTGGCAACCCTTCTCGAGGAGCGCCTGTCCGCGGCGCTGGGCCAACCGGCTGAGGTGATCACCCACCTGGAGGCCAGCGACGACCACCAGGTGGTCCACCGCGCCGAGCATTACACGGGTAAACCAGGACCGGCGTAGTACGGAGTCTAGTACCCGCCTTTTGAAAAACCTCGGCTCTGCAGCGGGCCTGTTCTCACTGCTGGTGTATACTATTTCCTGAAATCCGGCCGAGGGGGGTTATAACTCAAGTGATATCCGCGAAGAAAACTGTCGCCACGCTTTTGGGGGTTGCTGCCGTGTGCGGCTGGTCGCTCAAAAGCCAAACCGCGACCAGTACCTGCGCTGTTCCGGCTGCCAAGGTAGCTTTTCCGCCCAGCGCCGGCGCGGACAAGGGCCAGCCTGTCATCTTCACCAGTTTCTTCAGCCGCCCTGGCATCAAAGGCTGCGTCGCCGCCACCGACCTGCAAGGCAAGCCGGTGTGGTCTTACTGCCAGGCGAATAATCTCTTTATGACCCGCTGGGTGCCGGGCGGCACCGTACTGGTGATCACGAATTCCGACTTCACGGATTACACCGTCGACGAACTCAGCCTGGGGGGTAAAGCTGTGCACTCCTACACCGAGGCGACGGCCAACACCCAATTGGCCGCCATGGGCCAGCAGTCCATCATCGACTTCAACCATGAGGCCATGCGGCTGCCCAACGGTAACACGGCCATCATCGCCCACAATGAGCGTCTCTACACGAATGTGCAAGGCTCCGGAACCGTGGACGTAATGGGCGACGAAATTCTGGTGCTGGACACCAACTGGAACCTGGTCTGGAGCTGGAATGCGTTCGATTGGCTGCCGGTCAGCCGCGCCGCCATCCTCGGCGAGAAGTGCAAGCCGTGCGCCCAGACGGCTACCGGCGGATGCTGTCCCATTACGCTGGCCTCGGTCGCCAACGACTGGCTGCACGGCAACTCCCTGGCCTACGATTCCTCCGACGGCAGCCTGATCATGTCGCTGCGCAGCCAGGATTGGGTGATCAAGATCAACTACGCGAACGGAACCGGTGACGGCCACGTCATCTGGACTTTGGGTTACCAGGGCAACCAGGGCCCCGGCGGCAACTTCACCATGGTCAATACGCCCAATATTCCCTCGCCTTGGTTCAGCCATCAGCACGATGTGGAGGTGCAGGCCACCGCCAACCCGAAACTGATCATGCTGTTCGACAACGGCAACACCCGCCACGCCTCCGATCCTACCGCCACCAGCCGCGGGCAGGTGCTCTCCATCAACGAGACGGCCCTGACTGCGGATATCTACATGAACGTGAATTTCC